>CAVGUB010000150.1:0-2086 GCA_963632375.1 Phocaeicola dorei | reverse complement strand
ACATTATTTAGCATTCATAGATAATTCTCTCGATTATAAAGAAAATTATATTAAAAAAATAAAAGAATGTTTAAACGAAGATAAACTTAAAAAAACTACTACAAAAGGAATTCATCTTGAAGATTTTTATGTTTCATTAGAAGGTAAAAACGTTTCAAAATTTGGAAGTCAAGGTGAAAATAGAATGGTAATTTTATCACTTAAACTTGCACCATTTTATATGAATAATCAAAAATCAATTATTATTCTTGATGATGTTTTAAGTGAGTTAGATGAATCAAATAAAAACAATTTTTTAAATTTATTAAATGAATTTGATCAAGTATTTATTACAAATACTTATATGATTAATGATGATAAATTTAAAAATATCGATATAGAAAAATTAATTAATCAAGATAGTTAAGGAGAAAACAAATGGAAGAAAAAGAATTAGAAGTTCAAACTACAGATGAAGAAACTCTTTCTAAACAAGATGAAGAAATCAGAAAAAGATTTGATGGATCTTTTATCAATGCTGATGACAAAAATGTTGGAAAAGGTGATGAAGATTATACTTCTAGTAACTTAAAAGTCATGAAAGGTTTAGAACATATTCGTTTAAGACCTGGAATGTATATTGGTGATACTGGAAATAAAGGTTTCCATCATTTAGTTTGGGAACTTGTTGATAACGCAGTTGATGAAGCAATTGCTGGATTTTGTACTGAAATCGATGTAACTTTAAATAAAGATGGATCCTTAACTGTTAAAGATAATGGTAGAGGTGTTCCTGTTGATAAAATGCCAGGAAGTGAACTCACTGGTGTTGAAACTGTTTTTACTGTCTTAAATGCAGGTGGTAAATTCGGTGGTAAGAGTGTTTATAAAGTTTCAGGTGGATTACATGGAGTTGGCGCTAAAGCAGTTAACGCATTATCATCATCAATGGATGTTACTGTAGAACGTGATGGTGGTAAATACTTTATGCATTGCGAAAAAGGTAAATGTATTGAACACTTACATAGAATTGGAGATAGTGAAAATAGAGGTACTACTGTTACTTTTAAACCTGATCCTGAAATTTTCCCATCTGTTGAAAGATTTAATTTTGATATGATTGAATCTAGATTAAGACAAACTGCTTTTTTAATTAAAGGAGTTACAATTAATTTAGTTGATAATAGATTAGATGAACCTCAAAGTACAGTTTTCTGTTTTAAAGAAGGTATCAAAGATTATGTTAGATACATTAATAGAGGAAAAACTACTTTAACACAAGATATTTTATATTTTAATGGTGCTCAAAGATTTAAGAAAATTGATGATACTGAAACTGATATCGTTGTAGAATTTGCAATGCAATACAATGATGGATTTAATACAGATGATATTTATTCTTATTGTAATAATGTTAAAACTCCAGGAGGAGGTACACATTATGATGGATTTATTAATGCATTAGTTAGAGTTTTTAACTCCTACGCACGTGCTAATAAATTTTTAACTGATAAGGATAACGAAAGAATTAAAGCACAAGATTGTAAATCAGGTCTTGTTGCAGTTATTTCAGTTAAACACGAAAATCCAGAATATGAAGGACAAGTTAAAGATAAATTAGGAAATCCTGAAGTTAAAGAAATTACTTCTTCTATAGTTGGTGCAATTTTAGAAAGATATTTAAATGAAAATAAAGAAATTGCTTCTCAAATTTTAACTAAAATCGTTCAAATTTATCATGCACGTATTAAAGCTGCAAAGATTTTTGAAGAAGAAAAGAAGAAAAATGGTATTGAAATTGCAACTTTACCTGGAAAACTTGCTGATTGTTCAAGTGCAAATCCTGAAGAATGTGAATTATTCATTGTTGAGGGTAATTCAGCTGGTGGTAGTGCAAAACAAGGTAGAGACCCTCGAATTCAAGCAATTCTTCCTTTAAGAGGTAAAATTTTAAATGTTTTAAAAGCAAGTGACGATCAAATCATGGCAAATGCTGAAATCGGTAACATGATTAAAGCAATTGGTGGCGGATATGGTGAAAATTTTGATGTTTCTAAAATTAGATATCATAAAATTGTTATCATGACTGATGCTGATGTTGATGGAA
>CAVGUB010000149.1:0-2161 GCA_963632375.1 Phocaeicola dorei | reverse complement strand
ATCTTTAACGCCAGTTACTTTATATTCTTTTTTAGATCTTGATGATGATAGAAAACGGACTAAAACTTTCTTATCATCATTATATCCTTCGTTTAATTCGCCCAAGCGATTATCAACGTAGGTATTTTGAGTGACACTTGCGTTTTCCATTATTTTACCTCAATACGTTTTTCATCTTCTCCAAATACAAAGAACTTACCAGGTTTTAAGCCAAGTTTAACATCACCAATGTGATCTTTTCTTTCATCTTGAATGATGACTTTGAAATTTTCTTTAGTACAATTATCATTTAAACAAATAAGTGATAAATCTCTTCCTAAAACTTGAATCATATCGCATTTTGCGTGTAATGCACATTCTGAATCTTCTTCTAAAACATTGAATCCTTCAGGTCTTACAGCAACAAATACTTTTTGATTTTGGAGTTCATTACTTGCTTTATAAACTAAATCATTACCAATATAAATTCCACCATCTTTAATTTCACCATTGAATACGTTAATTGGTGGAGTTCCTAAGAATTGAGCAACGAATAAGTTTGTTGGATTGTTATAAACTTCTTGTGGAGAATCCATTTGTTGGAATTCACCAAGTTTCATAACAACAATTTGGTCACTAATTGACATAGCTTCTTCTTGATCGTGTGTAACGAAAACAGTAGTAATACCTGTATCTCTTTGAATTCTTCTAATTTCTTCTCTAGTTTTTAATCTTAAACGAGCATCTAAGTTACTTAAAGGTTCATCTAATAATAAAACTTTTGGACGTTTGACTAATGCTCTTGCAATAGCAACACGTTGTTGTTGACCACCACTCATTTGAGATGGTTTTCTATCTAAATATTCATCAACTTGAACAAGTTTTGCAGTTTCTAAAACAATTTTTCTTCTTTCTTCTTTAGTTAATAATCTATAAGTTAAAGCAGCTTGTTTTTTAACTTCAACACTATCAACTTTTAATAAACCTTTTAATAAGCTTTCAACTTCACTAATTTTAGCGTCAGTAAGTTTTTGAACTTTGAAGAATAATTTAATACCATCTTCACTGTTGAAAACTTTGAAATCTTTATGTTTAATACCAATTTTCTTTAATTCTTCTTTAATTTGAGCTTCAACACTATCAACTTTAAATTCTGAAATATTTAATTTTTCATTTGTAACAGCGAATTTTTCTTCAAGTTGAGCTTTGAAAGAATTGACATTTGCAAGTGGAGCAAAATCAAATTGAGCATATAAAACATGTACTCCATTTACTTCACTAATAACAAATGATGTAACTTTAATTTGAGCATTTTTAAAGAATCCACCAATATCTTTTGTGTAATCTTCAACATCTTGTTCTGAAAGTCTATTTCTAAATTCGTATGATAAATTACCTTTAAAAATTTGTTTATCTTCATCAAGATTGAATTTTGTTCTAAATGAAACATCAAATAAAGCTTCTTGAGTTTGTTTGACTTCTTTTTCAGAAACTTTAAAATCTACAACTTTATTAACGTTTTCTAAATATAAATTAGCGTTAGCTTCACTAACATCTTTAAGTAAGCAGTCTAAAACTAAGTGATTTCCACTTAAGTTTTCTTTAATTTCAACTTTCTTTAAACCTAACTTTTTAGCGAGTGTTCCAAGTGATTTAACAATACCACTTGCAATATCATCATCTTTTAAATCATATTCTAATTTAAATTTATAATCGAAGAAGTTAGTTAATGGGACTTCAACTTTTAAATTTGTTAATGGAAATTCAATGTTTTTATAAACTGTCATGTGAGGATATAATGCGTAGTTTTGGAAAACAAGACCAATACCTCTTTTTTCAGCAGCTAAATTAGTGACTTCTTCATCACCAAACCAAATTTCTCCACTTGTTGGATTTTCAAGTCCTGATAACATGTAAAGAGTAGTAGATTTACCACATCCTGAAGGACCTAAAAGACCAATTAATTTACCATCAGGAATTGTAATATCTAAATTATTAACAGCAACTGTATCTTTTCTATGTTTTTTTGGATCTCCAGGGAAGATTTTTGTTAAATTTTTAATTCTAATTTCCATATCTTTTCTCCATTTTTAATTAGTTTGTACCATCATCTTCGCTATTTGCGTTTAAATGTAATCTTTCACGAGCTTTCTTTTCTCTATAACTCTTGAATGAATTCCAG
>CAVGUB010000148.1:0-2201 GCA_963632375.1 Phocaeicola dorei | reverse complement strand
CAGAATCAATGGAACATTAAGACCGGTAAAAGAGAAGTCAGTTGATTTTGATAATACACAAAACCTTTACATCGAAGGTGATAACCTTGATGTATTAAAATTATTAAGAGAAACATATCTTGGCAAAGTTAAGATGATTTATATTGATCCACCTTACAATACTGGTAATGATTTTGTATATGAAGATGATTTTGCACAAACAAGCGAAGAATATTTATCTAAATCTGGTCAATATGATGAACAAGGTAATAGGCTTGTGGCTAATAGTGAATCTAATGGTAGATTTCATACAGATTGGCTTAATATGATGTATCCTAGACTTAAGGTTGCGAGAGATTTGTTAACTGATGATGGAACTATATTTATTAGTATTGATGATAACGAATATGATAATTTGAAAAAGATATGTGATGAGATTTTTGGAACAAATCATTTTGTTACTGCTTTACCAAGAGTTACAAAATTGCAAAGGGCAGGGCAAGAACATTATTTAGATATTGCTCATGATTACATTTTAATTTATTCATATGGAGCTGATTTTTATAATATTATAGAGAGACAATACAACCAGTCGGATTTATTACATGATAATATAGGAACATATTTAAAAGGAGATACTAAAGCTATACTTGCGGCTAAAAGTCAAGGTTATTCAAAAGGCGGCGATTATGACTTTGAATATAATGGAAAAGTATATAAACCTGTTGATAGTAATGGAAATCGTAATAGATGGTTATGGAATAAAAAACGAATGGAAAAAGCTGCTGAATTGGGTATTTTAGTAGAAACTCCTAATTCATTAAGAGTTCAATTATACATAAATAAAAAATTTGATGAAACAACTAATGAAATGATAGATAAAGATGATAAACTAATATTACATTCTGCAGATTTTATGAACAATTCTTGCTTTACAAATTCTACAGGATTTTCTGATTTATCTAATTGTCTTGGCGAATCTACACCATCAAACATGTATGCTAAACCTGTTGAATTGATAAATAAATTAATTGATTTGTGTTGTGATAATGATGATATTGTTCTAGACTTTTTTAGCGGAAGTGCAACCACTGCCCATTCCGTTTTTAAACATAATGTTGAAAATAAGTTAAAAATAAAGTTTATTTTAGTTCAGTTACCAGAACAAACAAGCAATAAAAATTATCCTACTATTTGTGACATTGGTGAAGAACGTATTCGTCGTGCTGGTAAAAAAATCAAAGATGATCTTATTGAAAAGAAGAATAATGCAGGTCTACTTGCGGATAATGTAATGGATCCTGAGTCTCTAGATATTGGTTTTAGAGTCCTTAAACTTGATTCTTCAAACATGAACGACGTTTATTATAATCCACGTGCTATGTCTCAATCATTACTAGATACTACTATAGATAATATTAAATCAGATAGAACACCACTTGATTTATTATTCCAAGTAATGCTTGAACTAGGTATTGAGCTATCAGCTAAGATTTCAGAAAAAGAAATCAATGGTAAGAAATATTATCAAGTAAATGACAATGAAATTGTCGCATGTTTTGATGATAACCTTGATGATAAATTATTAACCGAAATCGCTAAATTACAGCCTTTATATGCTGTATTTAAGGATTCATCATTTGCTACTGACAGCGTTGGCATCAATAACGAACAAATATTCAAAACATATTCACCTGGAACAAAGATCAAGGTCTTATAAGGAGGTATTGTTTTATGAAATTTAAATTTAAAACACAACAATACCAAACGGATGCGGTGAACGCTATTGCTGACGTCTTTAAAGGCCAACGATATCACGAAAGAAATGAATATACATTAGATAGAGGCGTTGCTCCAAAAAGACAAGAGCAGATGACCTTGTTTAACGTAAACGCCGATGAACCTATATTAAGATTTGATGACGATGATATCGACATAGGTTTTTCGAATTCGGAAATTGAAATATCAGATAACGATATTCTTAGGAATATCAAAGAAATACAGCAATTATCCAATATTAAAGAATCCAATTCTTTATGTAATAAACTAGGAAAAGTAGAACTGGATGTAGAGATGGAAACAGGTACTGGAAAGACCTATGTTTACATCAAAACCATGTTCGAACTTAACAAAAGATATGGCTTTTCCAAGTTCATTGTAGTTGTTCCTTCAATCGCAATCCGTGAAGGTGTTTATAAAACATTCACAATGACTGAAGATCA
>CAVGUB010000147.1:0-2315 GCA_963632375.1 Phocaeicola dorei | reverse complement strand
AAGTATAAAAAGAAAGAAAATAAGTAATTAATAAATTAGAAAATTATAATTGTTAAAGGCAGGAAAAGGCGGTGCTGAGCACCACCTTTTTTAAACACGTCGTAAACTTTAAATTTGTTCTTCCATATTCAAACTTTTGGATGACACGTCGTAAACTTTAAATCTTACAAACCACTACCTACGTCGTTAAATTTAAAGAACCCAATTTTATTAATAGAGTTGTTTAATTTATTTTTTTCTTTACAAACAAATAATTATCAACTGTATCAATTGAAATATTACAATTATCATCAGTTAGTTCTAATAATAACCTGTATTCATTTGAAAGTTTTGCAATAATAAAATTGTTTGGCATTATAATTTTATAGATGTTTTGAGTATCGTATGCATAAAAGTTAGGTAATGTTTTTACAAATGGATAACACATATAACAAGGTGTATATTTGCAAATAATATAATTCATTAACATTAGATTTGATATATTATTATCAAATTTAGCCAACAATTTTCTCTCACAACAAGAAAATTTTCTATGATTATACTTAGCATTTTTTACATTTCCATAAGGTATCATTGCTGAGTGAATACCATTTTCTAAATCAACAGTCAGATTTTCATATAATACCTCATCACTAATACATGCATATTCAAGAGTATGTTCTTTATCATACATTGAATGTAACGATTTCTCTACATCTATTGTCAAGTTATTAATTGCTTTTTGAGCATCACTAAAATCTTCTATACCAGATACAGTAATATAAAATTTATTTTCTCTTTTAGCTATTAATACACACCTATTACAATCTTTATTATTAACTTTGTTGAGCAAAATTTTATAAATTTTAATTATTTTATTAAAATCAGCATCCATACTAATCTGCCTTTATTTGATTGTAATGTTTAAGTATTTCAATCCATAGTGATTGTAATTTGTCAATACAATTTTCAAATGTTTCTTTATTTGTTTGAAAATAATCTTTTATAACTTGTGCCTCTTCATATGAAACAGTTATCGTTTCATTTTCATCAAAATCAATTTTTTGAATATATCTCCATAAATTCTCTAATGGTTTTTCTGTTATTAGTTTTGAATTTGGGGTAATCATTTTACAATCATCAAATAATTGATATAGTATTATCAGTATTAAAACATTTTTAAAATTAACTATGTCATCTTGGATTGATTTTAATCCATTAATTTCATTAGTATAATTATTTTTATTTCTTTTATATAAAGATATTATTTTACCACTAATCAATTCAAGTATTGAATCGTAATATAGAGATGTTTCAAGAATTTTCCAACTATCAGCAATTTCTATTGAATCATTATTACTATAATTTTACATGTTTCAAAATAATTCTTTTCTTCAAAATCATTAGATTCTATATTAACAAATAAAAACTCACTAATCATATTTGCCAACTCTTATTACCAAATTTCAATTAGGCCGTTATCATCATAATGCCAATAGTGGTATTTAGCATCAGTAGGTTGCGATTCACTATAATAATAACTAGTCGCTTTTGTAAATAAAGAAATATTGAAAAGTATAGTATTATTCCATTCAGTTGGTGTTAATTTATAGTAAATACTTGTTAAACTGCTACAACCACTGAATACAAATGGATCTATAGATGTTACACTATCTGGTATTACAATGCTTGTTAAACTGCTGCAGCCAGAGAATGCATTGTCACCTATACTTGTTACACTATCTGGTATTACAATGCTTGTTAAACTGCTGCAGCCAGAGAATGCATCGTCACCTATACTTGTTACACTATCTGGTATAACTATACTTGTTAAACTACTACAGTACACGAATGCACAATTACCTATGGAAGTTACACTATCTGGTATTACAATACTTGTTAAACTGCTACAGTCAAAGAATACACCATCACCTATACTTGTTACACTATCTGGTATTACAACACTTGTTAAACTGCTGCAGCCAGAGAATGCAGATCTACCTATAGATGTTACACTATTTGATATAGTAACATTACTTAAGGCGCTATAATTAGAAAATGCAGACCCCATTATAACCTTACAATTTTCATTTATTTTACAAGATGTTATATCACTAGATTTTCCTTTTACTAATACTACATATGGATTAGCATCGTTCCCCAAATAATATCCATTATCATATTCATTGTATTTTAAATTGTCACATTCGCCGAATGCATAATCTCCTATACTTGTTACACTATCTGGTATTACAATACTTGTTAAATTACTACAATTCTCGAATGCAGATGAACCTATAGATGTTACACTATCTGGTATTACAATACTTGTTAAA
>CAVGUB010000146.1:0-2321 GCA_963632375.1 Phocaeicola dorei | reverse complement strand
GTAAGCGTAAATGATTTCCAGGTTCGAACTTTTGAACCTTTTTCTATATCCTCCTAATCATGGAGGATTTTTTATGAATGAAAATCAATATTTAGAATCATATAAGATTCAAATTGTTCGACGCATGATGTCGGGCGAATCGCTTGGCAAAATCGCGAAGGAACTAGGGATAGCAAAATCATCATTATGGGGTTGGAAATGCAAATATACGCCATTAATTGCTCATGAATTTGAAGTTGAGCAAAAAAATAAGCCTTTTAAGCAAAATGATTTTGTTGATATTACTCTAGCAAGTAAGGAAGCTAAAGCTAAACCGGCTCCTAGATATATCAACCCTACAACCGTTACACTTGAACTAGGTGATTACCGAATTGTTTTCGATGTAACAAATTTAAATAAAGTATTGGAGATGCTTGGCTATGATCGAACTAAATGAAATTGATAAGATTTATCTTTATCCAGGTGTTGTCGATCTAAGAAAAGGAATAAACACGCTTGGATATATGGCCTCACAAATAAACAAAGAAGACGGGCTTCATAAGTTATTTTTATTTTGCAATCGAAGAATGAATTTACTCAAAATTTATGAAAAAGATCAAGCTGGTGTTTGGGTTTATGTTAGAAGACTAGACGACTCAAATTTTGGATGGCCTAAGAACGTTGATGAAGCTATGAATATTACTAAAGCAGAGTTAACTTGGTTACTTTCCGGTTTAAAACTTATTAAAGGTCCAAAGGATAGTCGCTATTTGGATAAATTTTAAGTTTACAAAGTAAACTTAATGTGCTAGTATGTTCTTATGAATTATTCGAGCTTGTCAAAAGAAGAACTCATCATCATATTAGAAGATAGAGATGCAGAACTTTACCAAACGCGTAAAGAAAGAGACGAAGCTCTTAAAAAGCTAGAAGAAGTAAGCGAAAAGAAAGCTTTAAGTCGCGCAAAAATGTTCGCCAGAAAAAGCGAAGTAAGAAAAAACACCTTTAATGAAGCTGAGGTAACAAAGGAAAAAGAGAATGTAGCTTCTAAAAGAGGGAGAAAGACAGGATCGAAAAATTTTGATTATGAATACTTAGAAAGTCATGTTGACGAAACTATTGTTTTAGAGCCTGAAGAAGCTAAAAATGAAGCGAATGTTTACATTGGAGAGGACATCTCATATAAGCTTTCTTGGATTCCAGGAAGATATAAAATTACTAAAATAATATCTAAAAAATACGTTTCTAAAGATGGACATATTTATCAGCAAATCAAAAATGATGCCTTTCCTCATTCGATATGTACGCCGAGTTTTGCTTCTCAAATAATGAAAGATAAATTCTTGTTAGGAGTACCTTATTATCGACAGTCACAATATTATTACGATGAAGGCATAAAATTATCTCGACAGAATCTATGCAATTATCAATTAATGGCTACCGAAATTCTAGAACAATATTATGATAGATTAAAGTATTATTTACTGAATAATCGCGCCAAAGTGATATGCGCTGATGAAACGACTCAAAAATTGATCAAAGAAAAGAAAACGGGATACGTATGGGTCTATTTAACTAGTTTTTATGATAATCCAATATATATTTATGAAGCTGCATTAGATAGAAAAGCCACAAATGCTATTGATTTTTTAAAGAACTATAAAGGCTATTTATTGACCGATGCTTATCCTGGATATGCGAGGGTTCCAAATGTTATTAATTGCTACTGTTGGGTACATGCTCGAAGAAATTTTATGGATATTACTAAAGCCTTAGGCGGAAAACAAAATGTTGTATCAAAATCACAAAAAGCAGTCGAAATGATTGATGAATTATTGCATTTAGAAAAGGAATATCGCGATGCTTTACTATCTCCAAAAAAAATAAAAGATCTACGGAATAGTAAAAACTATTTAGAAAAAATTAATAATATAAAAATATATTTAGAGAAAATTGATGCAGCTCCAAATTCTCCTTTAGGTAAAGCAAGAGATTATATGCTTAAAAGATGGGAAGGTTTCACTAATTATTTAAAAGATGGCCATATAGAAATGACCAACAATATTTCAGAACGTGCTGTTAAACCTTTTGTTATTGCTAGAAAAAATTTCTTGTTTTCATTTACTAAAAACGGAGCCGATAGTTCAGCAATTTATTTTTCAATCCAGCAAACTGCGAGAGCTAATGGATTTGATCCAGGAGAATTCACTGAGATGTTGCTTACTAAGTTGAAACCAAATTCGCCAATTGAAGAAATAGATGCTTTGATGCCTTGGAATATTAAATAAACTTGGACGTTCGACCGTTCGAGTTTTTAATACCTGTAAAAAAATTACGCTTAC
>CAVGUB010000145.1:0-2350 GCA_963632375.1 Phocaeicola dorei | reverse complement strand
TAAAAAGAGGGAAAACCTCTTTTTTCTTTATTAAATATTTAAAAATCTATATAATATAGGCATGATTATTATTTATACATCCCCATCATGTTCATCATGTAGAAAAGTTAAGAAATGGTTTGATGATCAAAAGATACCTTACAAAGAAAAGAATATTTTTACAAGTGTTTTAAAAGAAAGTGAATTAAAAGATATTTTAAGTAAAACTGAAAATGGTACTGAAGATATTATATCTACAAGAAGTAAAATTATTAAAGAAGGCAATGTTAATATTGATGATATGAGTATTAATGAACTTATTCAATTTATTAAAGAAAATCCTTCCATTTTAAAAAGACCTATTATTGTAAGTGATGATAACTTACAAGTTGGATATAATAAAGAAGAAATTGAAACATTCTTACCACGTGCAAGAAGATACGCAGAATGTTCTTGTCCATGTCATTTAGAATGTGGAAAATGTAATTGTAAGGATTAACTAGTTATTAAAAAACTAGTTTTTATTTTAACTTTAAATCATAAAAAAATACGCATTTATAGCGTATTTTTTAATATTACTTTTTAATTGTATCGAGTGCTCTAGTTTCTTTGCTCTTTTGGTTATCTTTATATAAGATATTGCTAACTGAGCATAATCTCTTTAAGTAATCTTTAGCTCTACTTAATGAGTTACCTGAACATTCAAGTTCGAAATCTACTAAATCGTTGTATTTGTTCTTATCGATTGAGAAGTTAATGTTTTCATCTTCAACCATAATTTCTTTACGATGTGTGATTAAGACTGTTTGAACTTTTAAAGTATTAGGATCTTTACCTAACATTTTAACGAATTCTTTAATATCACATTCTGGTAAAACACCTTTTTTGAAAAGAGCGTTAAATTGAACTTCTGTTAAAGAATTGTTTTTTTCGAGTAATCCTTCTGACATTGGAGCTTTTAATGTTAAAGTATAGATTCCATCTTTTAAACGGACTCTTAAACCAACTCCGATATTCTTTAAGTCAAAATCATCACTATCAATATAGTAGTTAACTTGATCGTATTCTGCGATTACTTTTCCAGCATAAGTATTAATAACGTTTTCGTATTCTTCAGAACTAATTAAAACTTTTGCTTCAATTTCAATATTTGTTGCCATAATTTTTTACACCTCAATATACCTAAATATGATACAATATTTTTAGATAAAAATATAGAGTTTTGATATGAAATTTGTATGTATTAATAGAACTGATGAGAATTCTCAAAAAGTAGAAAAAGATTTAATTAAAAAAATGGAAGATGAAGGACATATTTTAGATGAAATTAATCCTGAAGTTGTCTTTTCAATTGGAGGAGATGGTACATTTTTAAAAGTAGTAAATAAGTTTTTAGATAAGGATGTTACTTTTATAAATATTAACACTGGTAGTTTTGGATACTTATGTGAATTTGATGTAGAAGAAATTCCATTACTTGTTAAAAATATAGATAAATTTCCTCATAAAGAAATTTCATTATTAGAATTAAATTTAAAAAATGATTCACATGAAGCTGATATTGATCCAAATTTTATGGTTGATGAAACTTTATATGCTGTAAATGAATTTAGAATCCATTCTAGACATGGAAAAACTTTAGCATTTAATGTTTATATTAATGATACATTTTTAGAAAGTTTAAGAGGAGATGGAATTATTATTTCTTCATCAATTGGAAGTAGTGGTATTGCAAGATCTCAAGGAGGCGCACTTGTTGATAACGAAATTGAAATGATTCAAGTAGTAGAAGAAGGTCCAATATTAAATTGTAAGTATGGATCTTTGCATTCTTCTTTTGTTTTAAGCAAAGATAAGCATATTACTTTAAAGAATTTTAATTATCCATTCCATATTTTCTATGATTCGTCTTTTTTAGATTGTGATAATATTAAAGTATCTTTAGACATTAAATTATCATCTAAAAAGATTAAAATTTTAAAGAATCCATATAAAAATTATATTGAAAAGACATCTAAATTATTTACTAAATAATTATTCATAATTAAGTTCTTTTAATATACTAACTAATTTTTCACTAGGGAAGCCTATAACGTTATCAAGACTTCCTTTTATTTTATTTATTAAATGATATTTGTAATCGAATTGAATAGCGTAACTCCCTGCTTTATCATATACATTTATTTCTTTATCGTTAATGTAATTTCTGATTAATTCATCACTTAAATCATTAAAATAAACATAAGTTATATCTTTATCAATTATTATTTTATTTTTGTAATAGATTGCAAATCCTGTAATTACTTCATGAGTGGAATTACTAAATTCTTTTAAAAAAGAATACGCTTCATTAAATGAAGTAGGTTTATTA
>CAVGUB010000144.1:0-2412 GCA_963632375.1 Phocaeicola dorei | reverse complement strand
AGCACCAGTATATTTAGTTGTTGCTATTGCAGTAAATGATATCTGGTATTTGGACATTAGAGAAAATGAGATTAGAAACCTAGAACCTCAGTTCAATATGTTAGGAAGAAATGGATGGAGAGTCATATCCGTTGTGTGGGATTATGATGAATCTTGCTTTGTAGCAACACTAGAGAAACAAAATTAGCCTATTTTTACTGATAATTAAACTGTTTTACCTGAACCTCTAACACCAGTTAAAATATAGACATTTGAATTTGATTGGTAAGATGTGAAAAAAATATAATAGGTTTTAATTTTTCACTTCTAGAAAATATAGTAATAAATTTTGTGAAAAAAATAAATATGATATAAGATGAGATAAGATGATATAAGAATGAGACAAGATGTCTCTATTGTATGACATAAGATGTATAATGTTATTCATATATCACTTTACGTATTTTGCATTGAAATGAATCGTAGCTAAAAGGTTTTATAATACTATTAAAAAAAGGTAACAATCGTTTATTTTATTGTTGACTAATAAAGATATTAAAAATGCTTTTTTGGGTTGACAACGAGGGTTAAAATTTGCTTTTTCGTGCATAATTATTTTATCATTTATAATAGGCCTAAGAAATCAACATATAATCAAAGTTACTATAATAGAGAAGAAGTTGAAGAACTACTTAATAAGGTAAATGGTACACCTTTAGAATTCCCAGTCACTATGGCGGCTTATTATGGACTTAGAAGAGAAGAAATAGTAGGTCTTAAGTGGGATGCAATAGATTTTCAATATAAACAATTTACTATTAAGCATACTGTAACATCTACAAGTGTTAATGGTAGAAGAGTAGAAGTAGCTGCGGATACTACTAAAACAAAGAAATCATGTAGAACATTACCATTTGATAATAATGGTATTATTGAAAACTTATTACTAGCAATGAAACAAAAGCAAGAAGAATGGAAGAAGTTATATGGTGACTCATATAATTATGATTATGAAGGTTATGTATATGTAAGACCTGATGGTGTGAGATACAAAGCGGACTTTGTAACTCAATCATTTCCTAAATTCTTAGAAACTAATAATTTTAGGAAAATTAGATTCCATGATTTAAGACATACATGCGCAACTATGTTAAGACATACAGGAGTACCTATGGAAGATATTCAAAAATATTTGGGTCACTCAACTATTACTACAACTGAAGGCATATACGCTCACTTTGATGATACTAAGCATAAAAAGACTGTAGCATCTTTATCTAATTTCTTAAATAAAGACAAAGAGATGGATAAATAAAATATAAGGCATTCCTGTGGGGAGTGCCTTTTTGAAAGTGTTACGGGTATGTCATATATTAAAGGATAAACCCTTAATGGTGTGATTAAGACTTGTGTTATGGATCCGAGAAAAAGCAATAACAAATGGCCTTAGAGTTGAACAATATTTAAAATATGTTATTGATAATATTAATTCAAAAAATATTATTGATCTTTAAACTTACCAAAAAAATTAAAGATTGAAAAATAACAATCGGAAAATCAGTCGGTTATTTTGACTTAGTGGTGGAATTTTTAATTGCATTTGACGTGAGTTTGATATTTGTGCCATTAAGTGGTAAACTTGATTAGTAATTTCAAAGTGGTAAATCTTTGAAGTTTACAATTATTTTAAAAGAGGTTTTTAATATGCCAGAAAATCTACGAATATCAAAGGACTTAATTGATGCAATTGATAGGCTTAATACTACACCTAATAATTTAGGCAATCTACAAAATATTTTAAAAGAAATATTGAATTGTGATATTAAAATTTTGGTTAATGGTAATCACTTACTAACTATTAAACCATATTGGATTGAATTATATTATTATAAAGATGACAAAATTAATTGTGGGTTAAAAAGTAAGGGTAGAAACAAAGGAAAACCTATTTGTGATATACATGAAAATAAGAAATATAATAATAGATTGTATTTTAATGAAAGATTTCAAAATAACTGCCCACCTAATGAAATTAAATCAGACAGAATGGATATTTGCTTAGGTGATAATGGCTTATATGTTTCAGTACTAATAAAAAGGGCAAATATTTATTATTCTAATGGAACAATAATTAATACAAATTTTACAGATAGTACAATTGCTAAAATTGTGAAGAGATCCTATATGGATCAAAATGGCTTAAAGGTGAATACAAATATCAACTTTAATGATTTAAAGGATTTAACTTATGAACTTGGTATATCTAATCATGTTAAATTGAATGATATAAAATTCTGTAGAAGAGTTAATATAGTTAATAATAATGAATACGCTTTTTATGATTCAAGTAAATATTGTGATGTAATCAATATAAAATAATTTAATATAAAATTATTAAAAATAGTATTAGAAAACTTCAATGTTGATTATATA
>CAVGUB010000143.1:0-2412 GCA_963632375.1 Phocaeicola dorei | reverse complement strand
AATACGTTGAAGAAGCTATTAAAAATAATTTTAAAATTATGGGATTTTCAGATCACGCCCCTTTTCCTAATATTACTCACCATCACATGAGAATGGATTTTAATGAATTTGATGATTACTTGAATTCTATTAATATATTAAAAGAAAAATATAAAGATAAAATTATAATTTATAAAGGATTAGAAATAGAATATTTAAAAGAATACGATAATTATTACAAAGAATTACTAAATGAATATAAACTAAATTATTTAATACTTGGACAACATTTAACATATGATTCAAATGGTAATCCAGAATTTTATTTTAGAGGTCCTAAAAATAATGAGGTTCAAATCACTAGATACAAAGATGATTTAATTGAAGGAATGAAAACTGGTTATTTTTCATACGTTTGTCATCCAGATTTATTTTTAATTAATTGCACTTTCTTTAATGATTTTACAAAAAAGATATCTTTAGAAATTTGTAAAGCTGCAAAAGAATTAAACATTCCTTTAGAAATTAACATTAATGGATTCTATGAAGAAAGAGAATATCCTTCTGTTGAATTTTTTAAAATTGCTAAAGAAACAGGAAATACATTCATATTTGGAATAGATGCACATTCTCCAGATAGATATGAAAAAATACCTTATGAAGGATTAGAATTATTTTTAAAAAATACAGGAATTGAAGAAAAAGATATAATTGATGAAATTAAGATCATTAATTGTTAAAAAGGCTTGGAATAACCAAGCCTTTTTGTATCAAAGAAATTTATTATTTTTTATATCCTTCGTAAGCATCTTCTAAGATCTTAACCATATCTTTAATCATAGGAATTCTAGGATTACATGGTGTACATTGATCTTCATATGCAAGATATGCTAATTCTTCAGCATTTTTAAACCAATCTTCTTTAGAAATATTTTCACTCTTGAAGTTCATTTCTTCACCACATTCAATACCTAAATCATAGATTGCATCTGCTAAAGATTTAACACCTTCAGCATCAGTTCTTGCTTTTAAGCCTAATAAACGAGCAACTTTTGCATAACGTTTATCAGCATCATAGACATTGTATTTTGGCCATGTTGAAAGTTTTTGTGGTACTTCACCATTATATCTAACAACAAATGGTAATAAAATTGCATTAGCTCTACCATGAACAACATGATACATACCACCAATCTTATGAGCCATTGAGTGACACATACCTAAGAATGCATTAGCAAATGCCATACCTGCCATTGTTGAAGCATTATGCATTTTTTCTCTAGCTTCTAAATCGTTTTTACCATTTTTAACTGCTCTTGGTAAATATTCAAATACAATTTGAATAGCTTGTAAAGCTAAAGCGTCTGTATAATCACTTGCAAGAATAGAAACATAAGCTTCTAAAGCGTGAGTTAAAACATCTAAACCTGTATCTGCAGTAACTCTTGGAGGAAGATTTGTAGTAAATTCAGGATCAATAATTGCAATAGTTGGAGTTAAAGAATAATCTGTTAAAGGATATTTCTTATGTTCAGCTCTATTTGAAATAACTGCAAATGGAGTAACTTCACTACCAGTACCACTAGTTGTTGGAATACAAATTAATTTTGATTTCTTTCCAAGTTCAGGATAACGGAAAGCTCTCTTTCTAATATCCATAAATTTTTGTTTTAAGTCATCGAAATTAACATCTGGATTTTCATAGAATAACCACATACCTTTAGCAGCATCCATTGAAGAACCACCACCTAAAGCAATAATTGTATCAGGATTAAATGCAGCCATCATTTCTGCACCTTTTTTAACAGTAGTAATATCTGGATCAGGTTCAACATTTGTAAATAATTGAACTTGAACTTCATTTCTTCTAGATTGTAATTGATCTAAAACTTTTTGTAAGAAGCCAAATCTAACCATAGTTTCATCACAAACAATGAATGCTTTGTTTAAATTTTTAGCATCTTTTAAATATTGAATACTATTTCTTTCAAAATAGATTTTGCTTGGAACTTTAAACCATTGCATATTATTTCTCCTCTTACCAATTCTTTTAATATTAATTAAGTTAATAGCACTAACGTTACCACTAACTGAGTTATGACCATAAGATCCACATCCTAATGTCATAGATGGTAAGAATGAATTATAAATATTACCAATACCACCAAATGTTGTAGGTGAATTCCAAATAATTCTACATGCTTTAAGTCTTGTACCAAATTCATCTGCTAATTCTTTATTAGCTGTATGAATACATGCACTATGTCCTAAACCATTTAATTCAACCATTTTTTCAGCTAAATCTAAGCCTTCTTTTGAATCTTTTGATTTTAAAACAGCTAAAACTGGTGATAATTTTTCTCTTGTTAAAGGTTCATCAAATCCAACTTTTGAACATTCAGCCATTAAAATTGGAGTTTCTTTTGGAACTTC
>CAVGUB010000142.1:0-2440 GCA_963632375.1 Phocaeicola dorei | reverse complement strand
TGTTTTCAATTCTAATACCATATTTATTTTCTTTATAAACACCAGGTTCAATTGTAGTAATCATGCCTGGAACAATTTCACCTTGATCATCACGCTCAGGAACTGCTCTATATCTAAAACCATTTGGACCTTCATGAACATTTAAAATATATCCAACTCCATGTCCTGTTCCACATTTATAATCCATTCCTTCATTCCACATATAACTTCTAGCACGAATATCAATAGTGTGTCCATCACTTCCTTTAATAAAGATAGTTCTAGATAAATTAATAACTGCTTTTAAAGTTAATGTATAGTCATGGATATATTCTTTAGTAGGAGTTCCTACTAAGAAAGTTCTTGTAGTGTCAGTTGTGCCTCCATAATATTGGCCACCAGAATCTACTAATAATTCAATTTCTTTACTAGTTACTTTAGAATTAACTTCTTTAGTTGGTTCATAATGCATTTGAGCAGCATTAGCACCAACTGCTGCAATAGTATCAAATGAAAGTTCAAAACATAAAGGATTAGATAATCTATATTCTTTTAATTTTTCACTATAATCATATTCACTTAACTCTTTACCTAAGTTTTCTTCTAAATATTTTTGGAATTTTAAAAGTGCTAATCCATCAAGTGCTTGAATCTTTTTAGTATTTTCAATTTCTTTTTCACCTTTAATTGCTTTCATTAAAGTAGATGGATTTTTACCTAATTTATAATTTTTACAAGATGTAATAATCTTTAAATTAGTTTTAAAAGAATCAAGTAAAATTGAATCATTAATTTTACTTAAAAATTCAAAAACATCTTCATATTCATGAATTTCAATATTACTTAATTCAAAATCAATCTTCTTTTTATTAATAAATAAATGATTTCCGTTCTTTTTAGATAAATATAAATAAGAATAGAAAACTGGATTACATGGGACATCATTACCACGCATATTTAAAATCCATGCGATATCATCAAGAGTAGAAATAACAATTCCATCTTCTTCAATAGAATCTAAAATATTTTTGATTTTTTCTTCTTTAGTTAATGTATTTAATTTATCATCTAATTTAAATACTTTGTCTAATGGCAAAGAAACTAAATCTTCAATTAATGAAGTATAATCTTTATCAATTAATTTAATGTTATTTTGATCAAATCTTGCTTTATCTTTACTTGAAAGATATGTAAAATCTACTGCAATTTCATTAATTTTTAAATTTTTAATAAACTTTTCTAAAGGTAAAACTCCTTTATCACCTTTACGGACTACTTTGACTAAACTTCCATTTAATTCATTAGCAGCTTGAATCCAATATCTTCCATCTGCAAATAAAAAAGCATCATTTTGAGTAATTAAAACTTCACCTGCACTTCCTGTAAATGGACAAAAATATTTTCTAACATCTAAAAAGTGTTTAGCAGCGTATTCACTAAAATGTGGATCAGAAGTATAAATTAAATATGCTTCAATTCCTTCTTCTTTTAACTTATTTTGTAATTTTATAACATTTTCATTTTTATACATATAGTACCTCAACAATTAATAATTTTATTCTTAATTAATTTATTTACAAGTAAAATACTCTTAATGTTAGAAATAACTAACAATCTTCTTTAACCCATTCATACGCAAGTCTTGAATCACCACTTGCAATATAAATAATTCCTTGATAAGTGTATCCATTATTCAAGATTTGTTTTTGCATAATCTTATTATCTTCATGAGTATCAATTCGAAGATGATTAATTTTTGATTTTGCAAAATCACATATGTCTTTAAATACATCTTTTTCTTTTAAAGAAGATGCTACTGAGTGTAAAGTTCCATACATAGAATCATCTTTCCAACTACCTTCAATTACTTTATAAGTTTCATCTTCTCCAATAATAAATGCAAAAACACCTAAAATTTCATTATTTTCATTAACTAATTTATATAATTCATTATTTTTAATGAATTTTTTAATTAAAGAAACTGGAGGATGAAAATCTCCCCATTGTAAAGGATTACTAGTATTTTTCATTAATTTTCTAGCGTTTTTATATATTTCATTAACGTCATTTAATTCACTCATTTTTACAAGTTCTACTTTTCTCATTTTAATTCTCCAAATTAAATGTATCTTTAATTAATTTAAAGATATCTTTAAATACATTATTAATATTTTCAATTGATTCATTGAATGATTCTTTATTTTTCTTTTGAGTAATATCATTAAAATTTCTAGACACAACAATAATTGAATAGTATCTTAAATAGTTTTCAATAACATCAAGAAGCATATTAAATGTTTTTTTATAATTAAATTCATGATTCTGCATTAATCCACATGAATGTCCAATCGAACATGCTTCTTTATAAATATAATTTAATTCTTCTTTTTTATTAAAATTTTTAATTAAATGATTTACAATAGAAGAGAAGGTATTATATTTAGAATTAATTAATTTATAT
>CAVGUB010000141.1:0-2460 GCA_963632375.1 Phocaeicola dorei | reverse complement strand
GTAATAAAAAAACACATAACTAGTATGTGTTAATGCTTCTAAATGGAGCAAGTGACGGGAATCGAACCCGCGTATTAACCTTGGCAAGGTTACGTTCTACCATTGAACTACACCTGCATTTCCTTAATGCTTGAATATTATATAAAAAAGTTGTATAAATATCAAGTATTATTTTTAAAGGGAATTGAAAAATGTTAACAAGAGAAGATTTAGCAAATTTAATTTTCAGTGATGTCACTGAAACACTTGAAGATTTAGAAAAAAGATATCCAGAAAGAAATTTAAAAGAAGGTGCAAAAGTTACTCGTTTTGCTCCATCTCCAACTGGATTCTTACATACAGGTAGTTTATTTACTGCTTTAGTAGCATCTAAGATTGCAAAAGATACTGATGGTATTTTCTATTTAAGACTTGAAGATACTGATACTAAAAGAGAAATTGAAGGAAGTGGTGAAAAACTCGTTGACCAACTTTCAAAATTTAATATCATTGCAAATGAAGGATATAATGGTAAAGATGAAAATGGAATCTACGCTCCATATAAACAATCAGAAAGAAAGATGATTTATAGAACAGTCATTAAAGATATGATTATTAAGGATTTAGCATATCCATGTTTTGCAAGTGAAGAAGAACTCAATGCATTAAGAGAAAAACAAACTGCTAATAAAGAAATTACTGGATACTATGGAGAATACGCAATTTATAGAAATTTAAGTATTGATGAAGCATATAACCGTATTAAAAATGGTGATCCATACGTTATTAGATTTAAAAGTAGAGGAAATCATTTAAATAAAATTAAAGTTCATGATGAAATTAGAGGAGATTTAGAATTAACTCAAAATGATCAAGATATTGTTATTTTAAAAAGTGATGGATTACCAACTTACCATTTTGCACATGCTTGTGATGATCATTTTATGCATACTAATTTAGTTACACGTGGAGAAGAATGGTTACCATCTCTTCCATTACATATTGAACTTTTTAGTGCACTTCATTTTAAAACTCCAAAATACGCTCATTTACCAGTTATCATGAAAATGGATGAAGGTAAAAGAAGAAAGTTATCAAAAAGAAAAGATCCAGAAGCTAGTGTTGATTACTTCTTAGAAAAAGGTTATGAACCTAAATCATTACTTGTATATTTAATGACTATTGCAAATAGTAATTATGAAGATTTCATCGTTCAATCAAAAGATTATGATTTAGACCACTTTAAATTTAATTTAAAGAAGATGTCTTTAGATGGTGCATTATTTGATATTGAAAAATTAAATTTCTATGGTAAAGAAATTCTTTCTAAGATGACAAAAGAAGAAATATATGAAAAATCATTAGAATACGCTAAAAAATATGATGAAAAATTATTAAATTTCATTAATAAGAATAATGATAAATATATTGATATTTTAAATATTGAAAGAGAAAAGAAGAATCCTAGAAAAGATTACGCTAAATATAGTGATATCTATGAAGTTATTAAATTCTTTGATAATGATGAATATAAAGCATTAATTAATTCATCTTCCTTAGAATTTAATCCAAATATTGAAAAAGAAATCATTAAAGAATTCTTAGTTGAATATAAAAATCATATCTATTTAGAAAGTGATGAAAATACTTGGTATAATGGCGTCAAAGAAGCAGGAAGTAAATTTAACTTTGCAACTGATTCAAAAGCATTTAAAGAAAATCCAAGTGCTTTTAGAGGAAATATGAATGATTGTTGTGAAATTTTAAGAATTGTTGTATCTTCTAGAAAAGTTACTCCAAACTTATTTGCAATCATGAAGATTTTAACTAAAGAAGAAGTTATAAATAGAATTGATTATATTTTAAATATTTTATAAAATAATTAAGCGTTTTAAATAAACGCTTATTATGGTCTGTTGGAGAAGTGGCTTAACTCATTGCCCTCTCAAGGCAACATTCACGGGTTCGAATCCCGTACAGACTACCATTAAAAAATTATGTCCGATGTAGTAATGTCGGACTTTTTTATTCTAAAAAAGTTGATATTATAACGGATAACCGATATAATTATTGTAATATGAATTTAAATGATTTATTAGATGAAAAAGGATATACGGTTTATAAACTAAGTAAAGAAACTGGAATTGCAAAATCAACATTATTTGATATTTTTTCAGGTAAAAGCAATATTCTTGATTGTAGATTAAGAATAATTTTAAAAATATGTGATACATTAAAAATATCAGTTGATGAACTTGTTAAACTAGATCCAATACTAAATAATCCTGCATTTGAAGAAAATTTACCTTCTTTTTTAGAAGAAGATATTGAGTTTTTAAAAGATAAACGAAATAAATCCAATCCTTTATATGATTGTTATTTAGATGAAACGAATAGTTCTATTAATGTATGTGAAGTTGAAAATTTAATATCAAAAGAACAAGCAGATTATTTAAGAAATAAGTTTTTAAGGAAGTGATT
>CAVGUB010000140.1:0-2561 GCA_963632375.1 Phocaeicola dorei | reverse complement strand
AAGTTCTTTTTTAATCCACGCAATTAATAATTTTACAATTCTTTTTTGTTCATCTTCAGTTAATTCACGATTTTTAGGAATATGATACCATTTATTTAAACATCCTCTACAACAACAAGCACATGCATGTTGTGCTATAAAAACAGGGTGCCCACGCATTGGAGTTTGCTTTCCATCATTTGGAATATTTGAAGGAGCAAGTCTTGTTTTTACAAAATCGATTGCGTGTTTTTCAATTGTCTCTATTCCTTTTTCTTCAATATATTTTTTATCTTTATCACTTAAATGAAATTTAGATCTAAATGTAGATTTATTTAATCGAATAAATGTTTCTTCTATAGTTGCCATTAATTTTACCTAACATATAAAAATTATAATATTCTTATTAATTTTAGGTAAGTTTTTAAATTATTTAGATAAAAAAATAATTCTAGATTTGTCAAACTAATTAAATAATGGTAGCATTATTCAAGTGATTTTTAATCAATATTACTTTATGATTATTTCACTAATTAAAATATTTATTAAAAGGAATTTACTATGGGAAAAATGAATAAAAAAGGAATTATTACATTATCAGTAGTTGGTGCTTTAGTACTTTGTGGAGCAGGAACTACTACTGGATATTTTGTTGCTAAAAATCAATATGATAAAAAAGTAGAACAATATAAAGGTTATTTAAAAAATACTGCTTATGATTATTTATCTGCTGCTTTAGCATATCAATTATCTGGAGAAACTAAAGGTATGATTAAACAATCATATGCTGTTGCAACTTATAATATTTCTCAATTAATTGAAAAAGCTAATGATGAAACAAATACTGAATATTATTACGTTAATGCTAATGGTAAAAATAAATTAATGCATAATGGATTACCAGTTTCTATTATTTCTGATATTGATGATACTTTAGTAGATGGTGCTAGATATTCATGTAATATTTTAGGAAATGATGGAGATTCTAATAATGCTGCTTTTGCTAGATTCTTACAAAGTGAAAATTGTTTAGCATTAGATGGCGCAGTTGAATTTACTAATTATTGTGCAAATAATGGTGTTGAAGTATTTTACGTTACTAATAGATACGATCAAGCATATAAAGTAGGTCAAAAAGATAGTTATTCAAGTTATGAAGAATCTATTAAAAAAGATGGAGAAGGTAAATACGTTGATAAAAATGGAAATTTAATTGGTAGTACTTGTTATCAATTATATGGTAAGAGTATGTACGATATTTCTTATGAATCAATGAGTAAACTTGGATTCCCAATTGATTATGATCATTTCTTTATGAATGATTTAGTAATTAATGGATCCAGTAAAGAATATATGAGAAAATCAATTAGAGAAGGTAATACTTCTTTATATAATGGTCAAAGAAGTGATGGATGTTCTATCACTGATGCTCCTACTACTGTAAATGTTTCTGCTCATGATGTTGTTATGTATTTAGGTGACAACTTAGGAGATTTTAGTGATGTATTCGCTAATGCAGAAAATTCAATTAAAAGAAGTGAATTAGTAAGTGAATATTCTTCTAAATGGGGTAAAGAATGGATTGTATTCCCTAATGCTGTCTATGGAGATTGGTTAAAGAGCGCAATGAAATATACTTTTGATCAATTATTTAAAGAATTAGATTATTTAAATTAAGTTATTAAGCTTGTTAAAAGTGTTGAAATTAGAAATATTTCAACATTTTTTTAATTTCTATTATTTTTTGAAATCAATTCTTATAATTTTCATTCCCATATATTTATCACCCATTCTTGCCATAAATCTATATAATTTACTAATTGATTTATCTTTTAAATCGTTATAACCAAGCATATAGTCTTTGCTTGATACTATTAAATTATCATCTTGAAAACAAGGATCTTTTTTAGGATTATTAACATAAAAATAAGCATTTACATCTTTAATTTTTGATACTTTAAGCCAAGTTTTGCGAATTAACTTAGTTGCTTTTTTATTTGCAGAGTCAAATACAATTTTCCCTCCTGGAAAAGCTTTTGACATATTAATAAGTAATTCTTTTACCTCTTCTTTTAAGAAATAATAAAATACTCCAGATGCAAAAAATACTACTCCATCTTTAGAGTCAATTTCTTTAAACCACTTGTAATTATTTAAATTACAAGAAATATTCTTTTCTCTTTCTTTAGGAGGTATTAATTCATTTCTTACTTTAATAACATCTTCAAAATCTAAATTATAGATTTTACAGGTACCATTATCACATTTTTCCCCTAAACAATCTAATCCACAACCTAAATTTACTATTGCTGCATTTGGATGTTCTTTTAAATAATCTAAAATTTCAATATATAAATCATTTTGTCTACACGCTACTTCTAAATTGCCAAATTTATACATAAGTTTTTCACTTTGTTTCTCTAATAAAGAAAAATCATAATCTAATTTATCAATAATTTTCTCTGCAATTTCATCTTTATAAATATGTGAATATAGTTTATTGCACTCTTTTCTTGCATAAAGTGGAATAACTAATGTCTCTTGAACTGTATTTTTCTCAATATGATATTTCATGTTTCTTT
>CAVGUB010000139.1:0-2818 GCA_963632375.1 Phocaeicola dorei | reverse complement strand
TTGAAATTGTATATCAAATGTTATACAATATAAAAGGAGTTAGGGATATGCAAAAAGAAAATAAGAATGAGTTAATTCATATTAGAATTGAACCAACTGTTAAAGAAAAATCAGAAGAAATATTTAAAAAATTAGGAATAAATATGTCATATGCTATATCCTTATTTTTAAATCAAGTTATTTTAAATAATGGATTTCCTTTTGATGTGGAATTGCCCCATTTTAATCAAGAAGAAGTTGAAAAACTTTCTAAAGTTATTGAATCAATAGATAAGAATGGAAAAGAGAATGAGAATAATAAAAATATCATTCATTTATACGCAACTAATCAAATAGATTATGAAACAGCAGTATTTGCAATTAAAAGGAACCTTACTAAAAAATGATAGATTTATATATTCGCGGTGATATAAATTGATTAATTTTTGAATTAATCGTACTTAAAATATATTAATTGAAAGAAAATTATTTATAATTTAAAATTTTAATTAGATGAATGGAGAAATAAAATGGAAAAACAAAATATAAATGTAAAAGTAATTGGTGATTATGTAGTAGAACTTCCAACAATTACAAGTATTGATTATGAAGCAGGATTAAAGAAGAATAAAGATATGTTTGGTAAGTTTGGATGTTCTGCAGTAGGTAAAGTATTAGATAATGGAGATATGCTTGTTGGAAGATCATTTGATCTTTATTATAGTAATAATCCAGCTTATGTAATAAGAACTAATGTTGAAGGATATTATAAAACTGTTGGTCTTGCTTATAATACTTTTGATGGTGAGTCTTTTAAAACAATTAAAGAAAATGGAGTAACTCAAGATGAGTTATTAACTCTTTTATTCTTTACAGAAGATATTATGAACGAAAAGGGATTATATATTGAAGCAGATATGAGACCTGAACAATTTAGTGATAGTGGTATTAAAGAAAATACTGGTACTAATCCAAATGCTAAAGTAAGTTTATCTTTCCCAGCACTTGTTAGATACTTAGGTGAAAGATGTGCTACAGTTACTGAAGCTGTCGAAATGGCTAATACATTAAATGTATATGGCATGAATAATGGTAAATTCTCTTGGGGAGGAGGATACTTTTTAGCAGATTCAACTGGTCATTATGGAGTTTTAGAACTTGTTGATAATAAACTTATTTGGAGTGATTACGCAAATTGCCAAACTAATTTCTATATTAATAAAGAATATAAAGATAGAGCAAGTAATGGTAATGGACTTGGAAGATATGAATTATTAACTTCAAAAATTGATGGAGTTAAAAATGAAGAAGAAATGAGAGAATTAATGAAAGAAGTTAGATACACTCAATTAGCAAGACCATATGAATCTAAATTTAATTGTGTTAGTGAATTATGTGGAGAAGGAGAACATTATAAAGAAATCGGTGGAAGACTCACTCTAGATATGTGTAGAAGCCATAAATATGATGAAGTAATTCTAAAAATGTTAGAAGAAATTGAATCTGTTGAAAGAGCAAAACCATTAGAACAACTTAAAAATGAAGCTAAAGAATGGTTATCAGTCTGGCAAACTGTTGCAAATTGTAATAAAAAGACTTTATCATTTACATTCTTTGAAGATGATGCATTAACTTTTGATTACAAAGTTTAATTATCAATATTCTTGAAAGAAATTTATTTATAAATTAAAATTAACACAAGTGAATGGAGGAAATATAGATGGAAAATATTCATGGAAAAGTTATTGGAGAAAGTGTTATTGAACTTCCAACAATTACAAGTATTGATTATGAAGCAGGATTAAAGAAAAGTAGAGATTTATTCGGTCATTTTGGATGTTCTGCAATTAGTAAAAAATTAGATAATGGAGATATAATTGTAGGAAGATCATTAGATTTATTCTATAGTCATAATCCAGTTTATGTTATTAGAAGTGAAGTTCCAGGATTTTTAAAAACTGTTGGTTTAGCATATAACGTTTTTGATGGTAAATCTTTTAAAGAAATTAAAGAAAATGGAGTTACTCCAGATGAATTATTAAGTCTTTTATTCTTTACTGTCGATATTATGAATGAAAAAGGATTATATATCGAAGGTAATATGCGTGCTGATCAACCTGAATCTACTGGTATTAAAAGATCAACTGGTACAAATCCTGATGCTAAAATTAGTTTAGCAATTCCAGCATTAGTTAGATACTTAGGTGAAAGATGTTCAAATATCAATGAAGCTTT
Organism: Phocaeicola dorei; assembly: GCA_963632375.1. GTDB lineage: Bacteria > Bacillota_I > Bacilli_A > RFN20 > CAG-826 > Onthovivens. The sequence goes on along the minus strand of CAVGUB010000139.1, from coordinate 604 downwards.
AGAATTAGTTAAAACATTAAATGTTTTTGGATTATTCCATGGTCCATTAGCATGGGGTGGTGCTTTATATATGGCTGATGAATCAGGACATCGTGGAGTTTTAGAACTTGTTGATAATAAATTTATTTGGAATGAAGGTGCACCTTGCCAAACTAATTTCTATCTTAATGATGAATATAAAGACAAAGCTACAATGGGTAGTGGACTTGGAAGATATGATTTATTAATGTCTAAAATTGATTCAGTTAAGAGTGAAAAAGATATGGCTAACTTAATGAAAGAAGTTAGATATTCTCAATTAATGGATCCAACAAATTGTTTATTTGATCCATGTAGTGAATCTTGTGGATTTGGTGAAGGATATGAATCTCTTGGTGGTGCTTTAACTCTTGATATGATAAGAAGTAAAAAGTATCATGATGTAATTATGGGAATGCTTGAAGAAGAAGGCAAAAAAGAAAGAGCAAAATCATTAGATCAACTTAAAGATGAAGGTACACAATGGTTATCAGTCTGGCAAACAGTTGCAAATTGTAATAAAAAATCTATTACATTTACATGTTTTGAAGATGATTCATTAACATTTACTTATAAAATCTAATTA
>CAVGUB010000138.1:0-3087 GCA_963632375.1 Phocaeicola dorei | reverse complement strand
TGTATCCAATGAGTTTATATGAATCTTTAGAATCTAATGGAACAGTTTCTTTAATGGATTTATTTGATGGAAAAGAAAATTTAGAAATGGGATGTCATTCAGATTTATCAATTGATGATTTAGTATTTGCTGCGTGTCGAGGAGGTTGGCCTGAAAGTCTTTTAAGTAGTAATAAAGAAGAACAACTATCTTTTGCTAAAAATTATTTTAAGCAATTTTATTCTAAAGAAATGTTTAAAATTGATGATGTTAAAAGAAATAAAGATACAATGAAAACAGTTTTACAAAGTTACGCTAAAAACATCTCTACATTAGCAAAAACAAGAGATATTCTAAAAGATGTTAATAATACAAACTCTATATCAGATACAACACTTGATGATTATATTAATGTATTAGAAAGATTATATTTAATAGAAGATATAAAAGGATGGAGACCTGCTATTAGAAATAGAAGTGCTATAAGAGCAGGAAGAAAAAGAGAATTTGTAGATCCATCTCTTGTAGTAGCAGCATTAAACACTTCACCAAAATATTATTCAACTGATTTATTATCGTTTAGAAGTATATTTGAAAATTTATGTATTAGAGATTTAAAAATATATTCTCAAGAACATGGTGGAGATATCCATTATTATCATGATAAAACAGGATTAGAAGTAGATGTGATTTTAGAAATAGAAGATGGAAGATATGCCTTAATTGAATTTAAACTTGGTGGAAATCAAATAGAAGAAGGAGTTAAAAATCTTTTGAAGGTAGAAAAATTAATCAAAAAGCATAATGACGAAACAAAGAAAGTTAAGATTAGAATGCCTGATTTAAAGATTGTTATTACAGGTACAGAATATGGTTATAAAAGACCAGATGGAGTTTATATTATTCCAATTGGATGTTTAAAAGATTAGAAATTAATAGGTAACTTGAGGTCACAATTTGTGACCTCAAGTTTATTAAAGAGCAGAAGTACTTAAAAAGCCTAAACTAGAATTCACTAATTTAGGCTTTTATTATTTAATATTGATTAAAGTTTAAATCTTGTAACACCATTCATGATTGTTTCATAGACTTTAGCTTCATGAATCTTGTATGGATCAATTTCAAATAAGTTTTCATTGAAGATTACAAGGTCAGCAAATTTTCCAACTTCAATAGAACCAATCTTATCTTCCATTCTCATAATGTAAGCATTATTAATAGTATATGCTTCAATAACTTGTTCAAGAGTTAATCTTTCTTCTTTATCAAAGATATAACTATCTTTTTCACCTACTTTTTGTCTAGTAATTGCAACTTCCATATCAGGGAGTGGTAAGAATGCTGTTGAATCTGTTGGGAAATCTGAACTTAATGAGATTCTAGCACCATATTTTGCAATTGAACCCATTGGATATGATAATGCTTCAGTCATATTAGCAACTTCATCTTCAGTTTCTTCAGGGAGTGCTGAGAACCATAAACCAGTTGAATTAGCAACAACATTATATTTACTAAATAATTCTAAATCTTCTGGGAAAACATATGCTGAGTGAGAACATACAATTCTTAAATCATTATATCCTTTAGCACGTAAAATACCTGCTGCTTCTAAAAGTTCATGAACTGTAACTGATCCAATAGCGTGAACATTTAAATCAAGACCTGCTTCAGCACACTTTTCTCCATAATGGACTAGTTCATCAACTGAGAATGTAGGTTGAACTTTTGGAGTACCTGGATATGCTTTTGGTAAAGCAGCAGAGAAATTTTCTAATGTACCATCATTAATAATTTTTAAGAAAGTACATCTAAACATATCTCCCATATATCTCTTATGTAAACTGATTGATTCTTTTAATGATGTTTCAATATTAATATTATTTGAAATAAGTCCACATGCATCAAGTCTTACAGGACAATCAACATGTTCAATTTCTTTCATTAAATCATCATTCATAACAAATTCAAAGAAATCATAGTTACCACAATCAACAAGTGATGTTAAACCTAAAGAAGAACAAATCTTACCAAGTCTAACAGCTTCTTCACCAATTAATTCAACAGGAACATAAGGAGCAGAAGTTAAAATTTGATTTAAACAAATAGTTTCTTTAACAAATCCAGTAGGAACACCTTTTTCATCTCTCATATAGTAGTGACCAGTTTCTCTATTTGGATCTTTTGTATCTTTAGTAACTTTTGCAATTTCTAATGATTTTGAGTTAACCCATCCACAGTGTCCACTAGCAGATAATAAACAAATAGGCTTATCTAAACAAATTTCATCTAAATCTTTCTTATTAGGACCAATTTCTCCAAAAGCACCATCATTCCATCCCATACCAATATATGCTTCAAAATTTGGATGAGCTGCCATATATTCTTTACAAGCTTTTTGAATAGTTGGTACATCCATTGTTGGATCAAGACGAATAACAGCAAGACATAATGTTGCCATTAAACAATGTAAGTGACCATCAATTAATCCTGGAGTCATAAGTTTACCATTTAAGTCTTCAACTTCAGCATCTGGAGTAACTAATTTTTTAGCATCTTCATTACTACCAACGAATGTAATCTTGTTACCTTCAATAGCTACAGCTTCAGCCCAAGGTTGTTTTTTATTTACAGTATAAATTTTTCCATTAAGAAATACTCTTTTATTTGCCATTTTTTTCTCCTTTATATAAATAGCTTATATATAAATTTTATTATACCATATTAATTATTTTTTTGGATTACACAAAAATAAAAACCTCTAATAAAGCTTGTGAATTCCTTGTTTCATTAGAATTTTTAAATTTAATGATGATAATTAATTAGAGATGAAAAAGTTGATTTTGATTTAACAGGTAAAGCAACTCAAAAAATACAATAGAATAGTAATTTAATATTTACAAAACTATTTAGAGTAGTTAACTTAAATATGGAGTTAATTACTTTTATAGGGTTTTAAAACGTATTATAAAATCATTTCTTTTAACAATTAACTTTATTTATATGATTATTTTGAGACCTACAAATATGAAACGCAAACAATTTTAAATTTTAAATTGAAATTGTATATCAAATGTTATACAATATAAAAGGAGTTAGGGATATGCAAAA
>CAVGUB010000137.1:0-3151 GCA_963632375.1 Phocaeicola dorei | reverse complement strand
AAGTTTTGCTTACTTCTTTATTTTCCATCTTGAAAGCCATTTTACGAATTTGATATAATATTTTTCCGTTGTATTCTAACTTGATTACTTGCATATTTAAAGCTCCTTTAATTTTTATTAAGTATTTCAAATAAATAACTTAAATAGGCTGATGTAGTTTTTATCTTCTCCCAATTTCTATTTTGTTCAGCTAATAGCTTGTCCAACTCTTCAAATGTTAGATCTATTTCTTTTTGAATCACTTCTCTACTCATAATTTTAATTCTCCTTTATCTTTAATATTAGTATACTAAATTTTTTTATATAATTCAAGAAAAACTTTCATTTTTTTTAAAATAAAGTAAAAAGAGCTACACCAAAAAGGGAAAATGTAGCTCAATATGTCACGATTATTGCATTAGTTGTAGATTAGTTTTTTAATATTGAAAATATGATTCTAAAAAAGAAAATTACACCTCCAAAAAATAAAATAACAGCCAAAAGAATAGTAGCAATAGTAAGAGTTTCAGGTAATATTTGAAATGCTGAGTTTATGTTACTAGTCCATTCTGCACTGTCTAAACTTACCTTTGGAATATCTCCAATAAAGTTTCGCCAAAATTCTAATAGCTGTTCATAAAAGTTCATTATTTACTCCTTTCTTTAATAATTAGATTCCTTTTACAAGGGAAATGATCCAACGAAGAACCATAAAGATTAACATTACACCTAAACCGATAATTAAAATTCCACCGGTAAATGTTAAGGTTGGATTTGTGCCTGATGTATCAACGAATATGTCAGTTAATGCTTTAAACATATTTACAAACATCGTTGCAATACTTTGTAATGCAGTGGTTAAACTACTTAATAATGTATCCATTTTATTCTCCTTTCTCTATATATTAGCCTAAAAACTTAAATAGTTTTTTAAGGACTAAGATAGCTGATGTAGCAAACATTAAACCTAATGCTAAAGTGAATAATTGACTAGCATTATTTTTAATAAAGTTAGTATCAAACATCTGATAAAAGCTCTCATAAAAAGCCGAATATATATCGCTTAAAATTTCTATCATATACCGTTTACCTTTCCTAATATAAATTTAATTAAAATTAAAGTCAATGCTAAGGTTAATAAAGACCATAAGGAAACAGTCGCAACATTAATTGATGTAATAGTGTTCCAAAAGTCTACAAACCATTCTACAAAATCACTTAGCCAATTCATAATGCTAACCTTTTCAATAAAGCAAAAAATAAAATTACAATAGGTGGAATAATTAAACTTCCTAAAACCGCAGTTGAGCCTATTTTTAAGTTATCTAATGCAACAAAATTTATTAAAGATGTATCACTTAATAGGCTATTAGTCTTAATACAAACTAGTTCAGTTTTAATATTCTTTGGAAAAAATCTATAATAGTCAGAATTTAAAAAATTTACTGTATCATTTAAAGTAATTGCATCTCTATAACTTCCTGTTTGGAGATATTGACTGTTATTTGTATTAATATATTTAAGTTGTCTATTATAGACTGCATAGTCTTTATTATTACCAGTTGTAGTGATTTCGTATGATGTAGTAATTTGCTCATAATTATTAAGTTGAACTCTAAAATTATTATATGATCCATTTTTTGAGCTTAAAGGAAGTTCTTTTATATAAGCCCCTAAATTTACTGATCTATTTGTAAAATAGGTAGATTCATTGCCATAGCTTAATTCTGAGTAATTTATTTTACCTGTAAAGCTATTATCGTTCCAATTCCAATCAATGAGACTTGATGTATAACTATCAGTTGTTATAATATTATAATAATTTTCATATGTATTAGTATAAGTTGGATTATTAGTGTTATAATAACTAACTATATTATTGTCTTGAAAACTTAAAAATTGAATATCAACTATATCTCCACTATCTACATCTTCAAAATTGATATAATTTATATCTAATAAAAAATAATTTTCATTGTTATATGTAAAATAGTTAGTAAAATAAACATAACTTTGACCTGTTGAAGTTATAAATATTAATTGATCTACTGTTTGTGAATTATTAGTAAAAACTAGTCTTTCGCTAGGTTCGTGAATTTGTTCTAAAGGCTCTGCGGAAAAATAATAGTCCAGGCTAAAATTATGCCCTGTAATTATGTTACTTTTTGCGTTCCAAGTTTCTACATTTAAAACTTTTTGCGTAAGTGTATAAATAGAAGGTTGTATTTTATCGATATTGTTATATATATAAGTTCCGCCAATATTCATATTAATTAAGCTCTATAATTTCCTTTACCTTTGTACTATCTTGTTGTTTTATTTCGACTGGCTTATTTTTAGTGATTTCAATGTATCTTGTAGAATATGCGTAAGTGTCGTAGTATTTTTTAATCACAAATAAATTTCTTTGTCTTAAATTATCTAAACTATCAGCTGTATAGCTGTCTATTTGTTGAGTAAATCTTAAAACGCAAAATTGAGTGCTTGCTAACTTGCTAAAAGTATTTGTTTTTAAGCAATATATAATCGCGTTAATTCTATCTCTAAGGGGCTTAACAATGCTATCTAATGTTTGTTCAGTTATTACTAAATAACCGCCTTTTGTATATTGTCTATATAATCTCACGAATTCGGTTAATTCATTTTTAACATCTTTCTTGTTCCAATCAAACTGACTTGCTATTGTTCCTATCTCATCGATAAAGGTAATAGATCCTATCGGTAATCTTTGTTTTAATGTTAAAATCTCTTCATTTAAACTGATGCTGTTGTATCTCTTTCCTTTAAACTTAAATTGTAAAGGTATATTTGAAACTAATAAAGGAGCTGGGCTTCCGTCCTTGTCTTGTTTCCAGGCTTTAAGGTTCTTTTTATAAAGCTTAATCGCTCTATTTGCTCCATTTAAAGTCTTACCACTACCAAGTCCGCCAATATAAGCAATTACTGTTTCATTCTTGATTTTTTCATTTTTTCCATGAAGTTTAAAATAGCCAAATATAATGAAGAATAAAGCAACAATAATGATAATAACAAGAAGTGCCATAAATAAATCCTTTCGCTCTTACGATAGCTGTTGCAGATTTTAAGCCTTATCATATCGGCAAAATTTGTTCCTAACAAGTATCGTGTCTAGTTATTCTCTAAATTGTTTGGGCTTTGGTTTGGTAAGGCA
>CAVGUB010000136.1:0-3384 GCA_963632375.1 Phocaeicola dorei | reverse complement strand
AGAAATGGTAGAGATGGTGAAGTATATAATATAGGTGGTCATAACGAAAGAACTAATTTAGAAGTAGTTAAGACAATACTTGCATCTTTAGGTAAACCCGAATCTTTAATATCATATGTTAAAGATAGACCAGGTCATGATTTACGTTATGCAATGGATCCTACTAAGATTGAAACTGAACTTGGTTGGAAGCCTGAACATAACTTTGATACAGGTATTAAAGAAACTATAAAATGGAACTTAGAAAACAATGAATGGATTCACCATGTGGAAAGTGGAGAATACATGAGTTGGTTAGATAAGAATTATAAGAAAAGATAAAATTCTAGGAGATTTTATATATGTTTAAAAGAATTAAAAAAATGCGCCAAACATCTAAAAATTTGGTTATTCAATATGGAAAAAAAGGCTTAGTTAAAGGTATAAATAATAAATTACATGGTAGAAATTTACTTTACGGACTTAATGCTCTACCTCAAAACGATATTAGAGCAATTTTTTATGATAATGCATTAAAGGTTTGGATACAACAACAGAGCGAATTATCTAAAGAAGAACAAAATAATAAAATCTCCTTATTTAATAAGACCCCTTTAATCTCTATTATTATGCCTATATATAACGCACCTGTTAAATGGCTTAATCTAGCTATTGAATCTTTAAAGAACCAAACTTATACTAACTGGGAATTGATTGCAGTTGATGATGGTTCTAAAGATAAACGAGGTGTTGCAATTTTAGAAAATGAGGCTTTAAATGATTCAAGAATAAAATGTTATAAGTCTGTAAAAAATGGTGGTATTTCTAAAGCAAGTAATATAGCTTTATCTTATGCAAACGGAGAATACATAGCATTAATGGATCAAGATGATGAAATATCAAAAGATGCTTTATTTTGGATGGTTGATGCGATTAATAATAATATAGATTGTGATTTATTTTATAGTGATGAATGTAAAATTGAACCAAACGAAATCGTAACTCCATGTGATTTCATTATCAAGCCTGATTGGTCTTTAGAAATGCTTTATAATCATATGTACACTGGACATCTTTCTATTTATAAAAAAGAATTAGTTGAAAAATTAGGCGGATTTAGAAGTGAATATGATTTTTCTCAAGATTATGATTTAGCACTTAGAGCATCAATTAAAACTGATAAAATATTTCATGTAGAAAGAATATTATATTATTGGAGAATGATCCCTACCTCTGGAGCTGCTGGTGGTAAGGATTTTGCAAGAATAAGTAATTTAAAAGCTCTAAACGATTATTTTAAGCAAATAGGTATTAATGGAAAACCAGAAATGTATATGTTTGCTAATAGATATCATCCTATATTAGAAAAAAATCCTCTAGTTAGTATTGTTATACCTTCTGATTCTACAAGTATGTTAATTAATTGTATATCAAAATTAGTTGGCAGTGAAACAAGTTATCAAAATCTTGAAATTATAATTGTTGCAAATTCAAAAACATGCTTAGAAATAGAACAATACTTTGAATATTGTGATTGTGTAAAAACATGTAAATATGATAAGATATATAACTTTTCTGATAAATGTAATGAGGGTGTAAAAATTGCTAAAGGTGAATATGTTGTTATCTATAATGATGATGTATATCCTACTTCATGTAATTGGGTTGAAGGGCTTTTAGAAGTTATGCAATACCCTGGTGTTGGTGGAGTATCTCCAATGACAGTTTATGAAAATCATACAATACAATATGCTGGTATGATTACTGGTGTAGCAAATCAAATCGGTACTGCATTCAATGGATTGCCTGAGGATTTTGTGGAAACAGGCGCAATGAATCATTTCTTACTTAGAGATGTTTCTGTACTATGCGGTGCATGTATGATGATGAAAACAAGTCTATATAATGAACTAGGTGGTTTTGATTCTATCAACACACCTACCGGACACTCTGATGTTGATCTTAGTTTTAAAATAAGAGAAAAAGGTTTAAGATGTGTCTATAATCCTTCAGTGAAATTAGTACATATTGGAAATCACTCTTGGGCTAATAAAAAGAATGTTGATAAATCAACAATTTATTGCTTGAAAAGATGGGGTAATTATTTAGCTAATGACCCATATTTTACTCAAACAATGAGAAAGGTTTTTTACAGAGATATTGAATTTAATTATCAAATGTATATACCAAAAAAGAACAATGAAATTAATGAAGTTGTTAGTAATGGAAAAGATGTTTTATTAGTAACTCATGAATTAACACGTTCAGGTGCTCCTATTGTTTTAAAACAAGCCGTAAAATATTTTATAGAACGAGGTTATTATCCTGTTGTTACTAGCCCTGTTGATGGTCCACTTCGTCAAGAATTTTTAGATATGGGTGTTCCTGTTATTATTGATGAATCAATTATAAATGGTCATTGGTCATTTGAGCATTTTGCAAGAAATTTTGATTTAATTATAGTAAATACTATTGCCGCGTCTAACGCAATAAAAGCCTTGTCTAACTCTTTACCACCAGTCATTTGGTGGGTACATGAAGGAGAGGTAGCTTTCCAAATATTTAAAAATATTCTTCCACAAAATATCGGTGATAATGTAAGTGTTTATGCAGTCTCTCAATATACTCAAAGTGTAATGAAAAAGTATGGTCTAAATAGCAACGGAATTTTATACTATGGCTTTTCAGAAAATAAGAATATTCCAGCAAATTATTCAAATAATAATTGCAATTTTCTTGTCGTTGGAAAAATAGAATCAAGAAAAGGTCAAGATATTGCAATAGAAGCCTTTAAGATGTTACCAGAAGATGTAAAAAATAATTCTAAATTGTTAATTATTGGTGCTTTAGGAGAACAACCAATGAATGACTGTGTACATGAAGCTTGTAAAGATAAAAACATTGAATATCTAGGTCTTCTACCAAATAATGAAGTTCTAAAAAAATATGACCAATGTTGTGCTTTATTAGTACCTTCTCGTGATGAACCTATGTCAATCGCAGCGACAGACGCAATGTCTCTATCCATACCTTGTATTGTATCAAATAATACTGGTATAGCAAGTTTTATTAAAGATAACGTCAATGGTTTTGTATTTAACATTAATAATCCTAGTGAATTAGCTAAAAAAATGTTATATCTTTATGAAAACAAAAATAAAGCTAAAGAAATTGGTGAACTTGGAAGAAAAATATATGATGAATATTTCACATATGAGAAATTTGCTGCTAATTTAGATAAAATTGTTAGTTGTGTTATTGAGAAAAATAAAAAATAGGAGAATCTATTTATGAATGTCTTAGCTATATGTCCTGGTTATATTCCATCAGTTATGCTGTGTGGTGATTGGCAGTTAAAATTTTTAAAAAATAGTGAGAAATTAGACTATAAGTTTCTTGTACCTT
>CAVGUB010000135.1:0-3497 GCA_963632375.1 Phocaeicola dorei | reverse complement strand
GCTAATGCAACTGTTGTTACTGGTAATAATCTTTTTTTCATAAATTATAAATTTCCTCCTAATAATTTTATGAAAGGAATAGTTACGAAATACTTATTCCTTTTTTGTTAAAAAAATTATATATGAAAGCGCTTTCAAACATAAATGTAAAAATCTCTACTAAAAATGTAAAAATCTATTTTTTTAAAATTTCACATTTTTAAGTAGAGATTCGTTAAAATTTACTTAGATGATTCTTTAAATTTAATATTATTTATTGCTTTTCTTAATTCTCTTTCAACGTTTTTGTGTTCTACTGTTGATAAATTTGAATTAAGTTTCTTTTCTAAAGTTTCTTTTTGTTTTTTAATTTTCGATAAATCAATGTCTTCTTCTTTATATATAGTTGCTACAATTAATTTACAAAGATTTTGTGCTCCATCAAAATGAATTGCACCTCCGCCAATCGCATAACCAACTTTAGTATTATCATTTTTAATATAAATAATTGAAATTTCTAGGTTTGCTAAATATTCAGAATGATGAGGTAAAACTTCAATTTCGCCTTCTTCAGTAACACAAGTTAAAGAATCTATTTCTTTATCAAGATAAATTCCATGTGGTGCAATTATTTGTAATCTAAATTTATTATCCATAATTAATTTTTCTTTTCTAATTCTTTAGCTTTTTCAATTGCATCATCAAAATTACCAACATATAAGAATGCAGCTTCAGGAAGATTATCTCCTTCTCCATCTAAAATTCTTTCAAAAGAAGAAATTGTTTCTTCAAGTGGTACATATTTACCTTTAATACCAATAAAAGTTTCTCCAACGAAGAATGGTTGAGATAAGAAATTTCTTACTCTTCTTGCTCTTGCAACTGTTAATTTATCTGCATCACTTAATTCATCAATACCTAAAATAGCAATAATATCTTGTAAATCTTGATATTTTTGTAAGATTTCTTGAGTTCTTCTTGCAACATTATAATGTTTTTTACCTACAATATTTGCATCCAAAATATTTGAAGAACTTGCTAAAGGATCAACCGCTGGATAAATTCCTAATGCAGCTTGTTTTCTATCAAGAACGGTTTTTGCATCAAGATGAGCGAATGTTGTAGCAGGAGCTGGATCAGTTAAATCATCAGCAGGAACATAAACTGCTTGAATCGAAGTAATTGAACCATCACGAGTTGATGCAATTCTTTCTTGAAGTTGTCCCATTTCAGTAGCAAGAGTTGGTTGATATCCAACAGCACTTGGCATTCTTCCAAGTAACGCACTAACTTCACTTCCAGCTTGAGTAAATCTAAAAATATTATCAATAAATAATAAAACATCTTGATGAGCGTAATCTCTAAACCATTCAGCCATCGATAATGCACTTAATGGAGCACGCATTCTAATACCTGGAGATTCATTCATTTGACCAAAGACTAAAGCAGTATTTTTTAAAACACCACTTTCTTTCATTTCATTATATAAATCATTACCTTCTCTACTTCTTTCACCAACACCAGCAAAAATTGAAGTACCTTGTTTTTGAATAGCAATGTTATGAATTAATTCTTGAATTAAAGTAGTTTTACCAACACCTGCACCACCAAAAAGTCCAACTTTACCACCTTTTAAATAAGGACATAAAAGATCTAAAACTTTAATACCTGTTTCAAAAACTTCAATGTTATTTGGTTGTTCTTCAAATGAAGGTGGTTCTTGATAAATTGATCTATATTCTTTACCTTTAAATTCACCTTGTCTATCAATAGGTTTTCCTAAAACACTAAACATTCTTCCTAATGTTTCGAATCCAACAGGAACTTTAATAGTTTCATGAGTATTATAAACTTTTAAGTTCTTTCTAATACCTTCTGTTGGTCCCATTGCGATACATCTAACAACATCATGACCCATATCTTGAGCAACTTCTAAAGTGAGTTCACTTTCTTTTCCCATATGAGTAACATTACATTTTAAACATGTTCTAATTGAAGGAATAATTCCATTTAAAAATCTAACATCAATAACTGGTCCAATTGCTTGAATAATATATCCAAATTCTGATTCTTTTTGTTCTTTATTGACTTCATATTCTTTAATCATACTTTTTCCTCCTATTCTTGATTTGAAGAACCACTAATAACTTCAGTGATTTCTTGAGTAATTTTACTTTGTCTTAACTTGTTATATCTTAACTTTAAATCTTCTATTAAACTTTCAGCACTACTTGTAGCATTTTCCATTGAATTCTTTCTAGAAGTATGTTCACATAAACAACTTTCAATTAAACTATGATAAATATAGCTATCTAAATAATGTGGAACAATTAAATCTGCAACATTGCTTGCTTCACTTCCAAATCTAGGTTCTACATATTCTTTATCATTTTCTTTATATTCAAGAGGAAATAATTTTTCTTTAGTAGCAACAACACTAAATGAATTTTCAAATTTTGTATAAATTAAAATAACTTCACTATATTTATTCTTTCTATATAAATGATCGAGATAATGTCTAAAAGAGTTAACATTCTCATAAGTTAAATTATCTAATAAATTAAGATAATCAGAATAAGAATTATTAACTGAATTTTTAAAATGTTGATATCCTTTTTCACCTATAAATACACAATCGCTATCTTTAGTTAATTCTTTTTTAGCAATTTTTTCTAAATTATAGACATATGCACCACATAAACCTAATGTACAAGTAACAAAAATATATAATTTTTTATTACCACTATTTTTAACCATACATGTAGGTAACTTATTATTATCATAATCAGCATAATGAAGACATATATCCATTGATTTTTTAAGTGAATCTAGATAAATTAAATTTCCATCATAAAGATTTCTAAAGTAAGTATAACGACTTGAAGAGATTAACTTCATTACTTTAGTTATCTTTCTAATAGATTCAACACTTTGAATTCTTTTTTTAACACTTAAAAGAGATTCTGCCATAATTAATTTTCTTCACTTTGATAATGTACTTTAATAGTAGATAAAATTTGTGCAATTCTTGCTTTTGCATCCTCACTAAAATTACCTTCTTTTTCAATTTCATAAGCAAGGTTAGGTAAATCAGTTTGAATAGCATTGTCTAAAACTTTTAAACATTCATGAACATTTTCAATTTTAATATCATCTAAAAGTCCTGATTGAGCAACATAAATATCAATAACTTCTTGAGCTAAAGATAAAGGCATATATTGTTTTTGTTTTAAAACATCAAGTAAAACAGCACCATGAGTTAAAATGTGCTTAGTAGTAGCATCTAAATCACTTCCAAATCTAGAGAAATCAAGCATTTCTTGATAACTTGCTAAAGCCATTCTTAAATTTGAAGAAACTTTCTTCATTACTTTAGTTTGAGCAGCACTACCAACACGGCTAACTGATAAAGATGAATCAATTGCAGGTCTTTGACCACTATTAAATAATTCACTATTTAAAAATAATTGACCATCAGTAATAGAAATAATATTTGTAGGAATATAATCAGAAATATC
>CAVGUB010000134.1:0-3524 GCA_963632375.1 Phocaeicola dorei | reverse complement strand
ATATTTAATTTATTAATTATCTTAATACAATTCATGGAGAAAATATGGAAACACAAAATAAAATTTATGCAGATTTAGTAGTTTATTCTAAAATCTATACTGCTAATTCTAATCAAGATTATGTAGAAGCATTCGCTATAAAGGATGGAAAATATATCTTTGTAGGCTCAAAAGAAGATTCTAAAAAATATATTAAAGATGGCGTTACTAAAGTTATTGATTATAGTAATTCTTTTGTTATGCCAGGCGCTACTGAAGGTCATGGACACTTTATTTTAAGTGCTACTTTAAGTGCTCTTGATTTAGTAAGAATCACTCCTACTTTAGAAGAATTACTTGAATTTGTTAAAGATACAATTTCTAGATATCCAGATAATGTTTTATATTTAACTTTTGGATGGGATAATGTTCCTTTTACTGAATTTAAAAATACTATTAATATTAGAGAAGAGTTAGATAAGATTTGCAAAGATAAACCATTAGTATTAATTGATAATACTGGTCACAATATCTTTATGAATTCTAAAACTATTGAAAAAGCAGGAATTAATGGAGATACAGTTATTGAAGGTGGACATTTTTCAAAAGATAGTAAAGGTAATTTACTTGGTTTAGCAAGCGAAGTTGCGATGAATTACGTTATGAATAAGGTAGTAAGACCTGCTAATTTCATTTCAGCTAATGATTTTGAAAAAGCTGTTAAAATTGGACAAGTTCTTCTCCATTCAAATGGATATACATATTATTTAGATGGATATACTTCTTATTTTGGAGAATCTGCTTTTATTGGTATTAGTGAATACGATAAAAAGAATGGATTAGAGCTTTATATTGAAGCAACAAATAAGATTGATCCATTTGAAAAAGATTTAGATGCATGTATTAAAGAAGAAATTGAATATAAGAATAAATACACTACTTCTAGATTTAATCCTGATTGTATTAAACTTTTTGCAGATGGAGAATGTGTTGAATCAATGTCTGGATGGGTATTAAAACCTTATAAAGATGGAAGTCATGGCATGCAAGTTTGGAAAGATGATCAAATGAATTATCTTGTTAAAACTGCTAATGAAAATGGAATTTCAGTACATGTCCATACTTCAGGAGATGCTGCTACTACTCAAGTTGTTAACGCAATGGTTAAAGCAAATCCTTATAAAAAAGAAGGTGTTAAAAATTCAATTGTCCATTGCTTTGGATTAACTCCAGAAACTATGGATTTAATGGCAAAATATCATATTGCTACTGCTACAAATATCAATTGGAGAGTAGTTAGTAGTGATTATGATTTAGATAAATATTTCTCTTCTTCAGAATGGTATCTCCATGGATATCCATTAAAATCTCAACTTGAAAGAGGAATTGTCTTAACTTCTTCTACTGATTTCCCATCAAATGGTATGGGACATATTGATATTTTAAATATCCTTGAACTTGCTATTAATGGCACTATTGATACAAGTATTTATCCTCCAGAAGAAGCAAGTAAAATTATTTCTTTCTCATCAGATGAATTCTTAACATTTAATGAAGCACTTGATGTTTTAACAATTAATGGAGCTAAATTACTTGGTATTGAAAAAGAAAGAGGATCAATTGAAGTAGGAAAATATGCTGATTTCTTACATATTGATAAAGATATTTCAACAATTCCTGCTAATACAATCCATACTGCTAATATTTCTAATGTTTATTTTGAAGGAAAACTTGTATATACAAAATAATTAATTTATTAAGAGGACTTATGGTCCTCTTTTTAGATACTTAGATTGAAAAAACACGCAAAAAATAGTAAAATTTTGTCAATTAATAAATAATAAATCTTATATTTTAAATAAAGATACAATTACTTATTTATTAACTCATATATAGGAGAGATAAAGAATGAAAAAATACAATAAATTTGGTAAATTCTTAGTTATTCCTGCTATTTTAGGAGCAGTTACTTTAACTGGATGTAATAACCAAACTGAAGTTGCTGATACAGTTGTTTATTCTAAAATTTATACTGCTAATGCTAAACAAGAATATGTTGAAGCTTTTGCTGTTAAAAATGGAAAATATATCTTTGTAGGAAGTAAAAGTGACGCTAAAAAGTATATAAAAGATGGTACTACAAAAGTTATTGATTATAGTAATAGTTTTGTTATGCCAGGAGCTACTGAAGGTCATGGACACTACGTCACTAGTGCTACTTTAAATGCATCTGATGTAGTTAAAAGTACCACTAATGTTAAAGAATTGCTTGATTTTGTTAAAGAAACTATGTCTAAAAACCCTACTTCTTCTTTAATTTTAACTTATGGATGGGTTAATGATGAATTTAGAAATATTAAAACTACTCTTAATATTAGAGAAGAATTAGATAAAATTTCAACTGAAAAACCAATCGTTTTACTTGATAATACTGGACATAATATTTTTATGAATTCTAAAACTATTGAAAAGGCAGGTGTTACTAGTGATACAGTTATTCATGGAGGAGAATTCTCAAAAGATAGTAATGGTAATTTACTTGGACTTGCAACTGATGTTGCTGCAAATTACATATTAGCAAAGGTTGTTAAAAAATCTGACTTCCTTTCTTCTGATACTTTTGAAAAAGCTATTGAAATTGGACAAGAAACACTCCATTCAAATGGATATACATATTATTTAGATGCTTGGACTACTTATTTTGGAGAAGCCGCTTATAAATCAATTAGTAAATATGATAAAGAAAAAGGATTAAAGATTTATATGGAAGCAACATACAAAATCGATCCATTTGAAGAAGATTTAGAAGGATGTATTAAAGAGGAAGTAACATATAAAAATAACTACACTACTACTAGATTTAATCCAGACGCAATTAAGCTTTTTGCAGATGGAGAATGTGTTGAATCACTTTCTGGTTGGGTTTTAAAACCATATAAAAATGGAAGTTATGGTACTCAAGTTTGGAGTGATGATCAAATGGATTATTTAATCAAAACCGCTAATGAAAATGGGATTTCAGCACATGTTCATACTTCAGGAGATGCTGCTACTACTCAAGTTGTTAATTCAATGGTAAAAGCAAACTCATATAAAAAAGAGGGTGTTAAGAATTCACTTGGACACTGCTTTGGATTAACCAATGAAACAATGGATTTAATGGCAAAATATAATATTGCAAGTGCTACCAATATTGGATGGAGATGCTATGATGAACGTACTGATATTGAAAATAAATTCTCTTCAGCTGATTGGTTCTTACATGGATACCCATTAAAATCACAACTTGAAAGAGGAATTACATTAACTTCTTCTACTGATTATCCATCAAATGCTTATGGTCCTACTGATATTTTAAATATTATTGAACTTGCAGTTAATGGAACTTATGATTTATCTTCTTTTGGAGATGACGCAAAATATATAAAACCATTCTCTAAAGATGAATTAATTACATTTAATCAAGCTTTAGACGTTATGACTATAAATGGAGCTAAATTACTTGGTATTGAAAAAGAAAGAGGATCAATTGAAGTAGGAAAATA
>CAVGUB010000133.1:0-3559 GCA_963632375.1 Phocaeicola dorei | reverse complement strand
AAGTAAGAATAGTTAAGTTTATTCTTACTTTTTATTTTCATTGAAGTTACTTCAATACTTCATTGAAGTAACGTTGAAGTAAGCGTTGAAGTTATATTGAAGTAACTTATAATATTTTTATCAATCAATAAGACCATGCTTCTCATTCATAGCTTCTTTTTCAATATCCACGTTAATAGGAGAAGATTTTTTTAGATATTATAGTTTTTCATACGCTTCCTTTTTATTTTTTTCTTTTTTATTTTTAAAATTCTCCTTTCTTTATTTAATTAAAATAAAATTTGAAGCTTATAGCAAGCAATAACATTCAAATATTTACATTCCATATTCGCAGGTTACAAAAACAAGTAAGAACAACTAAGTCTGTTCTTACTTGTTATTTTTATTTAAAATTATTATTTATCCTTTTGCTTTAAATAAAAGAATGTCTTTTGTCTCTCAATTTCTCTTTTTAACTCTTCTTCACTTGGTAAATATGTTTTATATTTTGCAGCATATAGTTGATTGTTAATATGTAGACTAGAATATCTTGCAACATCTTCATCTGTATCTGAGCATAATAATATCCCTATTGTTGGATTATCATCTTCTTGTTTTTCCATTTCATCAAACATTTGAACATACATATCCATTTGTCCAACATCTTGATGACTTAATTTACCTGTTTTTAAATCAATAAGAACAAAACATTTAAGAATATAGTTATAAAATACTAGATCTATAAAATAATCTTCTTTTTCTGTATGAATTCTCTTTTGCGATGCAACAAAAGCATAACCCTTCCCTAATTCCATAAGGAATTTCTTTAAATTTTGAATTAAAGAATTTTCTAAATCCTTTTCGATATACTCATTATTTTCAGGAAGATTCAAAAATTCTAAAATTGCTGGATTTTTAATAAACTCTAATTTTCTATCATTAGAATTGTCATTTGTTTTTTCAAGCATTTCCTTTTCAATCAAATCTTTACTTTGTGATTTTAAGATACGATAGTAATATTGTGATGAAACATTCCTTTGAAGAGTTCTTACACTCCATGATTGTTCTAAAGCTTCTTTTTCATACCAAACTCTAGCATTTATATCATCAACTTGAAGTAAAATTAAATAATGAGACCATGATAAAAAAGATTGTCCAAACACTGTTTGGAAAATGTTTGGATATGTTTTATAAAATGATAGAAAATTATAAAGCGACATTTTGCCAAAGCCTTTTCCATATTTCTTAGTTAATTTTATGGATAGATTTTTAATAATTTCCAAACCATAGTTTTCTTTTCTTGTATCTTTCAGTTCCTCATCATGGATCCTTTTACCTATCATCCAATTTCTTTGAATTAATAGAATATTTACTGATTGATACGCAATATCTTTTGACTTTTCTATTAAAAGTGAAATGTCATTAAAAATATCTTCACTTTCACTTGTCATAGATAAAAATGGTAAATTAATTGCAATTTTGTTATCTTTTTCTTCAAGTGACTTAAATTTGTTAAGAACTTCATAACTAGGATTAAAACGACCATTTTCAAGTCTATTTATAGTTGTAAAATCTATACCCATTTTTTTAGCAAGCTCTGCTTGAGTTAATTTATTTTCTTTTCTGTATTTTTTTAGTTCATCTTTAAACTCCATATTATGAATCTCCTTTTTAATATTATAGCATAAATGCAATATTTATATAATGCATATTTAAATTAAATTAAACTTGCACACTCAAGCAAAGAACAAAATTCTATTTTAATCAATCTTATAAAAGAGTTAAAATTTTTTGAATATATTTTTTATTAAAAATTACTAAAAAGTTCAATTTTAAGTAAAATAAAAGTCCGATACAAATATTACCGAACTTAAATTTAATAATTGGCGGGAGTTAAAGGAATCGAACCCTTATCAACGGTTTTGGAGACCGCTGTTCTACCACTGAACCAAACTCCCAAATAATAGGCTTCCTCAAAAGCCTATATATTATAAACTTTTTAATACCTTATTGACAAGTCCCATATCACATTTTCCAACAAAATTTGTTTTAAAATGTTTCATAACTGCTGGAATTGACTTATCTTCAAGTTTTAAAATCTCTGCTTTGATTTCTTCTTCACTCATCATTTTAGGAAGATATTCTTTAATAGCGTCCATTTGAGCTTCAATAGCTTTAACGTTATCTTCTCTTCCTGCTTTTTCATAACTTGATTTTTCTTCTTCTAATTCTTTTAAAGTCTTATTAATAATTAAAATTAAATCTGTATCACTTAATTCTTTACCTTTAGCTTTTGCTTCATAACCAGCTAACATATATTTATTAATAATAATACTATAAACTGCTCTTTTATTATCATCTTTATTTTTTAATGCTAATAAATTTTGTTTTTTAATTGTATCAATTAACATAAATTCTCCTTTTTTACTATCTTTTTTCACCTTTAAAATAAACTGCTAATGTACCAGGTCCACTATGAGCACCAATAACTGGTCCAATGTAATTTGTCATTAATACTTTAATATTTGGATGTTTTGCTAAAATTCTTTCTTTTACAAAGTTAGCGTCATCTTCACAATCACCATGTGAAATAAAAACTACTCTATCATCAATGCATTCTGCTTCAAATTTAGCTAAAATTTCCATTAATGATTTCTTTCTACCCATTGTTTTTCCAATTGGAACAAGTTTTCCTTCAGGATCAACGTGTAAAACTGGTTTTAAATTTAAAAGATTTGCAATAAATGCTTTACTTGCAGTTAATCTTCCACCTCTTTGTAAGCATCCTAAATCATCAACAGTAAAGTAATGTAAAATATGATGTCTTAAATCCAATGCTTTTTCATAGCATTCTTCTAATGAATCACCATTTTGTTTAAATTCATTAACTAAATATACAAATAAACCTTCACCCATTGAAGCACATAATGAATCAACTACTTTAATATCTAATTCTGGATATTTTTCTTTTAATTCTTCACTTGATATAGATAAAGTATTATAAGTACCACTTAATGCACTAGAAAATGATAGTACTAAGATTGATTTTCCTTCTTTTAAGACTTCTTCTGCTTTTTCTTCAAAAGTTAACATATTAACTTGATTAGTTTTAGCAACTTCTTTGTTTCTAAGTCTATCATAGAAAGTTTTAATACTCATTTCTTTATGACTTGGATCATCAATATAACTTTCTTCTCCATTTTTGAAAGAAAATGACATTGGAAGAGTAACGATACCTTCTTTTTCTAAGTATTCATTTTCTAAATCACAGCAACTATCTGTAAATATAACAAATTCTTTCATTCAGATTACCTCTTTCGATAACGTATTATACTTTATTTCTTGTTAAAATGAAAATTTTTATTTTTGCTGATTTTTAAATGTCCGTGATTTACGGGATAATTATTAAATATAGTTGTGTTTGTAGCATAAGAAAATTTCAAAAATAATGTGATTAAATTTTTAAAGAAAATGTATTAAAAATTTCGGTTTTTATAGGTTTCTAAAATATAAAAATAAAAATATTACAATAGTTATCGTTTTTTTAATTGACTATTTCTTTTTAAATATTCATATATTT
>CAVGUB010000132.1:0-3716 GCA_963632375.1 Phocaeicola dorei | reverse complement strand
AAGTCTCCCTAATTGTAAAAATTTATTTATATATTAAAATATATAAATATATTGAAGGGGGATATATATGGAAAAGAAGAAAAAGAAAAAATCCAGTATGAAAAAAGCCTGTTCAATAATGCTTAAAGGAAATAAGTTTGCTTATTTCTTTTATTATTTTGTTTTAGTAGTAGCCTTATTATTCTATATTTTAGGGACTTACACTACAAAAGCATTAATTGACGCAATTAATAAAGAAGCTTTTGAAACAATGGATAATTTAGAAAAATTATATTTTAATGCATTTGGAGGATATGATTATCTTACAAACAACTTATGGATGTTTGCAATTATTCTTATTATCTTTGCATTAATCAGTGGAGGATTAAACTCATTTAGATTTATTTATAGAGCAAGAACATCAGTAAGAATGGGGAAAAACTTACAAGATGCATTATTCTATAAAATAGAAAGATTACCTTATAAAGTAGTTAAATCTAAAAAGAATGGAGATATTCTTCAAACATGTACTAGAGATGAAGAATCTTTTAGAAATTTATTAACTAATTATGCATATTCTATTTCTTATAACTTATGTATTGTTGTTTTAGCATTCTTAGTACTTGCAATTACTAATATTCAAATGGCATTAATTACAATGTCACTTATGCCATTCCTTTTTATCTATACTTTCTTAATTAAAAAACATATTAGAAAAAGATATAGAGTCACTGATGATAGTGAAGGTGAAATGACTAGTAAAATTGAAGAAAATTTAAGTGCAGTTAGAGTAGTTAAAGCATTTAATAATGAAGAATACGAGATTAATGATTTTGAAAATTATATTAGTGACTATAGATCTAAATTCTTAAATTGGAAGAAATTATCAGTATTTTTTATTTCTACTAGTGATATTTTCATCTTTATGCAAATATTGTTAACTTCTATTTTTGGATTTTATTTAACTTATAAACACGCAATTGATCCAACTACAGGTATTACTGTTGGTACTCTTGCTATTTCATTTACTTATGCTAACTTAATTGTTTGGCCTGTAAGACAAACTGCAAACGTATTAGGTGAAATGGAAAGAAGCTATGCTGCTTTAGAAAGAATTAATGAAATTTTAGATGAACCAATTGAAGATATTTATACAGGTTCTACTCCTGAAATTAAAGGAGGTATAGAATTTAAAAATGTATCATTTAAATTTGATGATAGTGATACTAATCTTTTAAATAATGTATCTTTTAAAATAAATCCTGGAGATACAGTTGCTATTATGGGTAAAACTGGAAGTGGTAAATCTACTTTAGCATACTTACTTAATAGATTATATGATGTAACTGAAGGAGAAATTTTAGTAGATAACACTCCAATTAATGAGATTCAAAAGTCTCATTTACGTAAAAACATCTCAATTATTTTACAAGAACCATTCTTATTTAGTAAAACTATTAAAGATAACTTATCAATTGGAAGAAAAGGAATCAGTGATAAAGATATTGAAGACGCTACAAAAATATCACAAGTTCATGATTCAATTGAAAAATTCCATGAAGGATATGAAACTCCAGTTGGTGAAAGAGGAGTTACTTTAAGTGGAGGTCAAAAACAAAGAATTGCAATTGCAAGAACTCTTGTTTTAAATTCTCCTGTTCTTGTATTTGATGATTCATTAAGTGCTGTTGATACAGAAACTGACTTTAATATTAGAAAAGCTTTAAAAAATAGAAATTCTTCATCTACTACTATTTTAATTACACATCGTGTTGCTACTGCAAAAGATGCTGACTTAATCATTGTTTTAAATGATGGAGTTATTGAAATGATGGGTAAACATGAAGATTTAATTCAAAAAGAAGGTATGTATAAACGTATCTATCAAATTCAAACTAAAATGGAGTAATTTATGGCAGCATTCGTAGAAGAAAGTGTCCCAAATTCCAAGTTAAACTTTGGAGTATGGGCTAAAACATTTAAATATTTAAAAAATTTAATTCCTTATATTGTTCTATTTTTAATTTGTCTTATCTTTACATCATTTTATGATTCAAGTTATGTTCCTTCATCAAACGCTGCATTAATTGCTGCATTTAATGAAAGTGGTGCATTAATTGGTGGAAATGTTGATATTTGGAAAGTTATTTTAAAGATTAATATTCTTGGAATTCATATTAATTTAGCATTTAAAGATTATATTATCTTAAGTGCTACTCTTGTTATTATTAGAAGTTTTTCAATCTTTGGACAATTCTTCTTAATGAATTATCTTTCTATGTCAATTATGATTTCATTAAGAAGAGACGCATTTAAAAAGATTCAAGAATTAACATTCTCTTATTATGATAAAACTCCATCTGGATGGTTAATTGCAAGACTTCAAAATGACGCTAGTAAAATTGGAGAAGTTTTATCTAGTACTGTTCTTGGAATTTTCCAAATTATCATGACTTTAACATTTACTTTAATTACAATGTTCTCTCAATCATGGCAATTCTCTTTAATTATTCTTGCAACTACTCCTTTAATCTTTGTAGTTGTTATGGTATTTGAAAGAATCATTCTTAAAAGATTTAGAGTTTCTCGTAATGCATATTCTTACTTTGTTGGATGGCTTGCTGAAAGTATTAATGGTAATAAAACTATTAAAACAATGGCAATTGAAGAAACAATTAAGGAAGAATGTGAAGATTTAACTAGTGATATTGTTAAAAAAAGAGTACATGCTGAAAAAGCTAGTGGATTATTTTATCCAATTATTTCTTTCCTTTCATCACTTACTACTGCTTTAATTATCCTTGTTTTCCCTCTTTTTACTAAAAATCTTGGAATTCATAGTGATACTTTAACAGATGCTGCAATGTTAATTTTATTCATTAACTTTGTTAGTAATATCTATAACCCAATTCAACAATTTGCAGAAATCTTTAGTGATTTAATGTCTACTCAAGCAAGTGTTGAGAAATTATTCTCACTTATTGATACTGAACCAGAACTTAAAGATACTCCTGAAGTTATTGAAAAATATGGTACTATTTTCAATAATAAGAAAGAAAATTTTGAACCAATTGAAGGAGAAATTTACTTTAACCATGTATCATTCTCATATATTAAAGATATTGAAGTTTTACATGATTTAGATTTAAAAATTGAAAAAGGAACATCATGCGCAATTGTTGGAGAAACAGGAAGTGGAAAATCTACTACTGTTAATCTTCTTTGTAGATTCTATGAACCTACAAAAGGTAAAGTCTTAATTGATGGAAAAGATTACAAAGAAAGAAGTGTTTCTTGGTTAAGAAGTAATATTGGATTTGTTCAACAAACACCATTTATCTTTAAAGGAACTGTTAAAGATAATATTAAATATGGAAAACTTGATGCAAGTGATGAAGATGTTATTAGAGTATGTAAAGAACTTGATATTCATAACTTCATTATGTCTCTTAAAAATGGATATGATACATATTTAAAAGATGGTGGAAATGAATTATCACAAGGTCAAAAACAACTTATTTCATTTGCACGTGCAATTATTCGTGATCCAAAAATCTTGATCCTTGATGAAGCAACTTCATCAATTGATACAGAAACTGAACATGATATTCAACATAGTATCAACAAGATGCTTAAAAATAGAACTTCATTAATCATTGCACATAGATTATCTACTATTGTTGATTGTGATAGAATCTTAGTTATGAAAGATGGAATTGTTGTAGAAGATGGAAATC
>CAVGUB010000131.1:0-3796 GCA_963632375.1 Phocaeicola dorei | reverse complement strand
TTTAACTCCTGCTTAATTTCATCTAAATAATTTGCATTAGGTCTAATTTTTGGAATTACATATTTTTTGATAAATGCTTTTTCAATTTGTAAGCAGTTTTTAATCTCTTCTTTAAAGTTGATTCTATCAAAGTGATATGTATATTCTTCCACGTGATCCAATTCCCCATTATTCATTACTTTAATTCTAGCAACAAGATATATATCTTTAACAGTATTCAATACAATAAAGTATTGCATAATTTGATAAAAGTATTGTTTTGGAATATCGCCACCCTTCCAACTTTCTAATTGTTTATTTGAATAGATTTCAACATCTTTAATTTCAAGTGCGCCCGTATAATCATCAAGTATTCCATCAGGACTAACTGTAATAAATTCATTATCATTTCTAACAAATAACCAATTCTCTTCAGGTGGATTTATTACTTTAATGTTTGGATGTTCTAATGCAAATAAATTTCTAATATGTTCTTCAGCTTGTGCTCCTTCTTTAACTCGTGGATTATTGTCTAGGTTATTGCTTTTGGCTCTATCAGGATAAACTAATCTAGTATAAATATCATTAATAGTTTGCCATTTGCCTTCGCCCATTAATGTTGCTAAATCACTTCCCCCAATTCTTCTAGCACCTTTCCATTCTTCACGATCCACAAACCTTATTTCTTTAAATGTTCTTTTTGCCATAAACTTCCTTTAATGATTTTTCAATCTTTGTTAATAATTCTTCTTCTAGTTTTAATTTGGTGTAAAGTGTTTCATAGATGTTATATAGCACTCTATAATCAAATGTGCAGTTCCAAATATTCATTTTAAATTGTTTAGAATAAGTTATCTTGCTTTGTAAACTAATAATCTCGGTATCATAATCATTGCTTTGATTAATCCTTTCTAATTCTCTGATTAAATAGCTCATTTCATTTTGCGATAAATCTACATAACATCTTCCCATTAAAACCACTTCTCCCCTTCAGTAATTAAATTGTTAATTTTATTTATTAATTCTTCTTCATCTTCAGTTCTATCTTTATGTTGGCTTAAATAATATTTAAGAACTACAAGTTCTTCATAAGTGAAACTAGTTATTATCTTCTCTTTTAGATTTCGCATTTTTTCTCTCCTTTTGTCTATGATGTTTTTTTCTTTCAAGTTCAATTAATGTGATTACTTCTTTGTAAGTGTAATCAATTACTTTTGCTTTTCTTAATTTTTGGATGGTGGTAGATGTTGGATATGTTCCATTATAACCCCCATTATATATTTCTAAATATTTGTAGGTATGAAGTGGGATATTG
Source organism: Phocaeicola dorei (assembly GCA_963632375.1). Lineage (GTDB taxonomy): Bacteria > Bacillota_I > Bacilli_A > RFN20 > CAG-826 > Onthovivens. The sequence goes on along the minus strand of CAVGUB010000131.1, from coordinate 2,502 downwards.
CACTTTTTAGCCATTTCAACTTGAGTCAACCCCCACTCCATCCTTTTATCTTTTAACATTTCTCCAAAGGTCATAATTCTCCTTTTATTCTTTCTTTTGCTTCTTCATAATAAATTGTATCAATTTCGCATCCTATAAAGTCTACGCCTAAATTTTTACAAGCAACCCCCGTTGTGCCACTACCCATAAATGCATCAAATATAATTACATCTTTTGGAAGTATGCCGATTATGTTTTCCATAACTTTTAAGGGCATAACGCAAGGATGAGATACTTTCTTACTAACATTTTTAACTTGGTTAATGTTCCACCAATCATAGATTTTACAACCTAATTTCCCATTTTTAATTCTTTCCTTAATTCGTTTATCATTTAAGTTTTTGTAAGGTTGTAGAACTTTTGAGAAATCAGGCTTTAATTTATAAAATGCAATATCTCGATGTTGTCTTGCTGTATTTGAGTTATAAACCCAACTTACAACTCTTTCAGGTGCTTGATTTAATTTAATGCTTAACTTATGCAGGTTTTCAGGATATTGAACTATAACCCCCCCTGAATAAGCATTTATTAAGTTTGCTAATTTGGTATAGTATTCATCTTCATTAATCTTGTCTTTATAATTTGCATAATGATAATTAATGTTAAATGGTGGGTCAGTTATTAATATAACTTTTCTATTTTTAATCAGATTTTGAAATTCATTAGATTCTATGAGTTTAAAGCAGTCTTGATTAAATAATTTAATCATTTCTTAACTCCCATTTCTTAACTTGATAGATTAATAATGAATTCATTAATTTTTTAATGTATCGCTTTTGAGTGCTGATTTCTTTTAATTCAGTTATTGTTAATTTACCAAAGTTCGATGCAAAGTATTCGACTAAATAATCATATTGTTTAGTTAATTCTTGCTCGTTCATATTGTTGTATAATTCTTTAATTTGCTTATTCATATTTGCTCCTTTGGGAGTTCTTTATTTTGCTTTCTTTTCATCAATAATCTTTTGAAGTTTAATTGCGTCATCTTCATTTGTAAATGGATCTAAATCTTCTTCTTTGATTTCTTCAGCTTCTACAACTTGTGGCTCTTCGAATACATTGTCAAATTCTTTATCAAATGTAGATGTTTCAAGTCTTTTATTTTGTGGATTATCTGCATAACCTTCCCCGTATACATACCCATCAAGTTTTTTAGCACTTTCAAGTTCAGGTGTTGTTCTTAACTCTCCACAAAGTTGTTTTAAGACTGTTTTTAAAGCCATTTTATTGAAAGTGTATTCGTTCTTCCCCCATAATGAATTATAAGTTTTTGAGAACATCTTCCCGTGTTCTTCACATTTCTTTTTGCTCCAATAAACTGAATTAATAATTTCTTTTGTTTCTTTATCTTGAGCAAATGCAAAGTATCCTTTAATTTTTGAATTCTCGGCTTTGTCGTAATCTTTCTCAAAGATAACTTTTACTTTACCTGTGAATTCATCTCTTTCGATAGTGTCGCACTCTTTAACAATTTGAGCGTTTACATCTAAATATGCGCCACTCTTTAATGCTAATTCTCTAAAGCCTTTATATCCGATTTGTGCTTGAATTGAGTTTCCGTAAGGGACTGGGTAAACGCAATCATCACGAGAGAAGTCATATCTTGCGACTTCATATACATATTTTAAAATAGATGCAGGACTGCAGTTTCTTAACATTGAGTTTGAACTTAATGTTAATGCTGCTGAATTTGCTTTTTGAACTTGTGTTGGTGTTAATCTTAATGATCCTGCAAGTTCTTTTGCTCCCCTAGATGCGATTAAATCGCTAATTTTTACATTTGATTGTTGTTTCATTTCGTATGCCATATTTATTCTCCTTTTAATCTTTCCATAATAATTTTAATTCTTGCTTGTGTTTCAGTTAATTTAAATAATCTTTCTTTAAGGGGGATTTTTTTACCCCCCTTAACTATTTCATTTAACAAGCAAGTAATTTCTTGATTTAATGTGCTTTCGATTTCTTCTAAATCGCATAAGCAACTATTTATTTGTTCTTTGTCAGTCTTATTCATTAACTACCCCCTAGAATTCTTCAAATTTAGTAAAATACTTACCTACTAAATAGTCTTTAAAGTCTTCATCAAACCCCCAAGTTCTATGTTTATTAATGTATTCAAGTAAGATATCTTCATTGTGTTCGCTTAATTCTTTTAATACATTGAAAGCGATGTCTTCTTCTTCATCGAGTTCTTTGTCGTTTCTGATATAGTTTAAAGTAAATTCAATTAGATTCTCATCGAATTCTTCATCAGTTAGATCTAATATATCTAAAACTTTAAAATAACTAAATGTGTATGGATTGTCTATCATATTGTTCTCCTTTAATCTCTTAAAATGTATTTATATTCACTTTCTAAATGCTTTCTAAATTCTTCTTTAAATACCCCATACATTAAATATTTGTAGGTGTATTCAATTAACATGTCTTCATTAGTAATTAAGTAATTAATTAAATCTAATG
>CAVGUB010000130.1:0-3897 GCA_963632375.1 Phocaeicola dorei | reverse complement strand
GCACTGATACTAATAAAGAGGAAACAAAGGAAGTAGTTAAAGAATTAGATTATCATGAGAATGTTAATTGGGGTGGAAATACTCCTGAAGAATTCTTATCTGATGTTATCGGATTAATTACTAGTGGAGGTTCTGCTGCATTAAATCCAATCTATAATTATGTTAAAACTAAAGGATGTAGATATGCATTAGAACAATTAGGTTTAGAATATCGTAGTATTGAAGAAAGAAAATTAGATGAATTATCTACAAAGGTTGAAGAGTTACAAGGTATTTTAACTAATGGACTTGAAAGTGTTCAAAGAACAATCGTTTCTGAATTCCATAAACAAGCTATGAATGAATTCTTAGTAACAGTTAAAAGAATTGCAGATCCTGTTATGGATGAACTTACAACATTAGGAGATTTATCTTATAAAGAATTATTAGCTGGTTATAAAGCTGAAACATTAAATGCTGAAAAAGTTAGATTCTATGAAAAATGTAAGACTTTAAAGTTTAATGTTGGTGAAAATGATATTTGGTATAGTGCTAAAAACTTAGCTGATTATATCACAAATATCTCAGTTGTTGATTCTAATTTAGATTTATTCTCACTATATGAAGAAACATATGGTAGTAATGAAAATTGGACTTATATGATGGTCAAGCCTAGAACACAATTTATTTCTTACCTTGCAACAGTTGCAAATGGATTTGCAATGCTTGCTCAACTTGTAGCAAGTTATGAAATCTCATTACTTCCTACAGGTGATAGTAACATTAAAGCTATTACAAATGGTGTAGATAAGATGATTAATTCTGTTAATACAATGAATGGATACTTACAAAAAGAATTATTAAAACTTGAATCTATTAAAATTAATCATGATAGAAAAAATATCATGGTTCATAGAACAAAAACTACAGTTGGTGGACAATTAGTTATTACTGAAGATGATCCAATTTCATCAAGATTAATGCCTCTTAGTAATGGATATAATTATTATAACTATATGTCTTATTCACATAGTGAAGGTGGTAGAGAATCAAAAGATGTAGGTTATACAGAAAGCTATATTTATACTTTAGATGCTACTAAAAACAATGATTATTATGAAATCGTTATGAAAGATTATGAAACTTATTGTGCATCTACTGGTAGAAAGAATTATGAGGATTATACAATTAAAGATTATTTAATTGATATTGGATTTATCTTTAAAAATGATGAAAAAGAATTATTTAAAAATGCTAAAGGATTCTATCAAAATATCGAAGTATTTGATAAGTGGTATAATCCTACATTTACTGATAGTTCAAGAGATAATAATTTAGGTGTTAATTATTATTCATTTGAAGATAGAAAATCAAGATTTGAAACTTATGATAATGTTCTTTATACATGTCATACAGGATGGACTAAGGATATTAATTATACACATACTTATACTGATACATTTGGAGATTACTACTTAGCATTCTTAGATAGTACATCAAAAGCATTTAGAGGAGAAATTACAACTACTGTTATTGAAAAAGGATACCATGGTTTAGATGATGATTTTTATGGTAAACACTTTAAAGGTAGTGGATATTGGGGTAAAATATACGGCGATACTGATTACTTAATTAAAGCACATCTTTTATAATAAGTAATTATCGTTAATAGGAGAAAAAAATGAAAAATAAATTAGGATTATTAGGAGGCTTAGGATTTGCATTAATACCTGCTATCGCATTAACATCATGTAATTTGGATGGAGGAAGTACAAATAGTGATTTAAGAATTACTGTATCATCTGAATCAATTGGTAAAATTCAAAAAGTTAAAGAAAGTGAAAGTAGTTCAAAAGAAGTTTATACAATCTTTATGAATGCAAGTAATAATTCAAGTAGTGCAATTACTTTAAAGAATACTGATTTTAAAGTAAAAGTAGATGGTAAAGAAATGACAGCATTATACTTTGTATTAGGTTCAAATTATAGTGTAGAAGATGGTAAATCTAGTAACTATATTACAAGTAAAAGTGAATCTAAAGAAATTCCAGTTAATGAAAAAACAGGTGAAAGTTCAGTATCTACATCTTCATTTACAATCGCATTTGAAGAAGATATTACAAATAGTCCTGTATTCTTCTATAATGGAAGTCAAATTATGCAATATTAATTTAATAAATTAAAATCCTTGAAATAGTCTCTTTAATTATTAAGGGACTATTTTATTTGGTATATGATAATATTGATGTAAAATTGATTAAATATAAGAAGAATAAAGTTATGAAAGATAAATTTAAGTTATATGATCCTGTTTATATTAGGACTAAAATAAATGATGATTCTCTTTTTGATTGTGATAGTAAATCTTTATATTGTTAATAGAATTATTTTTAAGTTAACAAAAATAATAAAATTGTTTCAAATATTCTTGACATCATATACAAAAACATTTATTATATAACCATAGCAATTAGATATTGTTTTAAAGATAGTATCTTAATTGTTATATACTTCTAATAAGTTATTAAGTAAGATTTAATAAATCTAAACTTTAAAGGTAACGAATATTAGAGTATAATACATCGGGTTTAATTATTAATTAAATATTTCTTATTAATGATAATTATTCCTAATTAAAAAGGAGTAAATGAATATGAAAAATAAATTAGGATTATTAGCAGGATTAAGCTTAGCATTAGTACCAGCTGTTGCATTAACATCATGTGGTGGAGGATCATCAAGTAGTGATTTAAGAATTACTGTTTCAACAAGTTCTATTAATGGTATTAGAAAATTCCAAGAAAGTGAAGAAAGTTCAAAAGAAGTTTATACAATCTTTATTAATGTTAGTAATGATAGTAAAAACACAGTCACTTTAAAGAATACAGATTTCAAAGTTAGTGTTAATGGTAAAGAATCAACAGCATTATTCTTTGTAGGTAAAACTAAAACATCTATGGAAGATGGTGTTTGGTCATATGTTATTTTAACAAAATCAGAAACATATGAAGTTGAACCAAATAAAGATGATGGTACAACAGTTTCTACATCATCATTTACATTAGCATTTGAAGATGATATTACATCAAATCCAACATTCTATTACAATGGTTCACAAATTGAACAACGTAATATTTAATAAATAAAATTAAATTAAATATCTTTGAAATAGTCCTTTATATCTAAAAATATGGAGGACTTTTTTTATATTATTTAAATGATAAAATTATATTTCAAATTAAAGGGGAAGATATGGGATTATTAAAATCAATCATTAAAAAAGTTACAAGACCTGCAATGAATAATTACAAAGGCAGGGTAGGAGAAAGAGAAGTAAATAGAAAACTAAATCCATTAATTTTTGGAAAAGTGGAACATCGTCAAATTAATAATTTAATATTGATGGATGAAAATGGCAAAAGTCATCAAATTGATCATGTTGAAATTAGAGAAAATGGAATCTTTTGTATAGAAACTAAAAACTATAAAGGTTGGATTTTTGGAGATGAAAAAAGTGAATACTGGACTCAATCTTTATATAAAGGGAAAAATAAATTTAGAAATCCTATAAAGCAAAATAAGTCCCATATTTATCAAATAGATAAAGTATTGGAAGGTAAATATTATATTAATTCAGTTATTGTAATGGTCCAAAATAACGCTAATAAAGTCAATGCATCTAATGTTATAAACTTGAAAGATTTAAAAAAATACCTTAAAAATTTCAAAATTGAAGAAAATTTTACAATTGAAGAGATGGATGAAATTTATAGTAAACTTATAAATGCTGCTTCTCATATTACAAATAAAGAACACGTTCAAAATATTAAAAAAACTCAAAGAGATATAGATAGAGGAATTTGTCCTAGATGTGGAGGAAGACTTATTTGGAGAGAAGGTAAATATGGTAAGTTTGTA
>CAVGUB010000129.1:2814-3902 GCA_963632375.1 Phocaeicola dorei | reverse complement strand
AAAAGAATAGACTTTTTAAATGATTAAATTTAATTTATAATACTAAATATGAAAATTATTTGTCCAAATTGTAATGAAATTATTGAAGTAAATGAAGAGGAAGTAACAAGTTGTGCTTGCCCTAATTGTAAAATGAAATTCCCAGTAATTGAAGGTAAAAAAGCATATGAATCTACCTTCCAATTACTTAAAAATAGAGGTCATAAAGCGTATTTAAAATTTAATTTTGAAGAAGCTCAAGAATATTATTTAGAAGCATTATCATTAAAAGGAGATGATTTAGATGCGATATCTAAATATTCTTTAAATCTTTTATATTCTTCAAGATTTGATGATTTAAAATTTAAAAATGTTGTTGAATTTTTAGATTCTAAAGAAATTATTTTAAATGGTGATAATACCTATACTTTCCTTGGATTTTTAGAAACATTTATTTCTCAAATCTTTGTATTCTTAAAAGAATCAAAGAGATTAAAGGTAGAAGATACATTTATTAAAGAAGAATATTTTAACTACTACTATAAGGGATTAAAAGATATTAAATATTCTTTAGATTATTTTGCAAAAGTTTTTGATTTACTTAAAAAAGAAGAATATGATCACTTTGTAGAAGGAAGTGACACTAATATTAATGATTACTTTGCAAAAGCAGAAAAAGAAATTAATTCAAGACTCTTAAGAACTTATAACATCAATCATAAAGGAGATGTTACAGTTGAAGATGATAAATTAGTATATGATGGAACAAACATTAAAGACGTTATTGACATTGAAATTAAAGATTTAAGAATTATTATTCCAAATGAAAAAGTCCAAAAACTCATGAAATTAATGTATGTAGGAAGTGGAACTTCTTTAGGTATTGCATTAATTTTAATCATTCTTGGACTAGTCTTAAAAATTAGTTTATTAACTTATCTTTCTTTTATTCCTTTAGGTATTGCAATTCTTATTTTAGGATACGCAGTTATTAATGCGAGAAAAGAAAATAATAAACAAGATTAAATTAAATTTTGAGATTTTAAATATTCAATTAATTTTTGACAAGATTTCGCTCTATGTGAAGTCTTGTTTTTTATTTCTTCTGG
>CAVGUB010000129.1:0-2528 GCA_963632375.1 Phocaeicola dorei | reverse complement strand
CCACTATCGTCTGCTAAAATATAGAAATTCGTTTTATCCTTTATTGCTCTTGCTTTAATTAAAGCATTTTCTTCATAAGTTTTTCCATTTTCATCTGGATCACTTGTTATATTTAAATCTTTCATTAAATGTAATCTAATATTTTTATTATTTAAAATGTCTTCATATTCTTTTAATTTACCATTATTGTTAGTTGCAAGTACTATATCAATCATATTTTTAAACCTCACTTAATAATTAAACATTAAATTTAATGAATTTTAAAGTATAATATAAGTATGATTTTAAATATTATTGATATTGCAAAGAAAATAGGATTATCTCAATCTGATTTATTACTATATGGAGATGATAAAGCAAAAATTAAAGAATCTACTATTAATTCATTAAAAGATAAAGATAGTAAGTTTGTTTTAATTACTGCAATTACTCCTACAAAAGCTGGAGAAGGAAAAACCTTAACTGCTATTAGTTTAAATGATGGATTAAGAGCATTAAATAAAAATTCAATTGTGTTATTACGTGAACCATCTCTTGGACCAACTTTTGGAGTTAAAGGAGGTGCAAGTGGAGGAGGAAAGGCATCTATTGAACCACATAATGATATTAATTTACATTTTACCGGTGATTTCCACGCCCTAACTTCTTCAATTAATTTAATTAGTGCATGTATTGATAATGAAATTTATCAAGGTAATGAGTTAAATTTAGATCCTTCTAGAATTTTATGGAAAAGAGCATTAGATTGTAATGATAGAGAGCTCCGAAATGTTGAAATTGGAGTAGGAGGAGGCGTAAATGGTATCACAAGAATTGACCATTTTACGATTACTGCTGCAAGTGAACTTATGGCAATTTATTGTCTTGCTACTAGTAAAGAAGATTTTAAAAGAAGAGTTAAAAATATCTTAATTGGATATACATTTAATGATGAACCAGTATATCTTGAAAGTTTACATATTGAAGATGCAGTTATGGCATTAATGGATTATGCTTTACTCCCTAATCTTGTTCAAAGTGGCGAAAATAACCCTGTTTTAATTCAAGGAGGTCCATTTGCAAATATTGCTCATGGATGTGCTTCTATGTTTGGAAGTCAGCTTGCTCGTAAATTAAGTGATATTGTTATTGAAGAAGCTGGATTTGCAAGTGATTTAGGTGCAGAAAAATTCTATGATATTAAGTGTAGAAAAGGAAATATCAATCCATCATGTACAGTTTTAGTTGCAACAATTAGAGCGTTAAAAGAACATGGAGGGGTTGCTTTTGAAGATTTAAGTAAAGAAAATATTGAAGCTTTAAAAGAAGGAAGTAAGAATTTACTTAAACATTACTCCAATTTAAAGAGATTTAAAGTACCAGTTATTGTAGCAATTAACCATTTTGCAAGTGATACTGAAGAAGAAATTAAAACATTAGAAAAGATATTAGAAGATAACGCTATTACATATTCATTTATGGATGGATATTTAATGGGTAGTAAAGGAAGTATTGATCTTGCAAATAAAGTATTACATGTTTTAGAAACTAAAACTTCTAAACTTGAATACGCATATTCTTTAGATGAATCAATTGAATCAAAAATTAATAAACTTGCTAAAAATATCTACAATGCAAAAGATGTTAATTTCAGTGAAGATGCAATTAAACATATTAAAGATATTGAAAAATTAGGGAAATCTAATCTTCCAATATGTGTTGCAAAAACTCAATCATCATTAAGTGATGATCCTAAATTACTTAATGTACCAAGTGATTACACATTTAATGTAAAAGATGTATATTTATCAAATGGTGCTGAGTTTATTGTAGTAATAAGTGGTAAAATACTTGTAATGCCAGGACTTCCTAAAGTTCCACGTGCGAAGGATTTTAAATATGAGTGATAAAGTTATAAATAAAACAATCTTAATTATTGATCCTGATAAAGAGAATTATCATTATTTAAGAAATGAATTATTAAAGAAATATAAGAAAGTATTATACGCTCAAAACTCAATGGATGGGGTTAATACTTGTATTAGAGAAGTTGTAGATTTAGTTATCTTAGAACTTAATCTTCCAGATAAAGATGGAATGAATGTTATTGAATACATTAGAAGTTTTAATAACCGTATAGCAATTATTGTTTTAAGTAAAAGAACATTAGTAGAAGATAAGATTCTTGCAATTGATGCAGGTGCTAATGACTATATGACTAAACCTTATTCAATGTATGAATTAATCGCTAGAGTTAAAAAAGAATTTAGATACTATACTGATGAAGAAGAGCATTTACTTACTAATGGTCCTTTAACTATTGATTACATTGGAAAGAATGTATCAATAAATGGTAAAGAAATCCATTTAACTAACTTTGAATATAAGATTCTTTATTATTTAGCATCTCATATTGGAAAAACTATTTCATATCAAGAATTAATTGATTATGTATGGGGAAAAGATGGACAAGACACTAATGCATTAAGAGTCTTTGTAGCAGGATTACGTAAAAAGATATCATCATCAAATAATTCTAAAAAACTTAT
>CAVGUB010000128.1:0-4026 GCA_963632375.1 Phocaeicola dorei | reverse complement strand
AAAACCATGCTAGAAAAATGGTATCTTTTATGTCTAGCATTTATCGCAATTATTTGCCAAGTATATTTCCAATTGTTACTTCCAAATTTCATGGGAAATATTCAAAAAATTATTACTTATAAAGTCAATACACCAGCATCTCCTGTAGCAATTGAAAATCCTTTAACTCATTCAATTTTTACAATTACTGAAGCATTAGGTAATGATGGAGTAGTTAGCGCTATTTTAGAACAAGGTGGTTGGATGATACTTTGTTGTTGTATCATTTTAGCATGTGCTTTCATTCAATTTTATAGTGCATCTGGATTAGGAGCTCATGTTGGTAAAAGATTAAGAGAAAAAATGTATCAAAAAGTTAATGAATTAAGTTTATCTCAATATAATTCTTTTGGTACTGCAACTTTAATCACAAGAACTACAAACGATATTGAACAAGTTAAAAATATCACAGTATTTGGAACTCGTATCATTATTATGTCCCCTGCTTACATTGTTATTGCATTAATAAATGCTTTAGCATTAGCAGATCCCGCTCCAAAATTAACAATTGTTTTAGCAATTTGTTTACCACTTGTTATTTTAATTCTTTTAATTTTATTCTATTTTGCATCTCCAATGTTTAAGAAAATTCAAAAACAAACTGACGATATCACAGTTGTTTTAAGAGAAAACTTAACAGGTATTAGAGTTGTAAGAGCATACAATCAACAAGAAGAAGAAAATAAAAAATTTGATAAAGAAAATACAGGTATGAAAAATATCAACATTAAAGTTGGTAGATTAATGAGTATTGCAAATCCTGTAATTTCGATTGTTTTTAACATTTGTTATATTGGAATTTATGGATTTGGATTCTTCTTATTAACTCAAGTTAAAGTAGCACCTACTCAATTCCAAGTATCAATTCTTTCTCAAATTACATCAATTTCAATGGTTGCTCAATATTCAATGCAAATTATGCAATCATTTATTATGCTTGGAATGATTTTAATCATGCTTCCTCAAGCAAGTGTCAGTGCTAAACGTATTAAAGAAGTTTTAGATATTGATACTTCAAAAGATGAAGTTAAATCTAAAGAAGAAGCAATTAATGCATTAAATCATAAGAAAAATCAAGTTTTACACGAATATAAAGAAAATTATAAGAAAGAACATAATGGTGAAAAATTATCAATTTCTTTATTAAAAGATAAATACGCAAAATTATCTAAAGAAGAAACTCTAAAAGATCCTCAATATCCTTTCTATAATGAATATATTCAAAAAGAAAGTGAATTTAATAAAATTATTGAAGACGTTCAAAACGCTGATAGTAAAGAATACGTTAAATTAATTGGTAAAATCTTTGATAATACTAAAGAAAAAGGTGTTATTGAATTTAAAAATGTATTTTTCCAATATCCAGATAGTAATGTTCCTACAATTAAAGATATTTCTTTCAAAACAAAACCTGGAACAACCACTGCAATCATTGGTTCTACAGGTAGTGGTAAATCTTCTTTAATCAATTTAATTCCACGTTTCTACTCTCCAACTAGTGGGGAAATCTTACTTGATGGAGTAGATATTAGTAAAATTCCTGAAAAAGTAGTTAGAGATCATATTGGATTTGTCCCTCAAACTGCTGTTTTATTCTCAGGAACAATTGAAGAAAATATTAAATTTGGTAAAGAAGACGCTACAACTGAAGAAGTAAATGAAGCATTAAGAGTTGCTCAAGCTGAACACTTTGTTTCAAAATTACCTGATGGAATCAATAGTCAAGTTTCTCAAGGTGGTAAAAACTTCTCTGGTGGTCAAAAACAAAGACTTGCTATTGCAAGATCTTTAATCAAAAAACCTGAAATTTATGTATTTGATGATTCATTTAGCGCATTAGATTTTAAAACAGACGCTAAATTAAGAGCTGAACTTAAAAATTATACTAAAGGTTCTTCAATTATTATTGTTGCTCAAAGAGTTTCATCAATTTTAGATGCTGATAACATTATTGTTTTAGATGAAGGAAATTGTGTTGCTCAAGGAACACATGCTGAACTTTTAAAAACATGTACTGTTTATCAAAACATTGTTAAATCACAACTTGATCCTGATGAAGTAGAAAAAACTATTAAAATGAATCAAGAATCTTTAAAAGAAGGAGGTAATTTATAATGCCACCAATGAGAGGAGGAAGAATGCACTCCAAACCAAAGAATTTTAAAGGTACTGCAAAAAGAATGATTAAAGATTTTAAAGGAGATTTACCTTTAATTTCTGTAGTTATTATTCTTGCAATCGCTAGTGCATTCATGAGTGTTTATACACCTTATATATTTAATGATTTAATTTCTACATCAACCATTCAATCAATGTTTGAAATGACAGGACTTGATGCATCTGGAAATGTTATTTTAACAATTAATTGGTCTATTTTCTTTAGTAAGTTTGGTCTTGTTTTAGCACTTTATGTTGTAGCTGCCTTACTTTCATGGTTAAGTGAATTCGTAGCAGTTTCAATTAGTGCAAAATACGCATATAGAATGCGTAGAAGAGTACTTGAAAAAATCGATAAATTACCACTTTCTTACTTTGATAGAGTTCCATATGGAGATACTTTATCAGTAGGAACTAATGATGTTGATAATATTTCAAGAAACTTACAATCAATTATTACTCAAGTTTTCTCAGGATTAACTTTATTTATTGGTGCAATTGTTATGATGTTTATTCTTGATTATAGAATTGCATTCGTTGCACTTTGTTCACTTCCATTATCATTTATTTTTGTTATTTTAATTTCTAAATTCTCTGGTAAACAATTTAAAAATTACCGTAAAGATTTAGGTATATTAAATGGTAAAATTGAAGAAACATATTCTGGATATAAAATTATCAAATTATTCAATAAAGAAGATGATTTTATTAAAGAATTTAATGATACTAACGAAAAAATGAAGAAAAGCGACTTAACTTCCCAATTCCTTTCTGGTTTAGTATTCCCACTTACATTCTTTGTAAATAATTTATGTTATGTTGGAATCGCTGTTGTTGGTGGAATTGTTGCAGAAGCTAATGTCATGATTACATTCTTCACATACTTAAACTTATTTACACGTCCAATCCAACAAATTGGTCAAATCTTCTCTGTTATTCAATCAATTATTGCTAGTGGAGAAAGAATTTATGAATTATTAGATGAAAAAGAAGAAATTCCTGATTCAGTTGATTCAATTTCAAATGAAAATCAAATTCAAGGTCAATTTGATTTTGAAAATGTTAATTTCTCTTATTCTCCTGATAAACCTTTAATTGAAGGTATGAATTTACACGTTAATAAAGGTGATACAATTGCAATTGTTGGACCAACTGGTGCTGGTAAAACTACTTTAGTTAATTTAATTATGAGATTCTACGAAATTAATGGTGGAGAACTCAAATTAGATGGAATTTCTACTAAAGATTATAAACGTAGTACTTTAAGAGGAAGTATTGGTATGGTTTTACAAGATACTTGGTTATTTAGAGGTACAATTAAAGAAAATCTTCTTTATGGAGATAATAACGCTACCGATGAAGAAATTCAAAAAGCTTGTAAAGAAGCACATTGTGATCACTTTATTGAAACTTTACCTGGTGGATATAATTTCATGTTAAATGAAGATGGAAATAATATCTCTCAAGGTCAAAGACAACTTTTAACTATTGCACGTGCTATTATTTCAAAACCAAAAATCTTAATTTTAGATGAAGCTACATCTTCAGTTGATACAAGAACTGAACAAGCAATTCAAGATGCCCTAGATTCAATTATGAAAGATAGAACATCATTTGTTATTGCACACCGTTTATCTACAATTAAGAATGCTAAAACAATTATTGTTATGAAAAAAGGTCATATCATTGAGACTGGAAATCATGAAGAATTACTCAAGAAAAATGGATTCTATGCAGAACTCTATAATTCTCAATTCTCAGGATTTAATCCAATGGAAAAAAGTAATGACGTTTTAGAAAGTTAATTAAAAACTTAAAAAGTTGCGATAT
>CAVGUB010000127.1:0-4320 GCA_963632375.1 Phocaeicola dorei | reverse complement strand
TTGGATTACATGGAGAAAGCTTAGGTGCCGCAACAATTTTAATGGCATTAAAAGAAAATGTTAATGTTAATTTTGCAATTGAAGATTGTGGTTTTTCTAATATTAAAGAAGTGCTAATTCATAAAATGAAAGAATTTCATATTCCTTTAGCTTTTTTACCTGGAATTAATTTATTTTTTAAAATGTTAATGCATTACTCTTTTAAAGATGTGTTACCTCTTGAAGGTGCAAAAAGTTCATCTATTCCATTACTTATTATCCATGGAGATAAAGATAATTATATAAATGTTAAACATGCTTATGATATTTATGATGCATCAAAAACGCATTCTGAAATACATATTATTAAAGGCGCAGATCACGCCTTGTCTTATCAAACGGACCCAGCTTTTTATGAAAGCATTTGCATGGATTTCATAAAAAGAAATATAAGTATATAAAGGAGATTTTTATGGAAAACGAATCAAAAGGGTTTAAAGAAGAGAAAGTAAAAACTTCGTCAGCTGTTTGGCTTGGTGCTGCGAATGCTGGAACTGGTCTTCTTTGTGCATTTAGTGAAGGAGCTGCCTTTCAACATTTATTTGTTAATAAACTTGGCTTAGATTCTAAATTAAATGCAATTGTATGGATTATTTTTGGAATTTGGAATGCTTTAAATGATCCAATTTATGGCTTTTTAGCTGATAGAACTAAGTCAAAACTAGGAAGACGTATCCCATGGATCAGATATGGCGCTCCTATTATGGCAGTACTTTTTGCTGCTATGTGGTTGCCTGTTTTACAAACTGGTGAAATGTCTCAAGGATTACTATTTTTCGAAGAAATAATTGGCTTATTCCTATATGATATTGTTTATACCGCCATTGCTTCTGCAATTTATGTTATGCCTTATGAGATGGCTGTTACTAATAAAGGAAGAAATAAAATTTTTATATTTAATATTTTATTTTCTTTATTTAATTATGGCGTACCTTTAGTATTGAATTCTCAACTTGATAGTTTAATTGAAAAAAACGCTTCTACATTACCAATTATCATGGCAGTAGCAGGATTGGTTTGTGGCGCAATTGTTTATATTTCTACATATTTCTATAAAGAAAATGGATATGTTGTTGAAGAAAAGCAACCTAAATTTTTTGAAGGTTTAAAATTATGTCTTAAAAATAAATCTTTCTTATTATTTGAAGTTATTTCTTGGACTATTATTTTCGCTCAAAATGCCTTAATGGTTGGTTTAACTTATTGTTCAGCTATGTGGGCTGTTGATGGAAGTGGAAATGGATGGATTGGGGGAACCTCAATCATTGTATTGTATGGCGCTCTTTTAGTAGGTTTAATTCTTGGAATTTTATTTTTTATTTTCACTAGAAGTAAATTAGGTGTTAGAAATGAAATTTTAATTATGAGCGGTGTTATGGGTCTAGGATGCTTGCTTGGTGCATTCTTAGGTCAATATTTCTATGTTTGTATTGTTACATTCTTCTGTTGTGGAGTAGGTTTAGCTGGTGGTCTTTATTTAATTCCTATGGTTAATGGTGACGTTATTGATAAAGATGAAGTTGATAATGGAGCACGTAGAGAAGGTGTTTATGCTGGCATTAATTCTTTAATTACAAAACCAGCAGGTAGCATTGCTACTGCATTATTCCCAGTATTGATTGCAGGAATTTTTGGATTTGATGCTTCAAACAAAGTCGATGGAGTAATTGATTATGTCAATCAACCTGCTAGTGCAAAAAATGGTTTATTCTTATGTTGGTTCTTAATTACAGGCATCTTACTCATTCTTTCATTTATTGCTATGTGGTTTTTCCCACTTCATGGAAAAGAATGGGATGAGACAAAACGTGAATTATCTATAAAACACGCAGAAAAGCAAAAAGAATTTGAAGAAAAAGTTTTAGCTCAAAAGCAAGAAGCAAACGATACTGGTGGATCTAAATAAATAATTTAATTTAATAAAAGCGAGAATTTAACGTCTCGCTTTTATTTTGCTTTTTTCTTTATTTTATTTTTTAAATGTAAATAAGAATTAACGTAAATTCATAAAGTTAAATCCGTTTTTTAAAAAAGGCGGATTTTTTCATACTAATTTCCGTCCTCAGAAGAAAAAACTGATTTTAGGTTAAGAAAAGTTCTATATCTTTATGTTTTTGGCCGACCTAAAAATTACCTACTAAATTCAGCTTTTTAAACTAATTTCCGCTTTAACCTGTTGGCTTTTAAGTCTTTAATTACTAATAATTTTTATGTTTATTTCTTAAATAATTTATTATAAATTTCTTCTCCAAAAATTTTGCAAAAAGCTTCTTTTGGAGTGAAACCATCCAATGAACGAACTGGTGTTTCATTGATTGTATTTGCAATTTTTGTAACTTCATCTTGAGTGAAATTATCAATAGAACTTCCTTTTGGGAAAAATTTTCTCAATTGCTTATTCATATTCTCTACTGATGCTTTTTGATTACTTTTAAAGGCATCACAGAAAAATAAATTAGTTCTTTGAGCACCTAATTCTTTTGAGAATTCAATTCCTTGCATATCAGCAAAAGATGGATCACGATCTGTTAAAATCGATGGGAAAATTTTGCAAAAATTTTCATAACCAATTTCTCTTTCGATATAATCAAATATCTCAATAACCTTCTTTGAATTTTTATTTTCAACAATAAATAAAAATACACAGTGCAAAGGTGGCATGATAAGAGTTAAAATAGATTTGCTATCTGTTCTGATTGAACCAAGGAAATCCATTTGCGTTGTAATTTCGTTGATTCTATCTTGAACATACGCAAGATAGTCTAAATAAGTACGATTTTCTCGGTTAATTTTGCAGTCTGAGTAATCGTACTCTTTTATTTTCTTCTTCCTTTTCTTATAAGAAACAGCGTATGGTAAATCAATCTTTTTGATTGGAACTTTACCTTCAGCAATGTATCTATAAACTGTGGAAGTTGAAATATCTATTCCACTTTCCAATACTGATACATAGACTGATTTCTTATTTTTCAAGCCTTCCTTGATTGAATAAACTAAAGTGTTATATTCATCTGGTTCAAGGTTGATTCCTTGTCTTGAAAGATGAAGAATTCTTTCATATTTTGCTTGAGCAAGAGAAGCATCATATTTCATTTGCTCCATACAACAATCAGTGTATCTATGAGGGCAACCAGCACAAATGAATGGCCATTTATCTAATTTAATACACTTCTTATTTTTGAATCCCATCTTTGCGTCTTTGCAAATAACTCTATTCCTTTTGACTTCTTTTGAAATAGTAGTTGGATCGCATCCAATTGCTTCTGCAATTTCACAACATTTTCTTTTATGAGCTAGCATGTTGGAAATTTTCTTCCTGTCTTCTAATTTTAAATGTGACATAAATAACCTCCTTTTTTTGCCAACAGGTTACTTATATTATACTTTCTTATACTAAAGTCTTGATAATTATAAAAAACTGACGTTAATAAAATAATTCACAATAAAACTGTTTATTGGTATTACGGTTTGACTTGATTGATATATATATATATAATATTTATTGCATGTGAAATATTAAAAATTTTCATTGTATTTTAAATTTTATGAATTTTAAAAAGGAGAAATTAAAAATGAAAAAATCAAAAATTAAAATGTTAACTGCTACTGCATGTTTAGCTTTAGTTGGTACTGCTAGTGCAGCTTGGGTTTATGCAGGTACTGCTACAGCAAGCGCAAATATTGGTGTTAAAGTTGCTAGCTACGCTAGTGCTGGTGAAATCACTGTAAAAGGCGCTGAGAATGTATATGTTTATATTGACAAAGATGAGATTACATTTAAGAAAAAAGATGCAACAGTTGATTTAGTTGCTACTCATACAGCACCATCTGGTCTTACATTAGATTCAACTAAAGAAGTTAAATTAACTTATCAAGTTGTAATTAATAGCGATTTAGCTAATTTTGTTAAATTTGGCGATAGTGTCACTACAATTGATACTACTGATAGTTCTTTTGCTACCGATTGGACAAGAACTTGGACAAGTGGCAGTGATATTTTTTCTTCACTTCCAACTCTAGCCTATAAGAGCGATACAGCAAAAACTAACATGGCAGATGAAACTAAATACAAAGCTACTGTTGGAATGCTTCTTGGTTATGGTTCTAGTACTGATTATAGTTGGTATGATCAAAATACAGAATGGACTATTCCAAGTAAATATGATGTTACAATTAACTTCAAAGCTGAAGTTGTAGATAAACAATAATTAAAAAGTTTCGACATTTAATAAGAAAAAATAATTATAAAAGCATTATTAAATAAGATAGGTTCATTTATTT
>CAVGUB010000126.1:0-4344 GCA_963632375.1 Phocaeicola dorei | reverse complement strand
AACTCTTTGTTGCACTTGAAAAGTGAAATCTATATAATATTATGGACACTAAATCAAACCAAATTTAAAGTCCCGGTACGATTTTATATTTATAGGAGAATAGTGAGATGAATAAAGAAACTACAAGTTTAAAGAAAGAAGAAATTACTCGCAAGTGGTATGTCGTCGATGCAAAAGACAAACCTCTTGGAAGATTAGCAACTGAAATTGCTACTTATTTAATGGGTAAAGAAAAACCAACTTGGACACCAAACCAAGATTGCGGAGATTACGTTATCGTAATCAATTGTGAAAAGGTCGCAGTTAGTGGAACTAACAAACCTTTAAACAAAAAATACTACAACGTTAGCGGTTATAACGGTGGTATGAGAGTTAGAACATTAGAAACAATGCTCGAAAAATATCCTGAAGAATTATTCGAAAGAGTAGTTTGGGGTATGCTTCCAAAAGGAAGATTAGGCCGTCAAATGGCTAAAAAGTTATTCGTTTACAAAGGCGAAAAACACAATCATGAAAGTCAAAAACCAGAAGTTTTAACTTTCAAAAGTTTAGGAGGTAAATAGTAATGGCTACAAAAAGTGCATTCTATGGAACAGGTAGAAGAAAATCTTCTGTTGCAAAAGTCTATTTAGCTGAAGGTAATGGTAAAATTATCGTCAACGATCAAGATGTTAGCGCATATTTCCCACATGCTACATTAGTTTTAGATTTAAAACAACCTCTTACAATTTTAGGTGTTGAAGGTAAATATGATGTTAAAGCATACGTCAATGGTGGCGGTTTCAGCGGCCAAGCAGGTGCTTTAAGATTAGGTATTGCTAGAGCATTATTAGAAGCTGGAGAAGATAGAAAAGCTTTAAAAGTTAACGGTATGTTAACACGTAATTCAAAAGCAAAAGAAAGAAAGAAATACGGTCTCAAAAAAGCAAGAAGAGCTCCACAATTCTCAAAGAGATAATCTGCTTATTTCAAGCAAATATTACAAAATATTCAAGATTATTATACCCAGGATTTATTCCTGGGTTTTCTTTTTGAAAATTTAAAAATAGTAAAGAATAGTAAATAATAGTAAAAGATAGTAAAAAAATTTAAAAATAGTAAAAAATAGTATATAATAGTAAAAAGTAGAAAATAAGGAGTAAAGTAGTATGAAAGACAATCCATTTACATTAATGTTTGGTTCTAGTCCAATTCTATCCATTGAAAGACCTGAAGAAAAGAATCAAATAATCGAATCTTTTCAAAGCGAATATATGAATAATAAAGTATATTTAATAACAGCAATTAGGGGTTCAGGAAAAACTGTTTTAATGGTAGATATTGCAGATTATTTTAAAATTCAAAAAGATTGGATAGTAGTTCAACTTGATCCATTAACTGATATGAAAACTAGTTTATTGGCGAAGCTTAACTCATTAGCAGGCTCCTATTTAAAATCTTTAAATTTAAATTTATCTTTTTTTAATATTTTAACGATTGGAACAAATCTTGAAAATAAAATAACTGATGTGGACACAGCAATTATTAAAATATTGGAACATTTGAAAAATAAAAATATTAAAGTCTTAATTACTGTTGATGAAGTTGTAAAAAATGAAAATATGAAACTTTTTGCAAGTATGTTTCAAATAATTTCAGGCAATCATTTACCAGTATTTTTACTAATGACAGGGTTGTATGAAAACATTAAAAACCTTCAAGATGATAAATCATTAACTTTTCTTTATAGAAGTTTAAAGATTAATTTGTCTGCACTTAATATAAATGCTATTTCCATAAAATATAAACAAGTTTTTGCTTTAAGTGATACTGACTCTTTAAAAATGGCAAAACTTACAAATGGATATGCATTTGCTTTCCAAGTTTTGGGATACCTTACTTTTAGACATAATGGAAATTATAAAGAAGCAATGGACGATTATAGATTATATTTAGAAGAATATTCATATAAAAAAATTTGGAGTGAATTATCATCTAAAGATAAAGAAATATTATATGCATTAGCAAGATCTAAAAATAATAAAATAAATGAAGTTATGGAAATTTGCAATATGGATAACAATCACTTTAACCCATATAGAAAAAGATTACTTAATAAAGGTGTAGTTGTTACAAAAGAAAGAGGAAAATTATCATTTGTATTACCATTATTTAAAGAATATATTTTAGATAATTATTTTGAAGAATAAAAAATATATTGTATTTTGACTTAATTGAAAAAAATAAAAAACAAGCTTTGATTTTATATTTTTTAGAGGAGATTTTAAAATGAGAGAATTAGATCATAATGGTTTATTATTATGTGAGTACCAAGCTAAATTATTTGAAAAATCTTTAGAATTAGAATGTTCTACTCCAATTTTCATGAGAAGATTTATGAAATCAACATTAGCAAGAGAATTAGATAGAAATGAATCTGCATTAATTTCTTTAGATGTAAATGAAGGAATTCAAAGTATCATTGAAGAATATGGAGAATCAAATTATGGAAAAATAAAATTTTCTAATAATTCTATGTATTGGATTGGATATATGTATAGATATATTTCTTATACTAGAAATGAAAGAACTGAATTTTTAATGAAAACATTTGATTATGATTTATTAAATAAAGTTTATTATTCTTTCCATACTCAAAATCCAGAGTGGGTTATTCGAAGTTTACTTGAAATTAAAGAATTAGATCCAAATTACTTAGACAAAAATTATAGATTAAAATTAAAAATGCCTGAATATTATAAAAAATTATTCGAAGAAATAAATCAAACAAAGAGGAACTAAAAAGGTGAGCCAGTTAAGACTCACCTTATTTTTATTTACTTATTTCTTCTTTTTTAACTATCTTTTTATCTGCTACTTTAAATAATAAATGTAATACAATTGATCCAACTGCATTTCCTAATGCTGCAATTATAAATGAAGTAATAACTCCAATATGATTAATTGAATCATAGAATAATGAATAATAAACTATATTTGCAATACTATGTTCACCTTTAAGTAATACCATAATTGAAATTGCAAAGACAATTCCTAAAACTTCCATGATTGGATTTGAGAATCTTTTGAATGCAATAACTGCAAGATAAACAAGAATTCCTGCTAAAACTGCATTTAAGAAGAATTTAACAAGCCACATTATATCAAAATTAGCAAAATCAATAACTTTAGCATTTACAAAACTTGCATATACACTTAAATCAAATGGTTTACATACATGCATCATAAATCCAAATAATGAAGCACCAATAATATTTCCTAAAATAATTGTAAGAATATTTATTTTATATTCTTTATCATTATCAAAGAAGAATCCAATCTTACCTGTATATAAATTTAAATCAAAGAAACATATACAAATAAGTCCAAAAGTAAACATAACTGATCCTAAAAAATTAAGTCCAATTGTTTTTAAATAAAGATTTGTAGTAGCACCAAGTCCAATAAGCATTCCTGCAAGAATTGCTTTGACTAAACATTTAATAAATTTTTCCATAACTTTTAAATTATACTCTTTTTATTTTAATATCTAAACTCTTTTATTATTAAGATTTAAGACATTTATCATTTAAGAAGATAATTTATATAGTTACATTTATATCATTGTCCTGGAATTTTAGGAACATTGTATTTTCAGGACATTAATTTTAATATCCTTAATAGAGTATATTTTATATAATATGTATATGAATTTTAAGTTTGAACAAGAGAAAGAATATATTATTATTGGAGATTATAGTTATGAATCTTTAATTTTATCTCTTAAAAAAGATAATCCTTTTTTAAAGATAAAATACTATACTAAAGAAGAAGTAGGCAAAGAATTAGAATTTGAAGTTGATGACATTTTAATAAGTTATTTAATGGATAATAAAGATTTAGATTATATAAAAGCTAAAAAATTAGCTAATCTTTTAATATTTGCTAATGAAAATAAGTTTAATGTTAAAAAAGAATTATTACAAAATAGAATTATTTCTAAAAATTTATATGGAGAATTAACTTTTAAAGATAAAGAAATATATTTATTTGAATGTGAAGAGGATTTTGAATTAATTAAATTACTTGAAAGACATAATATTTCTTTTAAGAATTTAAAAATCGAAGATTTAATAAGTGAAAAGAAATATCAAGATAAAATTTATCTTTTTAAAGACTACACTGAAGAATTTCACTATTTTTATTCGGATATTAACAAATTATTATTAGAAGATGGAATAAATCCTAAAAATATTTATATTTATATGGATAAACCATTACCTTTTTTAATTGAAGAATTTTCATCTTTATATAAAATTAATTCCAATTTTAAATATTCTAGAAGTTTATTAAGCGATCCAGAGT
>CAVGUB010000125.1:0-4776 GCA_963632375.1 Phocaeicola dorei | reverse complement strand
ATTATATAGATTTTTAAATATTTAATAAAGAAAAAAGAGGTTTTCCCTCTTTTTAAATTCCTAAATAATGTCCTAAAATAATCCAAATTGCAAGTAAAATAAGAATTGCACCTCCAATAATCGAAGTAATTTCAATTTTACCTTTAAATAATTTTTCTACTTGATGTCCTAAGAATAATCCAATTAAAGAAATAATAAATGTAATACACATAATAATTACAACATGTAACCAAATAGTAGCATTTGTAGAAACACCTGAATGTAATGCAACACCTGTTCCTAATGCATCAATTGCAGTTGCAAATCCAAAATATAATACTTCTTTATAAGAAAATTTCTTTAAAGTTTTTTCTTCTGCTGGTTTTTTCATTTCTTTAACTGCTTCTACTATCATTTTAATACCAATAAATAAAAGTAATACAAAAGCCACCCAAGAAACGACTTCACTCATTATTTTTCCAGCTTGAGATCCACCAGTTTCACCAACTAAAACACTAATACCTTCAACAAGCCAAAATCCTAAAAGTGGCATTAAAGCTTGCATTACACCAAATACACCTGCTATAAAGAAAGATTTTTTCTTATCAATATCAGTATAAGTTAATCCATCTGTAACACTAACAGCAAAAGCATCCATACTTAAAGCTATTCCAAGTAAAATAATTTGTAATATAATTCCCCAAGTCATAACATCTCCTTCAATTATTAAATATTTAATTATTAAAACCAAATAAAAAACTCAATTAAATATAAAATAATTTATATAAATTGAGTCTCGAATTTTAAGGTATGCCAGGAATAATCCAGTATGTTGACATATCACTTCTTTTAAGAAGTTTTCTACTCCCTCAGTACAAATAGTTTATCAAAAAACTATTTGTTAGCAGAAGGTAATTCTTTAGATTCTAAAACTTTTAAAAGTAATGGAAATCCTTCTTTAAAAAGTTCATATACCATTGATAAATTTATATTAGATCCACTAAAAATTGAATTATATACATTACCTAATTCTTCAAAATTTAATTCTTCATAAACTTTTGTGATTTCTTCTTTCTTTGATATTTCTTTAGCAATATCACTAATAACAACAAGACAATAAGAACATGCATCAAAGCTTTTATCATCATTAAAGAAATCTTCAGGAGATGCTTCTCCTAGATAACTGATACCCTTATTAATCCACATTTTTAATCCAAAGATTAATTCTTCATTTTCACTCATTCAACTATCTCCTTTAATTCATTAAAATCACCAATCATAAAATTAGGATTTTCTTTTTTTATTTCTTTATAATTTCCAAATCCATTAGTGTAAATTATAGATTTTAATTTAGCATTTCTTGCAGTTTCTAAATCAAAAATACTATCTCCCATATAAAATCCTTTAGATGGGTTTAAATTATACTTTTTAAATAAACTTTCTAAATATTCAGGATCTGGTTTTCTTTTATATATAAAATTATCTCCTTGAACTTCTATAAACATATTAGAAGGAAAATTTACTTTTATAACTTCAAGCAACAAATCATGAGGTTTATTTGAATATACAAATAACTTGATCCCTTTTTCTTTTAAATAGTTCAATGATTCAATTACATTCTTATAAGGTTTAGCAAGATATTGATACTTTTTATAATTACTTAACATTAAATTTAACTCTTCTTCTGTAAAATCTCTTTTTAAACCTAATTTAAATAGTCTTTTAACGCCTCCTCCAATGAAATTTTTAACTTCTTCTAAATTATACTCATAACTTAAATTTAATTCTTTTAAAGTAACGTTTAAAGCTTCTTTAATTCCAGGAAGTGTATCAAGTAATGTTCCATCACAATCAAAAACAATAAATTTATCCATATAAATATTTTACTCAAAGTAATAAAAAAGCGCTATTTAATTTCTTAAATAACGCTTAAATTTTCATATATTTATTTTAATTAGTCTGCTAAAGTTAATAATCTAACAGGAGCGTTATCTCCTTTACGATTATCTAACTTATAGACTTTTAAATATCCACCATTACGGTTTGCAAATCTCTTGCTTAAGTCATTGAATAATTTATCTAAAGCATCATTTTTGCCTTCGACATCATATTTTCTTAAGATAGCGATTGCTTGTCTTCTTGAGTGTAAATCACCTTTTTTACTTAAAGTAATTAAGTGATCGAATTCTTTGATGACATCTTTAACCATACCACTAGTAACAGTAACTTTTTCGAATAAAACTAATTCTGTAACGAGGTTACGAACTTGACCTTTCTTCTTTGATGAAGTATATGGAGTTTTAAATCTTACGCCACCTTTACCGTGAACATTCTTTCTACCAATTTGCATTTCGAATCTCCTTAGTCATCGAGTTTACTATCTTTAAAATGTAAACCCCTTTCAGCTAATTTATCTTTGACTTCTTTTAAAGATTTTTTACCTAAGTTTCTAACTTTCATCATTTCTGCTTCAGTCTTTTGAGTTAAATCACTTAAAGTTGCAATAGATGCTCTCTTTAAACAGTTATAACTTCTAACACTTAAGTCTAATTCTTCAATTGAAACATTATCAATAGGTGCTTCTGCTTCAACTTTAGCATCTTCTCCAGTTAAGCCAACATTTTCAAATTTCTTTGTTAAATCAGCAAATTTCTTAAAATGATCTGTTAAGATTGTACTTGCTAAAGATACAGCATCTTTAGGAGTAATTGAACCATTTGTCCAAACTTCAAGTACAAGTTTATCAAATCTTGAATCGTGTCCTACACGAGTTCCTTCAACTTTGTAGTTAACACGAACAATTGGGGAATAGTTACTATCTGTAGCAATCAATCCTTTACTTGTAAGGAATTGTTTATTTTCTTCACTAGTTGCAAAACCACGACCATTCTTAATGTGAAGAACCATATGTAAATGTCCACCATCTGCAACATTAGCAATTTCTAAATCGCCATTAACTACACTAACACCGGTAGGAAGTGGTATATCTTTTGCAGTTAATTTGCAAGGACCTTGAACATCGACAACTGCTTCATATTCAGCATCTTCGAATGTATCAGATTTTAATACTAATTCTTTTAAATTTAAGATGATTTGAGTTAAATCTTCTTCAATTCCATCTAAAGCAGTAAATTCATGTACTGCTCCTTCAACTTCAATAGCATAGACTGCTGTACCAGGAAGAGTTGATAATAAAACTCTTCTTAAAGCGTTTCCAACTGTAAGTCCGAAACCTCTTTCTAAAGGTTCGCAAACAATCTTTGCATAATTTTCAGTTTCATCTTCGAAAACGATTGATGTTGTAAGTTTTTCGAAAGGGTGTGTAATTGTTAATACATTTTCCATTTCTGCCATAAATTCCCCTCCTTTAATTATCCACGTCTTCTTTTTGGTGGACGGCATCCATTATGTGGAATAGGTGTAGTATCGATAATAGATGTAATTTGTAATCCTGCTTGTGATAAAGCTCTAATTGCGCTTTCTCTACCAGCACCTGGACCTTTGACATCAACATCAACACTCTTAATGCCTTGATCAACTGCAGCTTTTCCTGCAGCTTCAGCAGCACTTTGAGCAGCGAAAGGAGTACTCTTCTTTGCGCCTTTAAATCCTAAAACTCCACTTGAACTCCAAGCGATTGCATTTCCTTGTTCATCTGTAATTGTAACAATTGTGTTGTTAAAAGTTGAGTGAATATGTGCAACACCTTTAGTATAAGTTCTTTTTACCTTCTTTTTACGGGTAGCTACTTTTTTTGCCATTTTTCTACCTCCTTAACTACTTAACAGCTTCTTTTTTATTCGCAATGGTTTTTGCTGGACCTTTACGAGTACGAGCGTTAGTTTTTGTTCTTTGTCCTCTTACTGGAAGACCTCTTCTATGACGGATGCCTCTATAGCAACCGATTTCTTGAAGACGTTTAATATTTAATAAAACTTCTCTTCTTAAATCACCTTCAACTTTGTAGTGAGCGACTTCAGCTCTGATTTTTGTTAATTCATCTTCGCTTAAATCTTTAACTCTAGTTTGAGGGTTGATTCCACATTTTTCTAAGATCTTCTTTGATGTAGAAAGACCGATTCCATAAATATAAGTTAATGAGATAACTACATTCTTATCATTTGGAATATCAACACCGACAATACGTGCCATTTTTAAATTTCCTCCAAAAATTAACCTTGTCTTTGTTTGTGTTTTGGGTTAGAGCAAATGACCATGACTTTGCCATGTCTTTTGATAACTTTACACTTATCACAAATAGGTTTTACTGAGGGTCTTACTTTCATAATTTTTCCTCCTAAGTTTAGACTACTTTTGTCTAAATACAATTCTGCCATTGTTTAAATCATAAGGCGATAATTCAATGATTACTTTATCACCCGGTAAAATGCGAATGTAATGCATACGGATTTTACCAGAAACAGTGGCATGTATTACGCAATCATTTTCTAGCTTTACCTTAAAATTACAATTAGGTAATGCTTCAACTACAACCGCCTCGACGGTTATAACATCTTGTTTTGCCATTTATTCTTCTCCTTTTTCTAAAGTGATGATTTCATAGCCATCTTTAGTTACTACAACCGTATTTTCGTAGTGACTACAAATTTTACCATCTTTTGTCTTTGCTGTCCAACCATCTTCCATAATTTCGATATATTTTGTGCCGAGATTAACCATAGGTTCAATAGCAAGTGTCATTCCTTCTTGTAATATAAGTCCAACTCCAGCTCTTCCTTGATTAGGAATATATGGATCTTCATGAACTTCTCTTCCAACTCCATGTCCTGTAAACAT
>CAVGUB010000124.1:0-5012 GCA_963632375.1 Phocaeicola dorei | reverse complement strand
ACCTGCGGCCTTCTGCTCCCAAAGCAGACGCGATACCAAGCTACGCTACGCCCCGCTCAATGCTTATATAATATACTAAAAACAAAAATATAAATCAAGAGTTTTTTAAAAATATTTTTTTGATTATAATACTTATATGGAAAATTCAAAGTTAATTCAAGGATTAATGAGATTAAAAGATGTTAGTCCTAGAGATTTAGAAAGTTTAATAAAATTTGATCTTGATCATGGTATTAATTATTTTGACACTTCAAGTATTTATAATGATGGAGAAAGTGAAAGAAAATTAGGAGAAGCATTAAAATTAGATCCAACTTTAAGAGAAAGAATGATTATTCAAACTAAATGTGGTATCTATAAAGATAGAAAAAAAGGAACTTGTATCTATGATTTATCTTATGATGCTATCATTAAATCATGTAAAGATTCTTTAGAAAGATTAGGACTTCCTTATGTAGATTATTTTTTATTACATAGACCAGATATTTTTATGGATAATGAAGAAGTTGCAAGAGCATTTAACTATTTATACGATAATGGAATGGTTAAACATTTTGGAGTTTCTAACTTTTCAAAAGAAGCGATTAAATATTTAGAAAGTGCTTGTAAACAAAAAATTGAAGTTAATCAATTACAACTTGGTATTGGACATCCTTCAATTGTTGCTGAAGAAATGAATTTTAATACTTATTTTGATGAAGGTATTCAAAGAAGTGGTGATATTTTCTTTTATTTAAAAAGAAAGAATATCTTATTACAATGCTGGTCTCCATTCCAATATGGAATGTTTGAAGGATTAATTTTTAATAATGATGAAAAATATCATGATTTAAATGTATATTTAAAAGAATTAGCATCTAAATATAAATGTACTCCTCAAGGAATTGCAATTGCATTCTTACTTAAACTTGGTCAAAATGTTCAAGTTTTAATTGGATCTACAAATAAAGAACATGTTTTAGATGCAATTAATGGCGTTAATGTTGAATTAACTAAAGATGAGTGGTATAAAATTTATACTGTTAGTGGACAAAAATTACCATAGAGGATAAATATTAAATATGTATAAACACGAAAAAGACAACGAAAGTGCAGAAATGTATCTTGAAACTATTTTAAGATTAAAAGAAAAAAGTGATATTGTAAAAGCGATTGATGTTTCTGAAGAAATGAATTTTTCAAGAGCAAGTGTTTCAAGAGCTTTATCTTTACTTAGAGAAAGAGGATTAATCAATGTAGATGATGAAAATGGAAATCTTTTATTTACAGAAGCTGGAAAAGAATACGCAAATAAGATTTACCATAGACATTGCATTTTAATGAGTTTCTTTGAAAGTATTGGGGTAGAAGAAAAATACGCTGAAGATGATGCTTGTAAAATTGAGCACATTATTAGTGATGAAACATTTAAAGTAATCGAAAATATTGTTAACAATAAAAAATAATGTTAGTTATATCTAACAAAATTGTTGCTTTTTGCTAACAAAAGTATTTTAATATATCTAGGTTTTATGCCTAGATATTTTTTATCTTTAAAAAGTCACGATTTTAAAGATAAAAAATAAATGAATAAGGAGGAAAATATATGCCAATTGCATTTGCACCTTTAAACACAGAATTAAGAATCGTACGTATCGGAGCTGATGATAAGGTAAAAAAACATTTAGAAAGCCTTGGTATAACTATTGACTCTAAAATTCAAGTTCTTTCATCTGTAGGAGGAAACGTGATTCTTCTTGTTAAGGATGGAAGATTAGCCCTAGATAAAAATTTAGCTGGGACTATATTTGTTGCATAGGAGAATTTATGGAAAAATCTTTAGATTTATTAACTAAAGGCGAAAAAGGCGTAATTAAGTTAGTAAAGGGAGAAGGAGTAATTAGACGTAGATTATTTGATATGGGTGTTACTCCTGGTGCTGAAGTCGAACTTGTTAAAAAAGCTCCACTTGGTGATCCACTTGAATATAAAATTAGAAATTATGCTTTAACTTTAAGAAAAAAAGAAGCTGAAAGTGTTATTGTTGTTTTAAAGGAGGAAGCTAAATAGTATGTTAAAAATTGCTTTAGCAGGAAATCCTAATTGTGGTAAAACTACATTATTTAATGCTTTAACAGGATCAACAGCACACGTTGGTAACTGGCCAGGTGTTACTGTTGAAAGAAGAAGTGGAGTTTATAATAAAAAGAGTGATAATCCAATCGAAGTAGTTGATCTTCCTGGAATTTATTCTTTATCACCATATACTCCAGAAGAAGTTATTTCAAGAAATTACATTATTGATGGAGATAGTGAAGGTAAACCTGATTGTGTTGTTAATATTGTTGACGCAAGTAACCTTGAAAGAAATTTATATTTAACTACTCAACTTTTAGAAATGAATATTCCAGTTGTTGTTGCATTAAACATGATGGATATTCTCGATAAAAATGGGGATGTATTAGATTCAGAAAAATTATCAAAAGTTCTTGGTGTACCAGTTGTTCCAGTTAGTGCTTTAAGAGAAACAAACTTAAAAGAATTAATGGAAATTGTTTTACAAGAAGGTACAAAAGAAAGAAAAGGTACTTCTGTATTAGAAGGAAGTAAAGTTTGGGATATTATTCAAAGTGTTCGTAAAGAATTAGTTGAACAAGATGTTACACATCCTTTATATCACGCAGTTAAAATTGTTGAAAATGATTCAATTGAAGTAGAAGCACATAAAGCAGAAGAAAAAATCGTTGAAAGTGCAAAAGAATCTATTAATGATGAATTATTTGGACATGATTTAGAAGCTATTATTGCTGATGCTCGTTATAAATTTATTCAAGCTAACTGTTCACCTTGTTTAACAAAAGCAGAAGTTAAAACAGTTACTGATAAAAAAGGTAGAGTTAAACCAAAATTATCTAGATCAGATAAAATTGATAAAGTTTTAACTAATAGATTTGCAGGTTTATTAATCTTTGCAGCTATCTTATTCTTAATCTTCCACTTAACATTTGGTGAAGATTTATTATATCTTGGTGCTATGGGTGCATTTGGTGAAGGTAGTGAACCTTGGCTTGCTGGAACTAATTGGGAAGGATTAATTTGGAGTGGTAAGGCTATTCAATCTCCAGGTGTATTCTTACAATCATGTATGACAGGCTTTACAGATTGGTTAACTCAATTAACAAATGAAGGATTAACTAAATGTGGAGCATCAAATTGGGCTATTGCTTTAATTTGTGATGGTATTGAAGCTGGTATCTTCTCTGTCCTTTCATTCTTACCACAAATCTTATTATTATTCGCATTCTTCTCATTCTTAGAAGATAGTGGATATATGGCTCGTGTTGCCTTCATTCTTGATAGATTATTTAGAAGATTTGGTGTTACAGGTAGAGCATTTATGCCTATGATTATGGGTTTTGGATGTTCAGTTCCTGCAATGACTAATACAAGAACTTTAGCAACAGAAAAAGAAAGAATTGCTACAATTCGTGTTATTCCTTTCTTCTCTTGTAGTGCTAAACTTCCTATTTTAACAGCTTGTGCTGGTGCTATTGTTACTCAATTTGGATTAAAGAATGCTGATGTTATCACATTCTCAATGTATATTACTGGTGTTTGTGTTGCTATTTTAGCAATTCTCTTTATGAGAAATACATCTTTAAAAGGTGAAACTCCTCCATTTATTATGGAATTACCAGAATATCATTTACCAAAATTTAAAGCTTTATGCTTACACGTTTGGGATAAAGGTAAACATTTCGTTAAGAAAGCATTTACTATTATCTTATTATCTAACTTAGTTATTTGGTTCTTACAAAGCTTTACTCCATCATTACAATTCATTGAATATGATGCTGAAGCAGGCTTCTTAACTTCATTAACTACAAATGATTCAATTTTAGCTAATATTGGACGTAGTTTCCAATTCATCTTCACTCCTCTTGGATTCGGTTCTCAACTTGGAGCTTATGGATGGGTATTCGCAGTTGGTGCAATTACTGGTTTAATTGCAAAAGAAAATGTTATTTCAACATTTGCAATGCTTGGTGCAGTTGTTGGTAGTGTTGTAATTAAAGATCCAGATGCTGCTAGTGCAATTGAAGGTGCTAGCGATGTTGCTAAAATGATTTCTGCAACTGGAATTAATGTTCCTGGATTATTAGCATTTATCGTTTTCAATATGACAACAATTCCTTGTTTTGCTGCTGTTGCTACTGCAAAAGCAGAACTTGCAAAAGGAACATTAAAGAATACTATTTTCTTCTGGCTTGCAACTTCATATATTGCAGCTAGTGCATTCTATTTAATTGGAACATGGTGGTGGACTTGCTTCATCTACATTGCAATTATTGCTTTAGTTGTTGTTTGTATTGTTTTAAAAAATAAAAAAGACGCTAAGAAATTAGCTGCTTAATAAATTAATTATTGGAGGAAAGTATGAGTGCAATTGATATTGTAATTCTTGTTATTGTAATTTTAATTCTAATTGCTTTAATTGCTTATTTTGTAAATAAGAAAGTAAAAGAAGGAAGAATTAGTAGTTGTGATTGCTGTTCTTCCAAAGCTGGATTAATTAAAAAATATAATAAAAAGTATAAAAAACATATTAAATTATAGGAAATAAATAAATCTCTAACACCCTACTTGTAAGGGTGTTAGAGATCGAATGAAAAAATTTCAAAAAAAATGAAAAAAATTGTTGCAATCAGTTTTGATTTAGAATATACTATATGAGCGCTTGAGAAAACAAGTCTTAAGTAATCAAATGGGCCCTTAGTTAAATGGGATAACACTAGCTTTGCAAGCTTGGATTAGGAGTTCGATTCTCCTAGGGTCCACCATTAAGATAGCAAATTGGCAGCGTAGCTCAGTTGGTTAGAGCAGTCGGCTCATACCCGGCGCGTCGAGGGTTCGAGTCCCCCCGCTGCTACCATTAATATAAAAAGCGTGCTCGGACCATTAGCTCAATTGGTTAGAGCGGACCGCTCATAACGGTTAGGTTCTGGGTTCAAGTCCTAGATGGTCCACCATTA
>CAVGUB010000123.1:0-5168 GCA_963632375.1 Phocaeicola dorei | reverse complement strand
TATTTTAATTAAACATGTAAAGGAATCTTTACGCAAAGTAAAATATTTTTACATTCATTTTTCTAACTCAAATAATTGAAAAACTAAAATTAAATTAAGCATTTTTAGAATTAAAAAGAGCTGAATTCAGCTCTTTTAAGTAGTTATTATTTTTGATCTTTCATCGTAGGGAAGAGAATTACTTCTCTAATTGAAGGTTGATCGGTAAGAAGCATACAAAGTCTATCAATGCCAATTCCAATACCTCCAGTAGGAGCCATTCCATAATCCATAGCTTCTAAGAAATCATAATCCATTTCATTAGCTTCATCATCACCAAGTTCTTTAGCGGCAAGTTGAGCTTTAAATCTTTCTTTTTGATCAATTGGATCATTTAATTCACTATAAGCATTAGCAATTTCCCATCCATTCATATAAAGTTCAAATCTTTCAACAAATCTAGGATCTTTACTTTTTTTAGTTAATGGAGAAATTTCAATTGGATGATGACACACAAATGTTGGTTGAATTAAATCAGCTTCGCAGCATTCTTCAAACAAAGCATTTAAGAAATAGCCTTGACTAGTCCAATGTGGTTCAATCTTAATATGACGATCTATACAAGCTTGTTTAGCGTCTTCTAAAGAAATATCTCCTTTAAAATCTAAACCTGTTTTTTCTTTAACTAAATCAGCCATGTCTACCCATCTAAACTCAGAATTAATGTCTAATTCCTTGCCTTGATACACTAATTTATCCTTTTTTAAAACATCTTTAACTAAGTGTCTAATTAATCCCTCACTTAATTCTCTCATGGAAGATAAATCACCATAAGCCTCATATAATTCAATTGTGGTAAATTCTGGATTATGTCTTGTGTCCATTCCTTCGTTTCTAAATAATCTTCCAATTTCATAAACTTTTTCTAATCCACCAACAATTAATTTCTTTAAAGATAACTCAGTAGCAATTCTTAAATAAAAATCTTTATTTAGTGTGTTGTGATGTGTAATAAATGGTCTTGCGTTAGCGCCTCCTAAAATTGGTTGAAGTACTGAAGTTTCAACTTCTACAAAACCTTTATCATCTAAATAATGTTGAATTCCTCTTATAATTTTAGGTCTTTCTAATGCTGTTCTTTTTGAATCCTCATTCATAATTAAATCAACATATCTATGTCTATATCTTTCTTCAACATCACTTAAACCATGGAATTTTTCTGGTAATGGTCTTAATGATTTTGTTAAGAATGTAAATTCATCTACTCTAACAGTTAAAGTACCTGTATCTGTTAACATTAAGTGTCCACCTAATCCAACGATATCACCTGTATCTGTCATTTTGAAAATTTTATAAGCTTCTTCACCAACTGTTTGAATTGAAATGAAAGCTTGAGCTCTACCAAATTTATCTTGAATATTTAAAAATGATGATTTTCCCATCTTTCTTAAAAGCATAATTCTTCCTGCGATAACAACATGAATTGGATTAGCTTCTAATTCTTCTTTTGTTTTACCAGCAGCTTTTTCAATGATAGAAGCAGTAGTATCAGTTCTTTCAAACTTTTCACCCCAAGGATTAACACCTGCTTCAACTAATTTAGCAAGCTTATCACGTCTTGCTCTTTCTTGATCTGTTAATTTTTCTTCCATATTAAAATAATTTCCTTTTTATCGATATAATTATAAATTAAACAATATTTAATTTCTAGTCCTACACAATTAATTAGATGTTTCTTTGAGGTATTTATCTAAAATTTGAAACATATCTTCAACTGTTTTAATAGATTGGACAATTTCAATTCTATAAGGTTTTGAATCAGCAAAATTTACTAAAAATTTAGGAGCAATGCCTTTTAAAACACTTGCTGCTCTTTCAGTACCAATTTCTTCTTTTAAAAGAGTAGCATATTCTTTTAAATAATTTACTTGATCAATTTTATTTTCTTCATAAAATTCATCTATTCCAGCAAAATAATTTTCTATATTTTTAATAAGTAATGGATGTCCAATGCCACCACGTGCTACAGCAACTGCATCACATTTTGTAATTTCGTATGCTTTTATTGCATCTTCTAATGTAAATATATTTCCACTTACTGCAAATGGAATAGAAATTACATTCTTTAAGTCTTTTAAAGCATCATAATGTGGTAATCCACCATATAATTCTTTTTTAGTTCGGCAGTGTATACATAAAAAACTAACACCACATTCTTCTAATGTTTTAGCAATTTCTAAAACATTTATTTCATTAAATCCTAATCTAATTTTACAAGTTACTGGTTTTTTAGATTTTTTGACTACAGCACTAACCATATCTTTTAATAAATCTAAATCTTTTAACCAGGAACTTCCTCCATTACTTTTAGTAACTTTTGGAACAGGACATGCCAAATTTAAATCTAAAATATCATAATCAAATCTAGCTTCAAGTTCATCAATTGCTTTAAGTAAAGTTTCTTTACTTCCTCCAAAAAGTTGAAGTGCAAGTGGATGATCTTTTCCATCTTGATAACACATATCAAAAGTTCTTTCATTATGATAATTTAAACCACAATCAGAAATCATTTCAGTATATGTTAATCCATTAAAAAATTTTCTATTAAACTTCCTATAAGAAAAAGAAGTTACCCCAGCCATTGGAGCTAAGATAACTTTCCCTTCTATTTTTAAGTCTTTTATATAAAAACTCATTATTTATTTTCTTCAGTAGAAGAAGTTTCTTTATTTTCACTTTCTTCTTTTGAAGCTTCCTTCTTTTCTTCTTGTTCTAAGATTTTAGCATCTTCTTTTTGAACTTCAGCAGCAACATTTTCTTCAGGTTTAATTGCAGATTTATCAAGTGTTCTATGTTTTAATAAATATGTAATTTCTTCTTCAGTAATTGTTTCATTTTCAAGTAAAGTTTTTGCGATTAATTCGACATCTTCTTTTCTTTCATTAATGATTTTAACTGCTAAATCGTGTGCGTCACTAACAATTTTTCTAACTTCGTTATCAATTTGATCAGCAACTTGTCCAGAGAAGTTCTTAGTAGTATTGTTATAATCTCTTCCTAAGAATACGTTTCCTGATGCTCTTTCATATTGAATAGGTCCAAGATCACTCATACCATATTCAACAACCATTGATCTAGCAATTTGAGTTGCTCTTTCAATATCATTACTTGCACCTGTTGAAACATCATCAAAGAAAATTTCTTCACTAACTCTACCACCTAAAAGACCACAAATTTCAGCTTCTAAGTCTTTTTTGGTTAATAAGAATCTATCTTCTTCAGGTCCCATTAAGACATGTCCACCTGTTGATCCACGTGGAATAATAGTAATTTTTCTAACAACATCAGCATTAGGAAGTGTTAAACCAATGATAGCATGTCCTGATTCATGGTAAGCAACACGAATTCTTTCTTGTTCACTTAAACCTTTTGAAGATTTAGCAGGACCTGCAATTCTTCTATCAATAGCTTCATCAATATCAGCCATTGTAATAAATTCTTTTTTAGTTCTAATAGCTAAAATTGCAGCTTCATTTAAAATATTTGCAATATCAGCACCTGAGAAACCAACTGTTCTTTTAGCAATCATTCCAAAATCAACATCTGGTCCAAGTTTTTTATTTTTAGCATGAACTTTGAAAATTGCTTCTCTTCCAGCTTTATCTGGTAAAGAAACTGTAATTTTTCTATCAAATCTTCCAGCTCTTAATAAAGCAGGATCTAAGACGTCATCTCTATTTGTAGCAGCCATAACAATAATACCACTATTTTCTTCGAAACCATCAAGTTCGACTAATAATTGGTTAAGAGTTTGTTCTCTTTCATCGTTACCACCACCAAGACCAGCGCCTCTTTGTCTACCAACAGCATCAATTTCATCAATGAAAATTAAACATGGAGCGTTTTGTTTTGCAGTTTTGAATAAATCTCTAACTCTTCCTGCACCAACACCAACGAACATTTCAACGAAATCACTACCTGAAATTGAATAGAATGGAACGCCAGCTTCACCAGCTACAGCTTTAGCAAGTAAAGTTTTACCAGTTCCTGGAGGGCCTACAAGTAAGACACCTTTTGGTAATTTTGCACCATATTTTGTAAATTTCTTTGGTTCTTTTAAATAATCAACGATTTCAACCATTTCAGCTTTTTCAGCATCACAACCAGCAACATCTTTGAATTTAACTTTTGAATCATCAACTCTACGAGCTGTTGATTTATTAAAATCAAATGCTTTTGCGTTTCCTCCAGTTGAACTCATTAAAATCTTGAAGAAGAAAACAGCAATACCAACAGTAACAATTGTTGAAATAATTGTTGGTAACCAGCTAACTAACCAATTTTCTTGATAAACTTCAGAAATAACCCATGGTGTTGTACTACCTGAAGATTTTAAATCTTCAACAGTTAATTCTTGGAAACTCTTTCCGCTTGTATTAGTTGTAGTATCAGTCCAACTTGATCCTTGCATTGTGAATGCAATTTTTACTTTGTTATCTTTATTTGTTTCTTCACTAATTGTTAAATAAACACCTAAATTATCACCATTTTTAACAGTTCTTGCTTCGGTAATAACATATTTATCTGCCTTATTAACAATATATCCAATACCATCGCTTGTAGAAACTGCTCTATATCCACTTGAATTGTAACCTACTAAATAATAGATCATGAATCCAATAAAAAAAGCGAGTACGATGTAAATTAAAATACTAAATACATTAACTTTTTTCTT
Organism: Phocaeicola dorei; assembly: GCA_963632375.1. Lineage (GTDB taxonomy): Bacteria > Bacillota_I > Bacilli_A > RFN20 > CAG-826 > Onthovivens. The sequence continues at coordinate 454 of CAVGUB010000123.1, read as the reverse complement.
ATCCATTGTTTACCTCCCTTTGAGTTTGCAATATATTATATCATTTTTTTAAATTTTTAAAGACAAAATACATCACTATTTTAATAAATTTGTTAAATTAAAAATTAAAAAAGTTTCTTCGCCAGTTTTAAAGTCTTTTTTGTATCTTGGAATATATAAAACTTCGTTAAATTCGTTATAAATTCCAGGATAAATATTTCTATAAGAAATTGGAAGTTTCATATCAATAAATATTTTAGAAACACTTTTCATTTCACCTTTATATAAATATTTATCATTTCTAGATAATGGATGAATTATTACTTTATTATATTTAGAAAATATTTCATTAAATAATTTAGAATTTTCTTTAAATCTAAAGATTTCATTTCCATTTTTATCTACCTCAAAATAATAATCGTTTTTGTATATTTTATCGATTTTAATATATCCATATTCAATAAAAATATAATAA
>CAVGUB010000122.1:0-5561 GCA_963632375.1 Phocaeicola dorei | reverse complement strand
ATCGTTCTAATCCACTTAATTTGTTGTTTCCTTTTTTAGAAAGGCGATGCCAACCAGAATTTAAATAATTTTGGTGCTCTAAATTATATTTATTCGCTATATCATCGACGAATTTATTATCAGTGGAAAAACAAAGAATTTTATAAGCGTCTTCTTCTAAACCGTCTTTAAAATCAGTCCAAATGGCGTTTTGCCCTTTATATTCTTTATCGGAAGCGTAGAAATTATCTTTTCCTTGCACTGATATCTTTTCCATCACTTCATTTAGGTATTTTGTGATTTGTTTCGTATCTTTTTTATCGATAAATGAGGCAAATAAAATATTCCCATATTCATCATCGATTTCGCATCCCCCATTATAAATACCAAAATCAGGAGAAATTAAAGAAATATATTTTTCTGAATTTTGTCTACTTCTAGAAGTATTAAAAACAACGATGTAACCTTTTTCTTTAGCTTTGTTAAGCGTGGTTACGCTAAAAGGGGAGATCGTGCGATCTTTTCTTAATAACGTATCATCTAAATCAAAGACTAAATATTTAATAAATGGATATTTGTTCATCGATTAAATTTTAACAAAATAAATAATTTATTTCGCATTATTCATCGCTACGACGATGATGACAACAATTAAGGCTATAACAATTAAAGCAAGCGAAGAATAAATTACAATCTTTCTAATTTGCTTTTTACTTGCTTGTTGACGTTCAATAGCTAACTTTTTCGCATAGGCTTTTTCTTCGCTTAAATACAATTCTTTTTCTTTAATTGACATCAATGACCAATCTTTTTTACAAGAGTGATGAGTAAAAGGATTATAAGCAACTTTTCCTGACGAATGACTTCTACGACCTCTAGACATAAATAGACTCCTTAAGCATCTCTTTTCATTTCACGAGGGAAAATAAACGGAAATGAGAAGATAGATAATAAAGCACTTACTGCGACAGCAAGAAGAAACACAAAAACAGACAGCATAAATCCGAAGATAGCAAACACTATTTTCATGACCACCAAGAAGACAAGTCCATCAAGATCCATGGTGAATATTATGCCTGGAAGTCTAATCGACCAACTGGCTATTTCTTCAAATATTTCACCGATATAAGAAAATGAGAATATGCAAAAAATCGTGGCAAAAATTGTATAAGATGAGAATAATGGGGCTAAAATTGCAACTGTAACGCCAAGACCGACATTGTCTTTGTTGAAATAAACAATTGCTAAAACTAAAGCAACAATAAAAGCAACAACAGCTCCGATAATGGAAAAGGTTAATAAAGTTTTGTGTTCTAAATTTACTTGAGCGGTCGTGCTTGACACTTTCATTCTATTGGCGAGTTCCGCTCTTTCACGATCTAATTCTTTATGACGTTTAAGACAATCATCACAAATCGATAAATTTTCAACAATGCCAGGCGACGTGTTTCTTGAAATGCTATGTAAATCGTCGTGCTCAGTGATTTCTTTTCCACATTCCGCGCATTTAGCTAAAACAGGAACGCTAGTTTCGACTACAACAATTTCTTCTTTATTTTCTTTAATATTAGTTTCGTCTTCGACTTTATCGCTAAAAAGATAATCAATACTGCAATTAAAAAGTTGAGCTAATTTTTTGATCGTTTGCAAATCAGGCTCATTCGTGTCGTTTTCGTATTTGCTGACAGTTTGAAACGAGACATTTAATTTTTCAGCTAAATCTTTTTGAGTTAAATTTGCATCAGTTCGAAGTTTTTTAATCTTTTCTCCAAATGTCATTTACATCTACCTCGTATATCGTTATTGCTATTATTTCATCTTTTCGGCGAATTTATAAATAACCGAAAAAGCGAATTAGTATCTTCTTTGGCGAAATAACAAAACTTCGATGGCATCGGTTATTTATATCTTTACTATGTAATCAGGCTTAATAGGATGCAAAACACCATCAACTTTTGGATAACCTAAGGCGATTGAACCTACACCTCTAAGCGTTGTATTTAAACCCCACTTAGCTAATAATTCTTTTCCTTCTTGAGAATCAAACATTTCTTTTTCTCGATGCACCCAAACAGTGCCCAAACCTAATGAATGGGCGGCTAACATCATATTTTCTAAGACAAGCGAGCCATCTTCGACATATGTGTTAACAAGAGGATCAGCAAGTACCAAAATTATAACAGGCGCTCCATAATATGGGTCAACATCTCTGCCCATCACTTTCGCATTCATCTTGCTGATTAAGTCTCTAGTATTTTTATCTTTAATCACCACGATAGTCGCGGATTGTCTGCTCATCCCGCTTGGAGCGTATGTTCCAGCTTCAGTTATTTTATCAATAAGTTCGTCGCTTACTTCTTTGTCTAAATAAGCGCGAATACTCCTTCTAGTTTTAATATTTTTGATTACTTCATTATCCATAAATGAAAGCCTCCGATACATTTATTGTAAACAAAATACAAAGAATCGCTTAAAAATAAATAAATTTATTTATTGATAACGTCCAATTTAGTGAAATATTCTTGAATTAAATTAAAAGCTTTTGCCAAAGCAAATCCATCGACAAAACAATGATTAACAGTAATGTTTAAAACCATAACAATCTTGCCGTTTTCTTCACGATATTTATCCCAACAAATACGAGGACATGAAAGTGATTCATAATCATTATCAATTAAAGGATGAGTCATACTTTCCAAAGAAAGCCAAGGAATACAAGTAATATAAAATTCATTAAATAATTTCGATGAATTAAATTCTTCTTTTACGGTTGTGTGTTTTTTAGTCTCTTCAATAAGAGAAGACGCTCTTTCATAAAAAAGATGATAGTCATTAGTCATTTCAAAATCGACATTTTCAAAGATTCCTGAAGCAGTCATTACGATAAAACTAGGATTAATTGAATCGTATGATCTAATTTCACCATTAACTTCTCGAATTCTAAATTCCTCCACTCTATTTAAGGCAAAGGTAACTAGAAAAAGTGTATTAATAAAGAAGCTTTGATTATTTTCTTTACAGTGTTTAACAAGATTAGTCACATCCATCTTTACATTAAAACCATAACAAGGATTAGAAAAAGTCCTAAACCATTTATATTGTTTTATGTTCTTTAAATTTTCGATTTTTATAACTTTATAGTTCATTGGATTAATTATTTTACTTCTTTGCTTCGACTTTTTCAGTAGGATTTTCCCTGTTCCAAGGCAATGCGAAATCTCTTCTTTTAATTTTGCATTGTGGTTCGCCGTCTTTCCAAAAAACAATGCCTTCGATATAATGCTCTTCTAAATAATGTTTAATTCCTTCGAAAGTTCGCTCTACATCGATAACTTTTTCGCCATGTTTTTCTAAAATATCTTTTTCTAAGCCATAAGGATTTCTTTGGAAATGAGGTCCAATAGCTTCATATGTTCCATCTCTTAAAGAAGTACTTCCCGAATTTAAATAAGCTTCATAATACCAGTGATCGCCTTTATCTTCCGGATTTACTTTTACCCAATGTGGCCAAAGACCTGTTATTGGATCAGGAGGGCAACATGCAATGGCGCCAGCTGGAGCCTTTTTTCCTGGTTTAGCGTCATAACGTCTATAAAAAACGCCATCAATTATTGCTGTACAACTGCCATCAATTTTAACAGTGGCAACGCCTTCACCTTTAAGAACCCATTCCAGGCCTGGTGTGACTTCTTCTTTTAAAATGAAATCATGTTTGTTTATAAATTCTCTTTGAAATAATGTTGGTATTTTTTTCATGTCTTATGCCTTCTAATTTGTTTATTATATAATAAACAAATACAATATTCAAGAAACGATAAACACATAAATATTAAATGTTAAATAAAAAAGTCATGTCCAAATTTTAGGAAATAAAAAATTCACGTCCAAAATTTTTTAAAATAGTCTTGTCCATTTCCTGCCATAGAAAGGAGGCTACATGGCTAATTATATTAGATATGATCAACTAATGATCGAATCAATTGGAAACGGACTATCAACTTGCAAATCCGCCAGTGAATTGGCTAATAATTTGAAGGTCGATGTTTCAGGATTGATTAAACATATTAAAAAATATAGACAAATCAAACAAACATCTGCTCGCAACAAATGTGGAAGAAAACTAGATTGTGAAATTACATGCTTATGCAAAAGATGCCCTGCGAATAATTATCGCAAAGAGCCAAAACAATGTGCTCGTTGCAATAAGAATAATTGCAATCAATCTTGCTCTTTGTTCACACTTATTCCTCGATGCGATAGACTTAAAAAATTTCCTTATGTTTGCAATGGTTGTGATAAACACAATTACTGTTATTTAAATCGCTTTGTATATGACCCTGTTGAAGTATGGAAAAACATGGTTAATAAAAGAAGCGAGTCGCGAAAAGGAAGTCACGCTAGTGAGATGGAATTTAAAAGGTTAGGAGATCTTTTAATTCCTCTTGTTAAAGATAAGCACCAATCTTTGCCGCAGATATTTCTAACTCATAAAGAGGAAATAAGATGGAGTTATCCAACTATTCTTAGTTTCATTGATAAGGGGCTAATTGTTGGATTAAAAAATATCGATTTAACTAAAAGAGTACGATACCCAATCCACTATAAGAAAAGCAATAATGAGCCGACGAATGCTGCATTTCTTGCAAATAGAACATATGATGATTTCGTTGCTTTTATAAGCGATAACCAGTTTACGGATGTTGTTGAAATGGATACAGTCTTATCATGCAAAGGAGTAAGCACTTGCTTATTGACTTTATTGTTTAGAAAATCCAATTTTATGCTCGCATTCTTGCTAAAAGAAAAGACAGCTAAAGAGGTAGCTAAAGTATTTGAATGGATTAAGAAACAATTAGGCATTGAACTTTATAGAAAAACATTTGCTATTGTTCTAACTGATAACGGAAGCGAATTTGCTGATCCTAATTGCATCGAATTTGATTTAGAAAATGGCGAAAAGATATGCAATTTGTTCTATTGTGATCCAGGAAAATCTGGCCAAAAAGGGAAAATTGAAAAGAACCACGTTGAACTAAGAAAAATATTTCCAAAAGGCACTGACTTATCAGAGTTTAGTCAAACGCAAATAAATGTTGCTTTATCAAATGTAAATTCTGAACCAAGGGCAATACTTAATAGAAATTGCCCAGGGGTAATAGCAAAAGTGTTCTTAGACGAAAAAATACTCGGACTGAACGAGTATCAATTCGTGGATCCAGATAAGGTGATTCTGCATCCATCACTTTTTAAAAAATAATCACCAATAGGCAGGAAATGGACTAATACTGAAGTTTGGAGATAAAAATTTTATAAAAGCTCCAAATTTGTTTTAAGCATGCCCATTGGCAAGATTATTTTAACTTCTAGGCCGTTTAAATGCCATAAAAATTAAGTTATTTAAACGTTATTAAAAAGCCATTTCCAATTTATCGTCTTTTTGGAGATGACTTTCTAAAGAAAAACTTTTAAATTTTTTATTTCCTATTATTTGGAGATGACTTTTTTATTTAACAAATCCATCAATAAATAAATTGATAAATCGATACTTATCTTTTTTTGATGATTTTATTTAATTGATAAAC
>CAVGUB010000121.1:0-5573 GCA_963632375.1 Phocaeicola dorei | reverse complement strand
AAAATAGAAAAAAATCATATGAAGAAAGTAATATTATTATTATATAATAATATTAAAAAAGAGTAAAAAACGTCGTTTGCACCATTATATAATACTTTACTTTCCTACCATAGTATAACATTTTGCTATAAAATAGTATAACAAAACTTATAGCAAATAATATAATATGCATTATAGCAATCAGTATAATAAAGTTGGCATAATTTAGTATAACATAACGTAACAATAAAATCAAACAAAAACTAAACAAAAGCAAAGAAAAAACTAAACAAAAAACATACAATTATTTAAATAATCATAAGAAATTTTAGATTGAAGAGCATAAGAATTAAATCTAAAAACGACCAAAGCAGGGAAATTTTTAGGCATAAAGAGAGGCAACTTAACCGAATCAGCGCCCCTAGAATAAGCCTTTAGAACACGTTGCATATAACGAGAGAATTTACGAGATGCAAGCAATTGCACCTCATAATCTGTAATAGCAGTTAAGCGATCGTTAGGCGTTTTTTTAGGGCCTGAGATAGGGTTTTTACGAGCCTCTAAAAGTGCTTTTTTACGTTCAATATCCACATTAGAAATCATTATTATTCACCACCCCTAATAGAGTTTGCTGGCTTAATAGAGTTTTCCGACTTAATAGAGTTTGCTGGGCGTTTCAGCTTCAGTAAATTAAGATATTTATCAGACACGTCCTCAAGAGGAACAGACTGTTTACCAAGGCAATCGACATAATAAACGATAGCGTCCTCATGGATTTTATTTTGCAGTTTCATATCAATAGGCAAAGTTTTTTCAAACATTTTAAGGTTCTTGTAAGTTGAAACAGGTTTATCAGCTCTGATTTCTTCTTCAGAAGCGTCGTCGAAGAAAATCCACATAATGTGGACTTCAGAGTATTTTCTCATCCAGCCATAGTGCATAGCCTGTTCTTCTTGACAAGCGTCTCCGTATTTAACGATTTTATCATAGTCCTTGATATTTTTACTTTTGATTTCATAAAGAGTATTTTTTGAAGGAATTTCGATATCAATCAAGCCACCGAAATAAGGATTTTCAGGGAAGTTATCGAAGTGGCATTGAAACTTATCATAAGTAACGCATTTGTAGCCACGTTTAGTCAAAGATTTAAGTGCCAATTGTTCAGCTAATGCACCACGTTTAGTATAGAACTCGTCGAATTCTTCTTTCACGTAGCCAAGTTTAGCAAGAACAGCATCACCTTTAGGTTTAAATTTGTTCATACCAGCAAGATCAGCAATATCAGTGCCAGTAATTTTTTTAAAGAATGTTAATTTGTTATTTTGAATTTTCATATTAAATATAGGGTTCCTTTCTAAGTGTATAATAAGGGGAATTATTTTAACGCCTTAATGATCGCAAAAACAAGAATGAATAAATCAATAAAAGCGAACACTAAAGCGATATAGCCGTAAACATAAACGCCTCTACAGAAATTATATATAGTTATACCTGTTGTGAATAAAAACACAAATAGTGAGATTAATATATTTTTCATTGGTTTTCTCATAGATTACCCAAGCTTTCTACTAAAATAAACAATAGCGCTTTCTAAGCAGCGCTTTGCTCCTAATAATTGTTCTAAAGATTTAGCATAGTCCTCTTCAGTGGGAATATGTCCACTAGCCTCATAGCCAGCATATGTTGTAATAACGTTAAAACATTGTTGTATTGCTTCAGTTAATTCTTCCATAAAGTTTACCTCACAACGCTAATAATTAAACCACCGATAGACGATTTTCTGAATTCAACTTTAGGGAATCCGAATACCTTTAAATCGAATATTTGCTCCTCAGATAAAGGGGCTGATTGAGCTATGTAGCAGTTTCCATACTCATGCAAATTTCTATACACAAAAGGTTCAAATAATCTTTTCTTTATGTGATATTCCATAAGATTATGATATTCACATTTTTTACATTTAATTCTTTCAGCATAGCAATTCTTACAGCGATTTCTAACATACTCAATCGCATCAGCAGTAGTAGCTCGTTTTTGCTTTTTTTCAGTTTTTAAATAATATCTAACGTCGTTTAAGTCATACATTATCATAATAATTTATTTCTCCTGTTTAAATTCTAATCCCAGTTCATGCACCTTATCAATAATTTCTTGTGCGGTTTTTATACCACAATTACGAATACGATATATTTCTTTCATAGGTGTATTTGTTAAATCTTCAAGCGTAGCATTAGCACCAAAACAATGCCTTAAACAGTTTCTAGCTCTTTGAGAAACGTCTAGTTCCTTTTGAATAAGACCGTCTAATAGCATTGAATTACTATTTTCAGGTTCAATATCTACTAACTGTTTTTTCTTAATTAATCTATCAATTTCCACTTTGGATTCTCTAATTTTACGTTGTAAATCGTTCAATTCCAATTCTAATTCAGGTAATTTAACAGCTTCAACGCCCACAAGCATTATGCTTCTTGGGTAATGTCTGCAAGATTTAAAAGCAAATTGTGCACATATTTGTCTAACTCTTTCTTTAGTTAAGTTAAAATCTTTAGCAACCTCTTCTAAAGTTTTTAATTCAACAAATCTAGCATAAGCTATTGCATATTCTCTATCAAGAAATAATTGCTTTAAGCAAGTAAATCTTTTTGTAAACTCTGGGTCACATATAAGTCCCATTTCATTTTCCTGTAATTCTCTTCCTAATAATTTTTCAATATATTCAATTCTAATCATTTTTAATCTCCTTCTATAGATTTTAATAAATCTTCTCTATCAAAAATAAATCCTCTGATCATAACGTTTCCTATTTCACTATATGCTTCATCGTTGTCCCAGACTTCGAATAAATCTCCTAATGAGGTATCGAAACAATAGTCAAAAGTACTTGGGTATTCCTTTAACATTCCTTTTTCTAATTTGTATTTTCCATCACCATAAATTGAAATAAATTTATTTATATCATCTATAGAATCATCTAAAGATTTATAGAAGCCTAATAAAGTAATATTATTCCACTCATCTTGTATAAAAACTTCGTATATTTTATTTTCTTGCATTTTTTTATTTCTCCTCAATTATTTTAAAACGTCTAATCATAAATTATTTTAAAATGTCTGTATAATCCATATCATAGCAGGTAAAATTAAAGAAATTTAATTGTTTATCGCTTAAATTATCTTCGTCAAAAATATCCACTTTGATAGTGTATTTTGAATCGCCTAAATAAAATCTGAAAATTTCTCTAGTTTCAAACTTATAATAGACAATATCTTTGCCATCTTCTTTCAAATTCTTATATAGCTTAATAATAAAATCTGGCTTAGTACAACCAACTAAATAATTATCTTCATCTAATGTGATTGTAAAGTTATCTAATTCAAATGTTTCTAATGTATAATTCATAATACCCCTCTATTCCTTTCATATTTGCCTTGTATTGCATTTCTTTGTCTTCCTTGATTAATTTATCATTTTAAATAATAAAACGCTTATATGCCTCTTTATTTTCCGTTTCCAAACATAAATGGTAACGCCCAGCTTGGAACTTCTGTAATCGGTTTGTCTCCGTAAGTGATAAAGCAATAAACGCTAACTCCACCACAAGCAAGGCCTATTAACGCTAGAATGATAATTACTGCTGCTAATAAATAATCGCTTTTATTCATTTAATCCACCTGCTTTCGTAATAAAAATAAAAACTCGTTTGTATAAATTTTCCTATCTTTTAAATTTCTACATCCTCTAAAAGTGTTGTACTTAATTTGTTTCACACTAACCCTACCATATTTTGAAAGCATATTATACATTTCATCATAAGTAATAAATCCTTCATTATTGTATGAGATAAGAATATAATCAGATTGGAGATTATTAATTATTTTTTCCATTGAAATAAGCGCTTCATTCTTTTTGTTAAAAGGAGAATGATTCCAATCTTTTGGAATGCCTGAAACTTTACTAACTTCTTTAGGTAATTCATTTTTCAAAATTAAATTTAGCATAAAATAATTTGATCCATAAGGATGCTGATTATAAGGTGGATCCAAATATACAAGGTTTACTTTAGGCAATTTAGATGATAATTTAATAGCATCCTCTTGATAAATATGATAATCACTATCATGTTCACAAAAATATGGTTTATTTATTTTGAAATCTCCTAAGATTCTAGCTAAAGCATTCCCAGCAGTACCTCCAAATTTTCCAATACCAGTATTTTTATCTTTATAAAACCCTTTGAAAACACCACTAGTATTTACATGAATGGAAGCTTCAGTTACAAGTAAAGCTAAAAAATATTTTTTTAATTTTTCTGGTGCATAAATATCAATATAATGTCTAAAGCTATCTATAAAGATGGCATTTTTGCGACAATAGAAAACTCTTTCACCAGCTTTAATATTATTATCATCTACGGGTGAATAATATTTGGTAATAATACCTTCAATTGGATTGTGATTGCACTCATTTAGGATAATATCTAAAGCTTTCTCAAATTCATTTACTTCAAAATCTTTTTCATTAGACAAAAAGCATTCATTTATAATTTTAGAATATAATTCTAAATCATTAGCAATCACTAATTTAGAATGAGATTTTAATAATCTAGCAACAATACCGCTACCTGAAAATAAATCAACGGATTTTAATTCCTTAATTTGTAACTCATTTTTAACATCATTAATTAAATCATCAATTTGAGTCAATAATGACCTTTTATTTCCAATATATGTAATAATTTGTTCAAAATAATATGGATTGTTAAAATCAGGCATATCTAATCTTCTAGCCCCAATTCCTCTAAAGTGTAATGCTTGCCTACTTCCATATTTTCAAAATGATTTGGCCCAGTAAGATAACTTTCTTTATAACTCGCTTTATCACCATACTCTAAATATATTAGAGTATAATGTGGGCTACGATATATACTTACCTTTTCAATTTCTTCAGGATAAAACTTAATGATCATTTTTAAGTATTCTTTTTCTTCAGCTGATAGTGGCCATCTATACTCTTCCCAATCATTGTCTAACATATCATCATAATGAATACCTATTGTTCCTGCAAATTCACCAGTTGCTAACCAGAATTCATTATCTTCTAAATATAAATATAATTTTTCGCTGTTAACCCAACGGCTTCTTCTTACTTTCTTTCCTTGTTTCATTAATTCTAATGCTTCACTAAAGTTCATTATTCAGTCTCCTCACTTTCTTTAATAGTATTATCAACTTGCATTCTTATAAATGCATCTTTATCGTAACGAGCGATAATTTCAATTAATGCACTTAATAAGTCATATTGACCTCTAGCAGTATAGATTCTTTGTTCATACTCATCTGTTCTACCAGCGGCAACTATTTCAATTACTTCTTTCTCAAGAACAGATTTTTCAGCTTCTAAATATTCTAATATCTTTTCTTGCGTCATATTATTCCTCCACTGCTACGTAATGTGCTTCATATTTAAATCCATATCTTTCACAAACATCTTTAGCAATCCATTCAAATGGAGTTGCGCTTACGAACGCTTTTAAATCATTACCTAAATCTTTGTAAATCTCATAATAGGTTTGTTGACCTATATATGTTTTT
>CAVGUB010000120.1:0-5773 GCA_963632375.1 Phocaeicola dorei | reverse complement strand
TATTAATATTTTTAATATTTTTTAAATTTGGTAAATAAATACTTATTTTTGTTTTTTAATAGGTCTATAATAATTTTGTTAAGTTTATTACATAAACAAAAGGAGAAATAATTATGGCAAATAGATTTATGTTAAATGAAACTTCTTACCATGGACATGGTGCTATTTTAAACATTGTTCCAGAAGCAAAAGCAAGAGGTTTTAAAAAAGCTTTAGTATGTAGTGATCCAGATTTAATTAAATTTGGAGTTACAAGTAAAGTTACTTCACTTTTAGATGAAGGTGGAATTGCTTACGAAATTTATTCAAATATTAAACCAAACCCAACAATTGAAAATGTTACAAGTGGTGTTGAAGCTTGTAAAAAAGCAGGTGCTGATTTTATTATTGCAATTGGTGGAGGTTCTTCAATGGATACTTCAAAAGCAATTGGTATTATCATGACTAACCCAGAATTCGCTGATGTTAGAAGTTTAGAAGGTGTAGCACCTACTAAAAAACCATGTTTACCAATTATTGCAGTTGCAACTACTGCTGGTACTGCTGCTGAAGTTACAATTAATTATGTTATTACAGATGTAGAAAAGAAACGTAAATTCGTTTGTGTTGATGCTCACGATATGCCAATTGTTGCAATCGTTGATCCTGATATGATGGCTTCTATGCCAAAAGGTTTAACTGCTTCAACAGGTATGGATGCTTTAACACACGCTATTGAAGGTTATATTACTCGTGCTGCTTGGGAAATGAGTGATATGTTCCACATTAAAGCTATTGAATTAATTGGAAAGAGTTTAAGAAAAGCAGTTGCTAATGATCCTGAAGGAAGAGAAGGTATGGCACTTGGTCAATACATTGCAGGTATGGGATTTAGTAACGTTGGATTAGGAATTGATCACGCAATGGCTCATACATTAAGTGCATATTATGATGTTCCACATGGAGTAGCATGTGCTATGCTTTTACCAATTGCTATGGAATTTAACGCTGATGTAACAGGTACAAAATATAAAGATATTGCAGAAGCTTTAGGTGTTGATACAAAAGGTATGTCACAAGAAGAATATAGAAAAGCTGCAATTGATGCTGTTAAAAAATTATCAGTAGATGTAGGAATTCCTACAAAATGTGAAAAGATTTTAGAAAGTGATTTAGATAATCTTGCAAGTGATGCTTTAAAAGATGCATGTTACCCAGGCAATCCAAAAGAAGCAACTCATGAAGAAGTTAAAGCATTATTTAAAAAATTAATGTAATTATTATAATTAGCAAAAACTGCGATATTTATCGCAGTTTTTATATTTTTAATTATTCTTTAAAATCATAGAATTTATCTAAAGAAAAACAATTATATTTTGATTTATCAACTTCTTCTTTAAATCCATTTTTAGAAATAAAACCTAATTTATAAAATTCAATATCTAAATCTTTTACTTGGTTAATCTCTTCATTTATTACATCCATTCCAATTTCTTCATTTTTATATTTACATTCATAAGAGATATAACCTTTTTGATCAAGAGTAACAACATCAAATTCTCGATTAATTTTATTTTTAGAATTATCAAATGAATAAGTTCCAATATCTAAAATAATTTCATTGAGTTTATTATTAAAATTAAGTTTTAATAAAAATTCTTTAGAAATATCTTCAAACTTAGAAGGAATAAAGAAAGATTCTAAATCATTTTTAATAAAATGATTAAAGAAAAATTCTTTATTTCGTCTATTAACGGAATATGGATTATTAAAAATATATTTATAGTAAAAATGAATTAAATTGTCACTAAATTCATAAAACATTTTTTTAGAATTGTTTTTTTGATTAATTGGAACTACTTTTCTAACGATATTCATTTCCACAAGTTTATTAATTAAATAATCTGGTCTAGAATTCTTATTTTGATTCATTCTCATCACAATATCTTTATATTTATTAACGCCACTTCCAATTAACGATATTAAATCATTAAGTAAATTAATTTTACTAGTTTCACTTAATATCATTTCATTTATTTCATGTTCTAAAATAGAATCTTCTTTAACAATTAAATCAATAATATTTTGATCAGCACTTTTAGATGTATCTATAAATGAATTGAAATAAGGAATTCCTCCAAAAACTGAATATATTTTTATTTTATCTTCATTACTATATTCTTTATAAAATAAAGATGATTCAAAATAATCAAATGGTCTAATTAATAAAATATGATTAAATCTTCCATAACTATGTGATCCATATTCAATCATTTTAGTCATTAAAGTAACATAACTTCCAGAGATAATTAATTTTAAATTAGATTCATTTTTATATTTATCTATTGCTATTGCTAAGCTTGATTCAATAGTAAAATCATCATCTAAAAGAAAAGAGAATTCATCAATTACTAAGATAAATTTATTATTAATCGAATATTTAAAAATATATTCAAAAAAATCATCAAACGAATTAAAAGAGAGGTTTGATAATTCAAAAGTATCTTGAAATAATTTTGATAAATTATCTAAGTTAACTTTACTAGATGTTCTTTTACATTCAAAATAAACAATCTTTAATTTTTCATTTTTTAATGATTCTTTAATAATTTCTGATTTTCCTACCCTTCTTCTTCCATAAAGTAATATTGTTTCTAACTTTGATGAATTTAAAGCATTTTTAATTTCTTTTATTTCTTCTTTTCTTCCAATAAACATAAATATAATTTCCTTAAATAAATATTAACATTTATTGAAATTTTGTGCAAATGGATTTGTAGCAAATGAATTTGCACAAAATAAATATGATAATTATCGTCTTTTAGAAACTAATAAATAATTGCATCATTAACTGTATATTCTTTTAAAGAATTTTCTTTTACTTGAATACAAATATATGATAAACCTTCTTCACCTGCAAAAATTTGTCTTTTTGAAGAAGGAACAATTTTTAACCAATCACCCTTTTTAACTTCTACTTTAGTATCATCAATTACTACGTATCCACTACCTTCAAAGAAAGAATAAATTTCTTCGTTTTCTTTATGAGAATGAACAAATGGCACATTTTGATTAGGTCCTAATTTATTAATAGAAATTTCTGCACCACTTAATCCTAATGCATCATGTAATTCAACTCTTCCTTCATTTTTAACATTTAATAATTTATAACTCATTTCCTTAACCTCCTTAAATGTATGCATTAAATATAAAAGAAATTACATTAATAAAATAGTACGCACCTTTTTGTAACTATACATATTTTTTAGAATGTGTATTATAATTTAGATACGTAAGGAAAATAAGTTATGAAAAGAAAAGATGAATTACCAGAATGTCCAGTTGCAACAACTGTAGAATTAATTGGTTCTAAATGGAAATTATTAATTATTAGAAACTTAAGATTAAGACCTTGGAGATTTAATGAACTTCAAAGATCTTTAGAAGGAATTTCTCAAAAAGTATTAACATCTTCTTTAAAAGAGATGATTGATGATGGACTAGTTATTCGAAATGATTTTAAAACTAATCCTCCACATGTTGAATATTCATTATCAGATATTGCATTAAATTTACTTCCAATAATTGAAAATTTATCTGCATTTGGAGAATATTATAAATCTTTAAATAGAAATCAATAAAAAGAGCAAGATTAATCGTATGCATAAAAGATATCCCATTTTTCAAAAAAATTAAAAAATGATATCCTTCTAATAGAAAATTAGGAGGATTTTTTCATGAAAAGAAAAAGAAAGGTGTACACCGAAGACTTTAAAATCAAAATGGTCAAAGAATATATTAAAGAAAATTTGAGTATTGGTGAATTTGCTACAAAAAATAATATACCACATTGCACATTTGCTAGATGGTTGGAGGTTTACAGAAAAAATGTAACAACTAACGACGAAACAGAAATTATTGAAAATGTAAAACCAATTGATGTTACTGAAAAAGCTAAAGAAATAATTAATGAAACAAATTTTGATGAATCAAAGATTAGTGTTGAAATTAATGGCATAACACTTACTTTTCCTCTTAAAAATTTAAAAAAGGTTTTGGAGGCAATTCAAAATGGTTGATCTTACTAAAATTGAACACATTTATATCGTTCCAGGGATAACTGATATGCGTTTAGGAATCTTTGGATTAAGAAAACTTCTAATTGAAACATCAGGACTAGAACCTAATTCTTTGTATATGTTTTGCTCTAAAAACAGAAATCAAATTAAATTGATTGAAAATTCAAATTCTTCTATTTGGTTGTATCAAAACAAACTTATTCATGGAAAATTTATGTGGCCAATGGCTGGTGAAAAATCAGAATTAACCAAAGATCAACTCAGGCGGATTATTGAAGGGTCAGGACTTGTTGATTCAATAGAAAATAAAGGCAAAAAGACATCATATTTTTAAAAATTATCGAAATTTGAGGCTTAGGCCTCATTTTTTATTAAATTTATATTAAGATTTGCCTTTATTAATTTACAAAGTAAATTAATAAAGGTTATAATACTAGCGTTATGACCGATAAAGAACGCATTGCTGAATTAGAAAAACTACTTCAAGAAAAGGAAGAACAGCATAAAAAAGAAATTGAAAAGCTTAATAAACAACACGAAATTGAAAAAGAAAATGCTGCTCAAAAGTATTCAGCTTTGGAATGCGAATTTGCTAAATTACAAGAAGAATTTAATAAATTCCTTAAAGATTTAGAAAAAAAGAACCAAATAATTAAAATTAATGCACATAATAAATACGTTGGTACAAAAGAAAATGGCGATATCATCGAAGAAAAATCACCAGTTAATGAAGTTGAAGTTAATTTAAGTAAGCCTAAGAAAAGAGGAAGACCAGCAGGGAGCAAAAACTTTGAAGGTTTTGATTTTGAAAAACTTGCAACAGTTACTGTCACTAACGATATAGCTGATGATTTACTTAAAAAAGGCTATAAAATACAAAGAATTAAAGACTTTGATGATATTTTTTACATGGTACGTGTAAGAAAAGAAATTGAGGTAGTCAAAGTTATTACACCTAAATACGTTAGAACAGATGTAAGAGATGGAAAAATATATCAAGCATTATGTAAATCAAAATTTCCTCACTCATGCGTTTCGTCAAGCTTTGTTGCGGATATTATCACTGCAAAATACTATTTAGATGTCCCAATTGATAGATATTCAAAATATTTAAAAAGCATGGGCTTGCCATTTAGTGCAATGAATCTTACAAACTATGTAAAACGTGCTGATGAATTATTACGTCCAGTTTATGAAGCAATAAAAAATTCATTAATCAATACTCCTGCTGAAGTAATTCACGTTGACGAAACTCCACTTGAAGTTTTAGATTTTTTAAAGAGAGAAGGCAAAGAACACCGTAAAAATGGTTACATTTTTGTATACGTTACTTCTTTTTATGATAATCCAATTTATTTATATGATTTCTCTGGAACAAGGGAAACACATAAAACACAAAAAATACTAAATGATTATCACAAATTTCTTGTTGCTGATGGGTATGCAGGATACAACGTTTTAAAAGAAAATGGTATTAAAATTCAATTATGTTTTGCTCATATTAGAAGAAAATTCTACGATATAGTAAAGACATTAAGTGAAGAAAATAAAAAGAAAAGTGTTGCTGCAGAAATGGTAAGAAGAATTGATAGATTGTTCCACGAAGAAGCAAAAATGAAAAAGGAAAATTTATCACCAATAGAAATTGGCAAGCGTAGACAAACCGAAAAATACATGAAAATCGTTAATGATATTTATGATTATTTAGCAGAAAT
>CAVGUB010000119.1:0-5793 GCA_963632375.1 Phocaeicola dorei | reverse complement strand
TTTATATATAATATTAAAATAATATTAAGATTTAATTAATACATTAGTAAAATTTTAGAAACAAATTATAATCTTAAAGATTATAAAGGAGGATAAAAATGAAAAAGTTGAAATTGTTGTTATTATCTAGTGCTCTTTTATTAGGTGTTCCTACTTTTACTGCTTTAACAGGTTGTGATTCTCAATTTAACAATAAAAATTTAGGTTTGGAAGTTTCAATAGTAAAAGGCGATTCAGTAAATTTAAATGAATTAGCATCTAAAAACGGACTTGATTTATCAGATACAACTAAAGATTACGTAATTAGTTATACAAGTTCTAATGCTAAAGTTGGTAAAGTAAGTAAAGAAGGTAACTTGATATCTAAAGAAGAAGGAAAAACAGTCGTCTGCATTGTTGACCTTAATACAGATTCAATATTATTAAAAGTTAATGTTACTGTCACAGGATTTGAAGAATATAGCGATGTCTCTGATTATACTGGAAAAGGTAGTTTTGGCGGATATTTCACAGATCTTATGGTTGGAAGTCCTATTTCAAAAGGATCTACTTATGGTTTATCTTATTCAAATAGTAATTTATCAGATCAAAGCTTACAAGCTGTAGTCTCTGATCCAGATGTCGTTAGATGGATTGATAACGATGGAATATATTCTATCGAAGGTTTAAAAATCGGAAATTCAAAATTAGAATTATATGACTCAAATAATGATTTAGTTTATAGAACAGTTATTAAAGTTAGAAGAGGGTTTGAATCTACTGCCGAAGTCTTAGAATATTTATATTCTGTTGACTACTTCTCTGCTTCAGGTTATGGAGAAGGAAGATATGATGGTGACGAAACAAAGACAACAAAATTATCATTCTTATCCGATGGTAGTTGTAATTATTACGGATATAGCACTGAAGTAGGTGGCGATATTGGCGATAATACATTTGAACTAGAGTTCGTTGAATATTATGAAACTTATAGAACATGGAGATTTAATATTATTAACTATAAACCTAATGCAGATTTAGGTTATACATTAAAAAAACTCGATGTTACAGAAACCGGATATATGTTGAGATTATATTCAGGTATAATTCTTGATATGTATTTCCCAAGAAGTAATTCTTAATAATAAGGAGAAAAAATATGAAAAAATTAAAAATAGCTTTACTTAGTGTTAGTTGTTTATTAGGTTTAAGCGTTGCAGGCGGAATTACATCTTGTAATGATACAAATATTAATCAAAGTACTGAAATTGTTATTGATGGCAACACTAGCGTTACAGTCGGTGATAGTCAAACTCTTGTTGCAAAAGATGGAAATGGTATCGTTTTAGGTGGTGTAAAATGGACAAGTTCAGATAGAAGTATTGGAATTGTTGATTCTAGTGAAGGTGATTTTTTTGCTGTTAAAGCTGGAACTGTTATCATTACAGCTACTAAAGCTGGATATTCACAAGCAACTATTACTATCACAATTACTGATTCCACATTACCTTCACTTGTAATTTTCAATTCAACTGAAAAAACTACAATCAATAAAGGTGATTCTTTAGCTTTAAGTGTAAAAGACGGAGATGGAAATGTAGTTGAAGGTGTTAAATGGAAGAGTTCAAATACTAATGTTGCTTTAGTTTCTTCTCAAGGTGTTGTAAGTGCTAAAGGTGCAGGTAGTGTTGAAATTTCTGTCAATAAAGATGGATACAATCCTGGAGTTATTAATTTAACCGTTATTGATAATGGAACTGTCGTTCCTGATGATACATTCTCTATCACTTATACAAAACAAACAGGTGTTAAATTTGAAGGACCTACAAGCGGTAAAGTTGGAGAAAAGATTGAATTTACAGTTACTGCTACAGATAGTAATGTTGAAATTACTGAAGTTACAGTTAATGATAGTGCTAAAAATAAAATTAATGATAAATATAGTTTCACAATGCCTGAAGCTCCAGTTGTCATTAAAGCTAAAATTAAATTAACTAATGCTGATGTTTCTATTTCTGGAGATGTTGTTGCTCCTTTAGCTAAAAATAGCGAAGGAATTTATGAATCTGATGATATTCAAATCGATTCTAAAGCTAACTTAACATATTTAATTAATCAAGCTGATGGCTCAGTTAAACAATTAAGCATTTTAGATATGGATGATTTTAAATGTTTCGCTCAAATTCAACTTTCTGATTCTGAAGCATTTTCTCTTTATGGAGGATTTACATATAAATTCTTCTATGATCCATCAACTAAAAAATCATATGTTAAGAGAACTCAAGTTACTAAATTACCAAGTAATTCTGATCAATTATCATATTTATTCGATTCAGGAAATCAAAGTAGACAAACTACAAATCCTGATAATGTTAAAACTGTTGAATATTCAAATAAAAAGACACAAGAAAAATATACATTCAATAGATATAAAAACAATACTTCTATTGCTTCTGTTGAAGATTTAACTGATGGAAGCCATCTTGCTGATGTTTATAAAACTATTGAAAATAACGGTAAACAATTAAGAGTTGCTGATACTTACACTGAAGGTAAAAATTATAAAGTTACTGATCGTGGAATTAAAAATGATCAACCATATAATGCTTATAGTGGTGTCTATAATATTTATGATAGTAAATCTGATTTCCCTGCAAATAGTACTAACTGGTCTTATACAAAAGAAGAAGCTGAATATATGGCTAATTTATATAACCATGACTACTATTCATTAGAATTAGATTTCTATGAAGCTTATAGAGGTAGCTTTACAATAGAAGATACTCTTAAATTTGCTAAATTAAAGATTAGTTCTACAAGTGATGTTAGTGGAGGTTTCACTACTGTTGTTGATTCTTATAAGACATATGTAGATTCAAATGATGAAACTAATACAAGACACTATGAATATGATTTATCTTTATCATTCGATGCTACTGGTAGAGTTAAAGAAGGAACTTATAAGATTACAGTTTATGATAAGACTGCATACGATTTTACAAATGATAAGTTCTTAACTGGAGGAGAAACCAAAGGAACAGTATCTCAAAACCTCTCATTTAAATATACTTATAGCGATGAATTAGAAGACGCTCCAGACTTTGATTATTCTAAATACTTTATTAGCGATATTACTGAATTAAGAGTAAATAACACAAAAGTTAATACTGATGAAAGTAAGAATGTACTTCTTAAAAAAGATGTTATTGATATTGATAGTAGCGTATTAACATTTAAATATACTGATAAAGAAGCATTAGATTATTGGCAATATGGTGTTGTTGCTTCAAGTAATACAAATGTTATTGCTCATACTTCAACTAACCTTCCAAATGCTTATACAGCTGTTTATAATGGAAAATCAACATTAACATTTGGTAATCATACAACAAATAACGTAACAAAAGACGTTGAAGTTGAGGTTAAATCAGGTACAGAAACTGGGAGTTGGTACTTTAATGGAAGTTATGGTAATCCAAATAATTCTCAAGTTCTTACTGCTGATAGTGTTGAAGTTTATCAAGGACAAGAAACAGTATTTACATTATCTTCTTCACCAGAAGGAAGCGATAACTCAATTACTGATATTCAATATTCTAGAAATGATTTAATTGAATTAAGTTATGATGCAGTTAACGAAAAAGCTACAATTATTCCTAAAGAAGGAAGTCAAAATATTGAAATTCCTGAAGAAGGTATTAAAGTTACTGTTCAAGTTAGTGGACCAAGTTATTATAAAGATGGATACTACAACTTATATGTATATGTCTTACCAAAAGGACCATTTACTGTTGAAGGATTAAAAGGAACTTGGAAATCAAGTGCTGGATATACCGCTGAATTTACTACAGATGAAATTACTGATAAACACGGTAAAAAAATGAATAAGGGTGTAATTAAAGCAACAGTTGATGGAGTTGAAGAAACATTAACAATAGGTTGGACAACTACATCAATCGGATACTTAGATTTCACTACTATTAGTTATACAGGCGCTTATAGTGGAGATTCTCCTGAACATGAATTTGACATAAGATATAGTTATGATGATTCTGGAAATATGGTATTAGCTCTTGCTTGGACTATTGAAGTTTGGGGTGGTCTTGAATCAAAAACAACTCACGATATCATTGGAGTATACGATTCTGATATTGAAGACGAATACTTTGATGGTGTTGAATTCAACAAACAATAACTAATGAAAAGAAGAGAGAAATCTCTTCTTTTTTTATGAATAAATAAAGAAAAGACGGGACAAATAATGTTCCGTCTTTTTAAAATTCAATGTGTTTGCCTAATTCTTTTTAAAAATTAAGATAACTTAGCAACAAATTTTTCTACACCAGGATGAGCTGTTGTTCCGAAATCATGAAATTCGAATGGAATAGCTCCGTATGTAGAATCGAAACTACCAATTACATAGAATGTAGTTTGATAATCATTTGATGCATCTCCAAATTTAATACCACATCCAGAAAGTGATACTTTAGTATAACCAGCATTAGCTACTCCAAAGTTATTATACATATCAACGGCTATAGCATAGTCGTTAGAAAAATAATATCCTAAGCTTTCGTTATATGAGAATAGATTTAAATATTTAAAAGCTTCTAAATTACTTGGATAGTTCATGATTTCACTCATGTTTGTTTCTTGAAATGCAGGTTGATATAACATTGGAGTTATCTCTGTTTCAGGATCAGGGTATGTTGTGAAGTAGTAACTTCCGTTTGTAAGAGCTTGACCAGCATAAGTTTTATTTACTAAAGAAATATAACCAAGATTATAAGCAAGTGTAGTACCGCTAAAATAATTGTTACAATAATAATCTTTTGTAAAATATTCTTTTCCGATTAAATTTTTAGAATCATCATAAATATATCTAGTAAAGTTATTATTTTTGAAATTATTTCTAACTTCAATCATTTGTTCGGTTGGAGTAAAATATGTTCCACCTGCTTTAATATATTTTTCTACAAAACTTGATGAACTAGTACCAAAATTGTAAATAGTAGCTTTTACATATGCATTTTCGTTATCATTTTTTAATTTTTCATTATAGTTTAATAAAAAGGTTAATGTCTTTTCTGTTGTATCATAATTTACAGTTAAAGAGGAAATATATGTATAAAAACTAGTGCTTTCACCGATTAAATTCATGACAGCTTGTCTATTTTCTTTATCTGTGATGCTTATATTACCATCGATTTCATCATTTAATAATGATAATTCAAAACTAGAAAAATCATTGATTAATGGTTTAATACTTTTATATGTTATATCTCCATTAGTTACAATTTCATTACTATAAATTTCTCCATCGCTAGCGATATCGAATTTATATACACCTTTATTATCACGAATATATCCGTAAGAATTTAATTCGTCAATATAATAAGAATCTGTAGAAATAATGCTTCCTTTATCTCCTAAACGAGTATTATAAATATCTATTGTAAAATTAGTTGCGTTTTTTAATACTTCTAACATTCCTAATGTAGTACTAGCGTCGTAATTAATTGTTTTATTATCACATCCAGTAACTCCTAGTAATGAAACAAAACTTAATCCTGCTATTAATATCTTATTAAATTTCATAAAAAAACCTCCGTTTCTTTAACTAATTAATTTTACTATAAAAGTATAAAAATATAAACAATTTATGAAGTTAAATTAATTAAATAAACATATTGTTTCCCCATTATTTTTTGTTTTTATAATAATTTGTTAAGTAATGAATTTCTTTTGTTTTGAAGTATGAGTCGAAATCGTTTAGCAAAAACATGATAAACTGAATTTTTACGAAGTTGGAAG
>CAVGUB010000118.1:0-6915 GCA_963632375.1 Phocaeicola dorei | reverse complement strand
AACTTGGTAGTGCTTGGTGGTTCTTAGATCAAAAAGATGGTATGGAAAAACAATTAACAGCACTTTCAAATTTAGGCTTACTTTCTAGATTTGTTGGTATGTTAACAGACTCAAGAAGTTTCTTATCATACACAAGACATGAATATTTCAGAAGAATTTTATGTAATAAACTTGGACATTTAGTTGAAAATGGTGAATATCCAAATGATATCGAATTCTTAGGAAAAGTTGTTGAAGATATCTGCTTCAACAATGCTAAAAATTACTTTGACTCATCAAGATAATGAATAGAATTTATTTAATTGGCGATTCAACTTGCCAAACAAATTTTGAAGATACTTATCCTCAAAGAGGATGGGGACAATTAATTAGTGAATATTTAAATCCTAATTATAAAGTAATTAATCTTGCTAAAAATGGCCGTTCATCAAAGAGTTTCTTTGATGAAGGCTTATTCAAATATTGTGAAGAAACAATTGGGGAAGGTGATTATTTATTTATTCAATTTGGTCATAACGATGAAAAAGAAGATAAAGAAAGACACACTGATCCATTTACAACTTATAAAAAGCAATTATCTTATTATATTGATTTTGCATTATCTAAAAAAGCAACTCCAGTATTAATTTCTTCAATTTATAGAAGACAATTTATTGAAGAAAACAAGTTAAATCCAACTTGCCATGGAGATTATCCAAAAGCTATGGAAGAACTTGCTAAAGAAAAAAATATTATTTTTATCGATTTAACTAGTAGAACTAAAGAATATTTAGAAAATATTGGTGAAAGTAATACAAAATGTTTCTTTATGAATTTTGATAAAAATATTTATCCAAATTATCCAGAAGGAAAAGAAGATAATACTCATTTAAGAGAAAAAGGTGCAAGAATGGTTTGTTCTTTATTAAAGAAAGAATTAACTAAAATTCCTGAATTAAAAGATTTATTATAACTTAAAAAGACTGCATATTTATGCAGTCTTTTGTCTTATTTAACAAGTCTTACCCAATCTGGTCTTAATTCTTTATGCTCACTTCCAGGTCCTGTTGTATTAATTTCATAGAATCTAGAATTTATATGTCGGTCAGTATCTGCCCAAATGGAAAAACCTTCTTTTTTAATGTGTTTTCCTAAATAACAATCAATGAATCTAACAAGTCCATATTCTCTCCAAGGACGTGCAAGATATGTATTTTCAATAGCGTCAGGATCTTCGCTAATGATTTTGCAATTTATAAAATTGAATCCATATTCATTTTCTTTATCATGATCTGGAGCAGCAATATATGTTAATCTTTCTGTCTTTTTTGTAGCAATTGTACAATTAATAAAATCTGCACTTGCACCTCCAAAAATAAAATCAACAGTACCTGCTATGTAGCAATCAAAGAAATATTGATGGAATTCACCATTATGAATTCTTTCATCCTCTGGTAATAAATCAATATATCTTTCTATTAAATCAGGAGAAAATGGTCCACAGAATAATGTGTCTTGATATGCAATTAACTTACAATGATTAACTACAATGTTATCATTATAAAGATGAAGTGCAACTGCTTGGCCAATTCCTTTACCTTCCCCTGCACTATTTAAGATTGTTAAATCTTTTAATTGAACATTTTTAGCTTTAACAAGCATTGTATAAGTTCTAAAAGTTACATATTCTCTACCATCTTCATGGATTTTTTGAGCGTAATCATTATATTCAATAACTGCTTTATTTAATCCATCAATAATTATGTTCTCCTTATCAATAACAACTTTTTCAAAATAATGTTCATCATCTAATATAATATAGCTTGGTTCATTAATGTTTTTGATGCATTCATTTATTGTTTCAAAATCTTTATTTTTTCCTACGTGAATAATTTTCATACTCAATTATTATAATTATTTTTTTAGATTTTTAAACTTAAAGTAATATTACGGAAACGACATATATGTAAATTATTTTAAAAAAACATCGATAAATATCGATAAAATTTAAGTTTTTAATTTACAAAAAATATTATTATTTTATAATAAAGAAAATGGAGGTCCTTATATGACTAAATCAGAATTTGTAAATAAATATGCTGAAAAATTCGGTGTATCTAAAAAAGCTGCAGGAGAAGCATTTGATAATGTATTTGAAGTTGTTGCTTTAGCTTTAAAAGATGGAGAAGATGTTTCTATTCCAGCTCTTGGTACTTTTAAACCAAAAGTTACAAAAGAAAGAAAAGGAATCAATCCAAAAACTAAAGAAGAAGTTGTTATTCCAAGTAAGAAAACAGTTGGCTTTAAACCTGGTAAAGCTTTAAAGGATAGCTTAAATAAATAATTGATTTTTTAGTAAATTAGAACAAAAATTTAAAATAATTGGTTGTTGTTGTATACAACAACTTTTTATTTTTATATAATATAATAGATTAAAAATCGGAGGTTTATTATTTATGGATTTAATGGATAGAGTTCATGAAATCGGTTTAGTACCAGTTGTTGTTTTAAATAATGTTGAAGACACAATTCCTACTTTAAACGCTTTAAGAGATGGAGATGTTCCAGTTGCTGAAATTTGTTTCAGAACTGCATGTGCTGAAGAATGTATCAAAGTTGCAGCAGAAAACTGCAAAGATGTTTTAGTTGGTGCAGGAACAGTTATCAATGCAAAACAATGTGAAGATGCAATTCACGCAGGAGCAAAATTTATTGTTTCTCCAGGTTTATCAGAAGAAGTTGCTTTAGTTTGTAAAGCACACAATATTCCTTATCTTCCTGGTGTTGTTACTCCAACTGAAATTATGAAAGCAATTTCATTAGGAATTACAACAGTTAAATTCTTCCCAGCAGGAGTATTTGGTGGTTTAAAAGCTATCGATGCTTTAGGAAGTGCATTCACAACTGTTAAATTTATGCCTACAGGTGGTGTAAGCAATGCTAACTTATCAGAATTCGTTAAGAATAAAAAGATTGTTGCATGTGGCGGAAGCTGGCTTGTTAAAGGAAGTGCAGAAGATATTAAAAAAGTTTGCTTAGAAGCAAGAAGTATTATTAAGGAGACAAGAAAAAATGGCTAAGGTCGTTACAATGGGTGAAATAATGTTAAGATTATCTTCACCATTAAATTCAAGATTCGTTCAATCACAAGTATTTGATGTTAATTATGGTGGAGGAGAAGCAAACGTTGCTGTCTCTTTAGCTAATTATGGTCATGATGCATACTTTGTTTCAAAAGTTCCATCACACGAAATTGGTGATTGTGCAGTTAATTCATTAAGAAAATTTGGAGTTCATACAGACTTCGTTGCAAGAGGTGGAGATAGATTAGGTATTTACTTCTTAGAAACAGGTGCTTCTATGAGACCTTCAAAAGTTATCTATGATAGAAAAAATTCATCAATTGCTGAAGCAAGTGTTTCAGATTTTGATTTTGATAAAATTTTCGAAGGTGCTACATGGTTCCACTGGAGTGGAATTACACCAGCTATTTCAGATAAGAGTGCTGAAATTTTAAAAGCTGCTTTAATTGCTGCTAAAAAACATGGTGTTACAGTTTCATGTGACTTAAACTTCAGAAAGAAATTATGGTCAAGTGAAAAAGCTATTTCAATTATGAAACCATTAATGAAATATGTTGATGTCTGTATCGGTAACGAAGAAGATGCTCAATTATGTTTAGGTTTCAAACCAGATAGTGATGTTACTGCTGGTAAAACTGAAGCTGCAGGTTATAAAGAAATTTTCAAACAAATGAAAGAAGAATTTGGATTCAAATATGTTGTTTCAACATTAAGAGAATCTTTCAGTGCTACACACAATGGTTGGAAAGCATTAATTTATAACGGAAAAGATTTCTATGAATCAAAACGTTATGACATCGATCCAATTATTGATAGAGTTGGTGGTGGTGATTCATTTGCTGGTGGTTTAATCCATGGTTTAATCAAATTTGAAGGCGATCAAGCAAAAGCTTTAGAATTTGCTGTTGCAGCAAGTGCTTTAAAACACACAATTCCTGGCGATTTCAACTGTGTTAGTGAAAGTGAAGTATTAACACTTATGGGTGGAGATGCTTCAGGTAGAGTTCAAAGATAGTTTTTACTATGAAAGAATTAGATGTTAGATACATGAGTCATCCAAATGATTCAAAACACTACACAACAGAAGAATTAAGAAAAAATTATTTAATTGAAAATGTTTTCGTTAAAGATGAAATTTCTTTAACATATTCCTACCAAGATAGAATGATCGCAGGTGGAGCTTATCCTGTTACTAAAGCTTTAAAGCTTGAAGCAGGAGACGCTTTACGTGCAGATTATTTCTTACAAAGAAGAGAAATGGGTGTATTCAATATTGCTGGAGAAGGTACAATTACTTTAGATGGTGTTGAATATACTTTAAAGAAAACAGATTGTATTTATATTGGAATGGGTACAAAAGAAGTTATTTTTGCTTCTAAAGATCCATCAAATCCTGCTAAATTCTATATGTGTTCTTGTCCTGCTCAAAAATCATATCCAACTAAATTATTAGAAATTGCAAAAGCAAGAAAAGTTAATGTTGGTGATCAAGAACACTTAAATGAAAGAACAATTAATCAATTCATCCATGGTGATGTTTTAGATACAGCTCAACTTTCAATGGGTTTAACTGTTTTACATCCTGGAAATGCATGGAACACAATGCCATCACACACTCACGAAAGAAGAATGGAAGTTTATTTCTATTTTGAATTAGGTGAAGATGATGTCGTATTCCATTTAATGGGCCAACCACAAGAAATCAGAACTATCGTTATTAAAAACGAACAAGCTGTTATTTCTCCATCTTGGTCAATTCATTCAGGTTTTGCTACAAAGAGTTATGCAT
Organism: Phocaeicola dorei; assembly: GCA_963632375.1. Lineage (GTDB taxonomy): Bacteria > Bacillota_I > Bacilli_A > RFN20 > CAG-826 > Onthovivens. The sequence goes on along the minus strand of CAVGUB010000118.1, from coordinate 2,064 downwards.
TCATTTGGGGTATGTGTGGTGAAAATAAAACATACGATGATATGGATGTTATTAAATCTACAGACTTAAAATAATAGGAGGATTTAGAATGAATAGTTTTAGTTTAGAAGGTAAAGTTGCTTTAATTACAGGCGCAAGTTATGGTATTGGCTTTGAAATTGCAAAAGCATTTCATGAAGCAGGTGCTATTATTTGTTTCAATGACCGTAATCAAGAAACTTTAGACAGAGGTTATGCAAATTATAAAGAAGCTGGTATTGAAGCTCATGGTTATATTTGCGACGTTACAGATGAAGCAGCTGTTGAAAATTTAGTTGCTCAAATCAAAAAAGATTTAGGTGGTGTTGATATTTTAGTTAACAACGCTGGTATCATTAAAAGAATCCCAATGCATGAAATGAAAGCAGAAGAATGGAGACAAGTTATCGATATCGATTTAACTGGACCATTTATCTGTTCAAAAGCTGTTATTCCTGGAATGATTGAAAAAGGACATGGTAAAATTATTAATATCTGTTCTATGATGAGTGAACTTGGAAGAGAAACTGTTAGTGCTTATGCTGCTGCTAAAGGTGGTTTAAAGATGTTAACAAAGAATATCTGTGCTGAATATGGTGAATACAATATTCAATGTAATGGTATTGGTCCTGGTTATATTGAAACTCCTCAAACTGCTCCATTAAGAGAAAAACAAGCTGATGGTTCAGATCATCCATTTGATCAATTCATCAAAGCTAGAACTCCAGCAGGAAGATGGTTAAAACCATCAGAACTTGGTGGACCAGCAGTCTTCTTAGCAAGTGATGCAAGTAATGCTGTCAATGGACATATTTTATATGTTGATGGTGGTATCTTAGCTTATATTGGAAGACAACCTAAGTAATAACTTATAAAAATTATATTTTAAAAGGTAATATTGAATAAATATTACCTTTTTTCTTTATTATATCAATCGAATTTTATAAAATATTTAAAAGAGGTAAAAATATAATGGAAAAAGTTTATATTGGTGTTGATGTCGGAGGGATGTCAATTAAAGCAGGTGCAGTTAACTTAAATGGTGAAATAATTTTTAAGAGTTACGTTGTTACTGATGGTGCACATGTTGATAAATTTTTAGAATCTAATAAAGAATTATTAGAAAAAGTAATTTTAGAATGTAAAAAGAGAGATTTGGAACCTTTAGGAATTGGATTTGGTGTTCCAGGATTAATTGATAATGAAAGAGGTTTAATCTGTAAAATGGCAAATATCAATGGAATTAATGTTCCTTTAAGAGATTATTTAAAAGATTTGAATTTACCAATTAAAATTTCAAATGACGCAAACGTTGCATGTTTAGCAGAACAAAAATATGGTGCTGCAAAAGGCTATAGTGATGCAATTATGATTACTCTTGGAACAGGAGTTGGTGGAGGTATTGTTGCTAACAATAAACTTATTGAAGGATTTGAAGGAAAAGGTGCTGAACTTGGACACGTTGTAATCCACATGAATGGAGAACCTTGTGGATGTGGAAGAAGAGGTTGTCTTGAAGCATACGCTAGTGCAACTGCACTTTTAAGAGAAACAAGAAAAGCTATGGAAAACCATAAAGAATCTATGATGTGGGATTATTGTAAAGGTAATATTGATAAGGTTGATGGATTAACATCTTTTGAATGTGCAAAAAAAGGTGATAAAACTGCTAATGAAGTTATTGATAATTATGTAATGAATCTTGGAGAAGGCTTATTAAATTTCTGTAATATTTTTAGACCACAAGTTTTTGTTATTGGTGGAGGAGTTTCTAATCAAGGAGATTATTTAAAAGATAAATTACAAGCTTACTTAGAAAAATATAATTATGGTTATTTAATGGCTCCAAAATCAATTGTTGAAATGGCAAAATTAAAGAATGATGCTGGAATTATTGGAGCAGCTTCATTATTTATTGAATAATTTTATTTTGTCTTTGAATAAGACCTGCATTTAGGCTTTACCCCTAAAATATAGTGTTAAACTAATCGAAATATAATTCAGAATTAAGGATGTTTAAGGCATCCTTTTTTGCTAAGTAAGCGT
>CAVGUB010000117.1:0-7649 GCA_963632375.1 Phocaeicola dorei | reverse complement strand
CAACATTTGAATAATTCTTCCATTGTTTTATCATCAATTGGATTTGGATTAGTTCCTGTGCATGCATCTAAAACAGCATTATGTGCAATTTCAGGCAATTTTTCTAAGAATTCTTTTTCATCTACTCCAAATTCTTTCATTGAATGAGGGATTCCTAGTAATGTATTAAGTTCATGAATTCTATTAATTAATCCTTGAGTTAATTCTTTAGCATCATGTCCTTGAATTCCTAAAGCTTGTGCAATTTGAGCATATCTTTCTAAAGCTACTTTATTATTTGCGTTATATTCAATAACATGTGGAAGATACATTGCATTAGCACATCCATGAGGGATATGACCTGTTGAGAATGCTGCTCCAGTTTTGTGTGCCATTGAGTGAGTAATACCAAGTAAAGCATTTGAGAACGCCATACCTGCTAAACATTGAGCATAATGCATTTCTTCTCTTCCTTTTCCTTCTGGATTAAGGTAAGAATCATATAAATATGTATTAACCATTTGGATTGCTTTAAGTGATAAACATTCTGTAAATGGAGTAGCAATTGTTCCAACATAACTTTCAATTGCATGAGTTAAAGCATCCATTCCAGTATATGCAACTTGAACTTTTGGTAATCCTCTTACGATATCAGGATCAACAATTGCAACATCTGGAGTAATTTCAAAATCTGCTAAAGGATATTTAATTCCTTTTTGATAATCAGTAATGACTGAGAATGCTGTAACTTCAGTTGCAGTTCCTGAAGTTGAAGGGATTGCACAGAAATGTGCTTTTTGTCTTAAATGTGGGAAACTAAATGGTGTGATTAAATCTTCAAATGAAACATTTGGATATTCATATAAAGCCCACATTGCTTTTGCAGCATCAATAGGTGAGCCTCCACCGATTGCAACAATCCAATCTGGATTAAATTTTAACATTGCATCAGCACCTCTTTTAACAGTTTCAATTGATGGATCTGGTTCTACTCCTTCAAAAAGTAAAACTTCCATTCCTGCTTCTTTTAAAAGGTCTTCAGTTTTTTGTAAGAATCCACTAGCTCTCATTGAGTGACCTCCAGTAACAACGATAGCTTTCTTACCTTTTAAGTTTTTAAGTTCACCAATAGAACCACTTCCATAATAGACATCTCTTGGTAAAGTAAATCTGGACATTATATTTTCCTCCTTCCAAATAATAGAAAACTTAATTTCTTTTATATGCTTTTATTCTATTATATTTATTCTAATTTGTTAATAATAATTTGGTATTTTTTTCCTTAATTCTTGTTAGTTATAATCAACAAAAAAGGTACCTAATTAATAAGTACCATAATTTACGTATTATTTTGAATTAACAGCTTGTAATGATAAATCAAATAAACAATCATTTAATAAATAAACATCATTAGCGTTCTTTTCAAGGAAATAATTAATTGTTGCAAGTTTAACTGTATTAAATTGAACAGAATATCCAAATAATCCAAGTAATTTTAAGAATTCTTCATTCTTTAAATGTAATGCAATTCCAATTCCATATAATGCATTCTTACTAGGAATATATGTTTGATCATTTCTAAATCTTTGAATGTATCCATCTTCTAAATTTCCTCTAAAGGAAACTTCTTCATCATTGATTTCTAATTCTTTTTCTTTTTTATCAATAAATTTAACACCCTCAAGATTTGTATCACTATTTAAAACTTGAATATCAAAGATTTTATTATCTCTCATTAAACTTAAATTAATTTCATCTCTTAATTCGTTGCTTGCAAGAGGGAAAATATTTTTAAAGAAAACCATATAAACTTCAAGTTTTGGATTTTCTTTAATATTTTTTAAAATAACATCTTTTGCAATTGCATAGCATTCATCAAGAGGATAATTAAAATCACTACTTAATAATGGAAAAGCAACTGAAGTAAATTTATTTTCTTTCATAATATCAAAAACACTTTGATATGCACTTCTTAAATTCTTTTCTTCTCCATGTTTTCCATTAATATAATTTGGTCCAACAGCATGAATAACTGCTTTACATGTATCAATCTTAAAAGATGGAGTAATAACTGCTTTACCAACTTCACATCTTCCATATTTTCTACAAGCTTCCATCATATCAATATCTCCAGCTTTATGGAAAATAGCACGAGTTACTCCTTCTACCATTTTTAAATTTACATTTGCGTTACTAACAATACAATCAACATTCATGGTGACTAAATCACCTTTAATTAAATAAAAAGCCATATAATTTCTACCCTAAAATTTGAAATATTATATCAAAAATAACGTATCTTCTTCAATATAAGCCATATCAATTTTAAAAATATTTTTTCTTCTAAAAATATAAAAATAATAGGGATTTTATGCATTTTGTCACAGTTTTTAATATTAAATATTCAATACTATACAATCTAGTATTTTGTATTAGTTTTTCATAAATATTTATTTATGATAGAATAACAAACATATGAATAAAAAAATTGTAGTAATTACTGATGACAATTCAGGTTTTAATAAAGAAGAAGCAAATAAATTAAATATTAAAGTATTAAAAATGCCAATCATCATTGATGGAGAGGTATTTTTTGAAAATGAAACTATAACTAAAGAAGAATTTTTTGATAGATTAAATAAAAATGAAGATATTTCAACATCCCAACCATCTCCAGGTATTATTTTAGAAATGTGGGAAAATTTACTTAAAGAATATGATTACATTTTACATATTCCAATGAGTAGTGGATTAAGTGCTAGTTGTCAAACTGCTTTATCTTTAGCTGAAGAAAAAGAATTTAAAGATAAAGTATTTGTAGTTGATAATCATAGAATTTCAGTTACTTTAAAACAAAGTGTATATGACGCAATTACTTTAATTAATAAAGGGTTAACTCCTAAAGAAATTAAGGAAAAATTAGAAAATGAAGCAGGTAATGCATCAATTTATATTAGTGTTGATACATTAAAATATCTTAAAAAGGGTGGAAGAATCACTCCTAGTGCTGCTTTAATTGGAGAAGCATTACATATTAAACCAGTTCTTCAACTTTTTGGAGGAAAACTTGATAGTTATAAAAAATGTTTAGGTACTAAACAAGCAGTTAACGCTTTAAAAACTGCAATCAAAAATGATTTAGAAACTAAATTTAAAGATTGCCCACGTAATGAACTTGTATTCTCTGCAGCATACACTGGAAAAGATGATACTATTATTAAAAAAGTTGTTGAAGAAATTAAAGAAGAATTAAATATTGATACTCCAATTATCATTGATCATTTGTCTTTAAGTGTATCTACTCATATTGGAGAAGGTGCTTTAGCACTCACAATTTCTAAAAAAGTTTTATAATATAATCATGAATGATCGTGGAATGAAGAAATGGTTACCTTTTTCGTCACTTGTAGAACAAGGTAAATATTTAGAAAAAATGATTTATGAGAAATATAAAATAGAAAGACCTCAAGTTTTTAATGAACAAGCTAGAAAAATAGATCAAACTTTAAGAGAATATGATTTCAAAACACCTATAAGAATGGATATATTTTATGATGGATATATCTATACAATTAAAGAAATCATTAGAAAAATAGATGTAAAGAAAAAAGTCATCTATTTTGATGACTTTTATATCCCTATTAAAAATATAATTGATATTGAAGAAATTAACATATTTGATAGAATATGTTAATTTTTTTATAAATTTTTAAAGAAAAGCGGAGTATAGAAATAAACAAATCCAAATAATAATCCTACAATTGCTTCAACTCCTCCAAATATTGCAATAATGATTTGTTGAATGCTATAACTACTAATATTAGTAAACATAGTGGTTAAAGTGTTTATAACTAAAGGGCATCTAACTACTGCAAAGTCTGCAATACATAAAACAAATAATAATATTCCCATTACAAGAAGGAAAATATATCTATTTTTAGATTGTTTTTTATTATACATAATTAATGCAACACTATATATAATTCCAACAAGCATTGAAGAACACACTACGATAATTGTACTAAGTAAACCTTTAATGCCTCCTCCTATTAATCCTTGAACAAGATAAATAATAGAAGGGATAATATAAGTACAAATTGCAAGAATTAATACTGCATACATTACTCTTCCATAGTAACTATGTTTACTTCTATAAAAATAATTACCAATAATTAAATAAAATATTGCATTCCAACAATAAGTAAAAATACTATATGGATTCACTGATCCTGTGGAAAATGATAATCCACAATTTACTATATTAATTAAAGCACTTAAAAGACATGCCCATAATCCAATGTTTATAAAAACGTTATTAATCTTTCTTTTTGACATACAAAGTATTTTATCACATTAGATAATTAAATAAATAGTAAAATTATTTTACTAATATTATAATTAGATAAATTAAGGAGATAAAAATGATTGAATTTAGATACGACACTCAACTTTTAATTGAAGGAAAGAACTTAAGTGAAACTGAAATTGAAAAATATATTTTAGATCACTTTATTGGAGATTGTTTAATTTGTGTAGGAGATGATACATTGATTAAGATTCATTTCCACACTAATGAACCTTGGAAAGTCTTAGAATATTGTTCTACTTTAGGAGAAATCTTTGATATTGTTGTAGAAGATATGGACCGTCAAACAAGAGGTTTAAAAGGATAAATTTTTAAAAATGTAAAAAAATGAACTTAGAATTACCTAAGTTCATTTTTAATTTTCATTAATTTAGATTAGAATCTATATTTTTTGAAAGCTCTTAAACCTTCAAAAATAGCTTCATCACCGAGTTCTTCTTCAATTCTTAATAATTGATTGTATTTTGCAATACGATCTGTTCTTGAAGCACTACCAGTTTTGATTTGTCCAGCGTTGACAGCAACTGATAAATCAGCGATTGTTGTATCTTCTGATTCACCACTTCTATGTGAAACCATAGTTGTGTAACCATTGATTTGAGCAAGTCTAATAGCATCTAATGTTTCTGTTAAAGTACCAATTTGGTTAACTTTAATTAAAATTGAGTTAGCAACACCTTTTTTGATACCTTCAGCTAAGATTGATGGGTTTGTAACGAATAAATCATCACCAACTAATTGGATTCTGTTTCCAAGTCTTTCTGTTAAGACTTTCCAACCATCCCAATCTCTTTCTCCTAAACCATCTTCGATAGTGATAATTGGATAGTTGTTGATCATTTCTTCATACCAGTTGATCATTTCTTCACTAGTTTTAACACCTTGACCTGATTTCTTTAAATTATATGTTTTTGTTTCAGGATCATAGAATTCACTAGCAGCAACGTCCATACCTAAGAAGATTTGTTCGCCTGGTTTATAACCAGCTCTCTTAATAGCTTCGACGATTAATTCTAATGGTTCTGTGTTGCCATCTTTACATGAAGGAGCAAAACCACCTTCATCACCAACTGCTGTAACATAACCTTTTTCTTTTAAAACACTCTTTAAGTGATGGAATGTTTCAACACCAGCTCTTAAAGCTTCGTGGAATGTTTCAAAACCTGCAGGAATGATGAAGAATTCTTGGAAATCAACTGTTGAATCTGCGTGAGCACCACCATTAACAACATTCATCATTGGAGTAGGTAAAACTTTAGCGTTAACACCACCTAAATATTTATATAAAGGTAAACCAACTTCTTCAGCTGCAGCTCTAGCACAAGCTAATGAAACACCAAGTAAAGCGTTAGCACCTAAATTCTTTTTGAAAGGTGTGCCATCTAATTCGAGTAATTTCTTATCAACACCAACTTGATCATCAGCATACATACCAACGATTTGTGGAGCAATAATATTATTAACATTATCAACTGCTTTTAAGCATCCTTTTCCTAAGAATCTAGCTTTATCGCCATCTCTTAATTCTAAAGCTTCTCTTTCACCTGTTGAAGCACCTGAAGGTACGATTGCTCTACCACAAACTCCTGTATCAAGCCAAACTTCAACTTCAACTGTTGGATTACCACGTGAATCTAAAACTTCACGTGCATGAACATCAATAATTTCTGACATTTTAAATATCTCCTTAATTAACAACAATATTATATAAAAAATAACTCTTTCATTAAAGCAAAAAGAGTTATTTTTTTAAAAATTATTTTACTAATTTATCTCTTAATTCTTCTAAGGTTTTTAAGTATAAATCTTGAATAGGTTTAGATTCTTCAGAATCAATAAATTCAAATGTATTTCCAAGCGCAAGTAAGTTACCAACACATTCCATATAACTTTTTGTAAGAATATTAACATAAGAATAGCATTGATCAATCTTAATATCGTTACAATAATAGTTTTTAAATACCCTATTAAAGCAGTTATATCCTCTATAAAAAAGTTTTATAGGAAAACAAATTTCTTCGTCTTGATCATAAAGTTCATATGGTAACTTATTTTTTAATCTTAATCTATCTTCATTTGCAACTGCAAAATGTTCATTTTCTAAATGTTTTAAAACTACAATTCTATTCAAAACATAAGTTCTTAAAACTTTTTCTCCAGTTGGTTTAGAATCTTTAATTTTATAATAATACGCATTTAAATATGCAGCTCCATTAAAAATAACAAAGTTAATTGGAGCAACAGTACAATCAAAACTATTAACGGTATTATCTTCATTAAGTTGAGAAGATGTATAATTAATTCTTATTTTATATGAATCTCTAATTGCGTCAGTAATATCTACCATTAATTTTTCTTCTTTTGTAGAAACATACCCTGAATTAATTTTTAAATCACTAATTAAAGGAATACCTGCAAAACTCATTCTACTTAATCTATCAATAACTTCATTATTACTAATTGAAAGATTAATTTTATTTAATTCCATTTTTTCACTAAAAGTGTAATCATTTAATGTAGTATTTACATCACTATTATGTAATCCTTTCATAATAAAACTTGGATCATAAGTATACCCACCTTGGCTTCCAGGTTTACTTGAAATTAATCCAGCATCAATTAAATGCTTACAAACAGTCTCTACTTTTTTAGTCCCTCCATCAAAAAATTTGTCTGCAAGAGTTTGCCTTGAAACAAAATCTGGTGACTGACTTTTAAGGTAACATAAGACTCTTAAATATTGGAGGATTTTCTCTTCTTCTATCATAATAATATTATAATTGACAAATTATTTTTTTAAAGTGAAAAAGTGCAAAAAAACTCAACGTTTCGTTGAATTTTACCTTTTATTTACAATACTTTTACAATTTTTGTGTTATTAGCTCAATTTAAAATTTTTAACTTGACTATTTAATCGTTCATTAAGTTTTTATAATAATTAAAAAGCTGAGATTATTATTTCTCAGCCAATTAATAAAAATTATTTTTTAATAAGGATGTTCTTCAAAAACATGAGGAACATTTTCATTTTCTCTTACCTTTCTTTCAATCTTTTTAGGTGTAGTTTCTTCTTCTACTTTTACTTCTTCTTTAACTTCTTTTTCTTCTTTTAAGAATTCTTTAAAAGAAACAGCATATGAAGATAAATCTTGCATTGAGGAAGGTACAATAATTTTTGTAGCTTTTCCATCTGCTACTTTTTGTAATGTTTCAAATGATTTAATTGATAATGTTTCTTTACTTGCTTTAGCATCATTTAAAAGTTTAATACCTCTAGCTTCAGCTTCTCTTAACATAATTTCAC
>CAVGUB010000116.1:4015-7917 GCA_963632375.1 Phocaeicola dorei | reverse complement strand
ATCAAAGCACGAGCAATACCGATTCTTTGACGTTGTCCACCACTAAATTCGTGTGGATATCTATTAGCATAATCAGCAATTAAACCTACTTTTTCTAAAGCTTCAACGACTTTTTTATGATTATTTGCTTTAGAAGTTGAATCTATAGCTTTTTGATATTCGACTTTTGCATTTTCTCTTTCTTCATCGTTTTTAGCGTTATTTAAAGCATATTCATATTTTGCTTTAGCATCTTTAATGATAGTTTTTCTAGAGATATTTAAACCTTCTTGAATAATATCTTCAACTGTCATACGAGGATCTAACGAATCAATTGGATCTTGGAAGATCATTTGAATTTCATTCATCAATCTTCTATCAACGTGAGAATCATCATATTTAATTTGTTTAATTTTAGCTTTTTGCACTGAAACTACATTATTTTTAAATTCTGTAGCTTTATCATATTCTTCATTGTATTGTTCTAATGAGATTTCACCTTTTTTAAGTTGTTCCTTTATTTCTTTAACTTTTTGTTTATAACGAATTAAAGTATACTTAATTTCTTTTTCGTTCCATCTAGAACCTGCTCCAATTCTATATCCTTTATAGTAAATTGAACCACTTGTAATGTTATAAAGTCTAATAATGGATCTACCAGTTGTAGTTTTACCACATCCAGATTCTCCGACGATACCGAAGCATTCTCCTTCTTTAACATTAAAAGATACATTATGTACAGCTTTTAATTTATATCTATTAGGACCTTTTCCGAAGAAGAAATATTGTTTGAGGTGATTAACAGAAAGAATGATATCATTATCAACTAAATCTTTTTTAAATTTACATTTAGATTTAATGTTTTCAAGTTCTAATTCTTTATTTAAATGGCCTTTTAATTCGTCTTTTGTATTTGAATGTTCATCGATAAAATCGCTTGTATCTTTAATTCTATTCGATTCTTTATATTCATTTACATCATTTATTAACTCATCAGGTACTTCGTTTAAAGGAAGATTATTGGTGTTTTTTTCTTCATAATTATTTGCCATCTTTATTTCCTCCTTTAAGAGCATTTTCTATACGAGTTTTAACGATTTTTGGCATTTCAACTTTAGGTGCTGATGGATGTAATAACCATGTAGCAGCATAGTGAGTATCACTAATTTTAAAATATGGAGGTTCACTTTTAAAATCGATTGCCATAGCATATTTACTTCTAAAAGCAAAAGCATCACCTTCAATAGGGAATCTCATATCTGGAGGAGTTCCAGGAATTGATTCAAGTTTTTCTTTACTATCAATATCAGGAATTGAAGATAATAAAGCCCAAGTGTAAGGATGTTTTGGTTCGAAGAATATTTCATAACTTGTTCCGTATTCAACGATTTTTCCAGCGTACATAACAGCGACTCTATCAGCCATATTAGCAACTACGCCAAGGTCATGAGTGATAAAAATACAGCTCAATCCCCTCTCTTTTTTAAGTTTATTAATAAGTTCGAGGATTTGTGCTTGAATAGTAACGTCAAGTGCGGTTGTAGGTTCATCACAAATTAAAATATCTGGATTTGCAGTTAATGCGATAGCGATGACAATACGTTGTCTCATACCACCACTAAATTCAAATGGATATTGTTTAAATCTTTTTTCAGGAAGAGGAATTCCGACTTCCTTCATAACATCTAAAGCTAATTTCTTTGCTTCTGCTTTAGTGATTTTAGTTTTATTAACAAAATCAGCTTTAACTTTTCCAATTTGCTCACTAATTTCTTTTTCAGATTTTAATAATTCATCAAACTCTTTATTACCAGTCTCTTTTACAGTATTATCAACGATACTAGCTCTAGCAATACCAGTTAAATTGTTGTTATTATTTTTTTTTTTTTTTTTATGTGTTGATTGATAAATAATAGCATCATAATTTGCTTTTTCAGTTTCACTTAAAAAAGGAATTAACGTATTAATTTTAGTTTTAACTTCGCTTAACTTTTCATTTAAAACAACTAATTTAGCATCTTTTTCTTCAACTAATTTATCGTAATATTTCTTATTATCAACTTTAGCAATGGCTTTAGATTGCTTTAATGCTTGTTTAAGTAAAGGTTTTAAATAGGAATAATCTTTTCTAGTTTGCTTTTCGATTTTTTTAATGTAAGCAATTCTTTCTTTGATTAATTCTCTAGCTTTACTTTCTTCGTATTTAATATCTAAAATAGGTTTTAATAATTCAATTCTTCTTTCGATATTTTGAATACGAATTTCTTTAATGTTAACATTAACTTTGATATCTTTATTAATATTAGATTTTCTAATTTGTTCGATTTTTTTATTTAAATCTTCGATTTGAGTTTCAACTAAAGAAACAAGATTTTCAAAATAGCTTCTTATTTCGTTATTAACTTTTTCGCTTTCTTTTGAACTAACATCTTTAACATCTTTTTTAATTGCTTTATTTAAAGAATCAATTAAATCGTTTAAATGTTTAATTTCTTCTTTATTAATTTTAGCTTCATAACGAATATTGCTCTCTTCGTTTCTATAAACGATTAATTCTCTAGAAATTAAATCATTAAATCTTCTCTTTAAAACATTTCTATTAATCATCGTAGCTTCAATAATTTGTTTTCCTACTTTCATAATAGGATTTAAGCTACTTAAAGGATCTTGGAATATCATTCCAATTTCATGCCCTCTAATACGATGAAATTCATCTTCGCTAACTCTAACTAAATCTTCTCCATCGTAAAGTACTTGGCCGCTAGCGATGATTGCGTTAGCTGGTAAAATACCCATAATAGTTTTACTAGTGACAGATTTTCCACTTCCAGATTCACCAACGATACATAAAGTTTCACCTTTATATAAATCAAAAGAGACACCTCTAACAGCGTAAACCATTCCTGAATCAGATTTAAAATTAACTCTTAAATCTTTTACTTCAAGAATTTTTTCTGCGTTTTTATAATCCATAATTTTATTATCCATAACTAATCACTCCCTTTAAGTGATGGGTTAAAGGCATCACGTAATCCGTTTCCAAAAAGATTGAAACATATCATAAGTAAAGCAATAACAACTGCTGGTAAAATCAATGTGTAAGGATATAATTGTAAATTAGCTTGGTTATCACTAAGAATAATACCTAAAGAATTCATATTCTTTAATCCTAAACCTAAATATGAAATAGTAGCTTCGCTAAAGATAACACTAGGAATCATTAAGACGCTACTTGTAATAATTGTACCCATTGAGTTAGGTAAAATGTGTTTAAAAATTAATCGAGAATCTCTAGCTCCTAAAGTTCTACTAGCGAGAATATATTCTCTTCCTTTAAATCTATAGAACTGAGTTCTAGTTAAGTTAGAAGTTGAAATCCATCCAGTTAAGCATAATGCTAATGCGAATGTCCAGAAGTTACTTCCCATTAAAAGAATAATTAATGTCATCAAGACAATCCAAGGAATACCTGAAAGGATTTCAGTTAATCTTTGTAAGACCATATCAACCCATCCACCATAATACCCTTCAATAGCACCTAAAACTAATCCGAAAGTAAAGCAAATTATGAATGTGAATAAACCTAATAATAAACTAGTTCTTAAACCACTAAATGTGATCTTTAACATATCTTTACCAAATTTATCTGTTCCTAATAAAAACTTTGGCATTTTAGAACCGTAACCACTATAGATATATTGATAAATAGTACATTTTAAGACGACAACTTTAACTCCGCCGGCAACTGTATCTGTTGTTTGTTTTTCTACGCTTATAACAGGGCAATCATCACTTAATCTTTTAAATGAACTAGGTCCAACATTAAAATCGTATTTACATAAAACCGGTAAGGAATCATCTTCGATATAGGTTTCTCCGTCTAATGCTAAACTTTGTCCCATATATCTTCTCATTAAAGATTC
>CAVGUB010000116.1:0-3642 GCA_963632375.1 Phocaeicola dorei | reverse complement strand
GTATTTGTTTCTTCTTTTGTTACAGCTTCACCTTCAAATAATGTATAGGTAGTAACTGTAGATTCGCTTGTTAATTTAGCGTAAACTTTATAATCGCCAACTTCAAATGTTTCGTCTTCATCTTCAAAATAACCTAATGTAAACGTAAATGAAAGATCATTTGATAATGAATATGGATTAGCATAACTTTCGTAATGCGATGAAGTTTCATCGCTTTTTAATGAAGTATTAATTAATTTAACGTAACCACCAATAGTATTTTCACTTGCTTGAGTTGTATAACCTAAAACACCTTCACTTAAATTTAATACAGCTCTATAAGAATATCCTGATGGGTAATAATAGTTATCTCCAACTGGATTTTTATAATTTGAATTAGCATTAGTTTCTTCAGTTACTTTTTCAGTTGAACAAATTGCATTAGTAACTTTTTTAGTGCCATCCCAAAAACCTGTTCCAGCTTCAAATAGTTTTGGCTCTAAAAATCTAGCTTCTGTATGAGGTGAATCGACATCGTAAGTTATAGCTACAGGTAAAACAAAGCTTAAAACTAATAAAATACCTAAGATCGAAGCAGCGACAACACTACTTTTATTTTTACAAAATCTTTTAAAAGCATCTTTTAAGAATGTTGTAGGTTTTGTTTTAAATTGAACGTCATGAATATTTTTATCTTGTTGTACGAATTCAAAATCCGCATCTCCTAAATCGATTGTTCTTTGAACATTTCCACTATCTTTATAGGAGTATTTTTGTTTATTTTCTTCCATTATTTTTTAGCCCCCATTCTAATACGTGGATCAATAAATCCATATGATATATCAAGTAAAACGCCTGCTGCTAAGCTGATCATTGTAAATACAGCCATATCAGTCATTAAGACGTTATAATCTTTTAAATTAATTGCATCGATAAACAATCTTCCAATACCAGGAATTCCATACAACGATTCAAGAATCATAGAACCTGATAAAATACCAATGAATTCTGCAATAATTGAAGGGACGATTGGAACCATCGCATTTCTTAAAGCGTGACGAATGATTGATTGTCTTCTTGTTAAACCTTTTGTTCTAGCTAAAAGTAAATAATCACTACTCATAACTTCACATAGTTCAGCTCTAGTAAAACGAGTATATCCACAAATTGAGCCGAAAGATAATGAAATAACAGGGATAATATAGCCTAGTGCTCTCATTCCTGCGTTTGCATTACTACTTGGCCATTGTGAAGGTAACCATGAATTTTTATAACAAAACCATAAAATTAATAAAGAAATAATAACAAAACTAGGTACAGAAATAAAGACCATAACAAGCGTAGAAATGATATGATCTGTTAATTTATTTTTCTTTAAAGCTGCAATAACACCTAATAAGATACCTAAAGGAACAGAAACAATAACACTAATAATATTAATTCCCATACTTACTGGTAATCTTGATGAAATGATGCTCATAGCAGTAAAGTTTGGTTTAATTGCAGTTGATGTTCCCCAATCCCAATTAGTAAAAATATTACCTAACCACTTAAAATATTGAACGATTATTGGTGCTTTATAAAAAATAGCTGTATTTCCTTCACCAACAACACTTTCCGGAGCAATCCATAAAGCATCTCCATAACCACTTAATTCTACTTCAGATTGAATAACATAGCCTAAATTAACTTGTTTTTGATAGAAAGCCCATTTAATCGATAATGAACCAGTTGGTTCACTAAATGGTAAACATTTCATTAATACAAAAGTTAATGTTAAAATTACAAAACAAGTAAGGACAGCTAATAATAATCTTTTTACTACATACTTTGCCATAATTACATCCTTTTTAATCTCAATAATTATAATACAAAATTCAATACTTATAAATAAAAAAAGATTGATACTTTTAATTAAGTACCAATCTTTAAATTTAGTTCAAATTACTTAACTTTATAAGTAAATGTTGAGCTTGATTCAACGATGTTTCCAGATCCTGTATCAATCTTAATGTTGTAGTTAACCATTAATTCGATTGAAGCATATTGAGCTGATGTTATTGTAATTTCTTCAGTCTTATTAGCGTTTTCAGTTGTGAATGAATTTGGTAATGTAACTTTAATTGTTGCTTGTTTTTTAGCATCTGGCTCACTAATTGCTAATTGAGTTTCATCAAGAGCAATAGTATAAGTTGAATAAGCTGTATCGCTTGCTTTTTCTTTATAACTTATAGAAGCGATTGCACCTGTGTTTGTTAATTCAATTGCGCCCGTATCAACGATTTCAACTAATGTTGTATAAACAGTATTTGTACCAACAACTACTGTCGATTTTCTATCAACTACTTCAACAGGTGAAGAATTAACTATACCTTTTTCATCAATAATTGCACCCTTAACAGCTGCTGTCCAAAGTGAATCGTATGACCAAACTTTACCATCATATTGTAAACTTGAGTCAGGTTTAGATGTATCAATTCCGTAGTTAAGAGTAAACCCAGATGAGTTATCACTCTTTAAAACTTCTAAAAATTCTAATGGATTTAATGTATTACCACTAATACTACCAAAAGCAAAATCGAATTGACCTTGTCTCATTTTGTTATAAACTTCAGAATATTGACTAGTTCCATCAATGTTTTCAACTGTCAATTTAAATTGACCATTTGAAACGCTTACATCGTTACAAGCATCTTCAATATACTTTTTAAGTTCAGCACCATATTCTTTAGCTTCACCAGTATTCATCCAGTTGATGCTTATTGTTGCGTTACATGGAAGAGTAATTTCGCCCTTACTAACCATTTCATTAACTGCTGTTCTAAATAATCTTACTGCAGCTTCTCTATTGTAACCATAATTATCTGTATAACTTTCACCATAAAATGAAGTTAAAATATTTTTATGAACGGAAGTTCCATTATATGAAGAAACAGTTTTATGTTCTGATGCTTCATACCCTTCTGGATCCCATTGATAAGCATCTGAGAAATAACTTACAGATGGATTATTTCCTCTTTCAGTTGCGTATGTTTTTCTATCGATTGAGAAAGAGATAGCATTTAAGAAATTATTGTTACTCATCCAAGGTTTAATATTCCAATAGCTCGATGCACTATTTCGATAAACATGCCCTTTTTCACCAAATAAATATTCCCACATCTCTTGAGTACAACTATTGATATTCAATTTAAATGTTGAATCACCGACAGTAGAACGAGTTATACCGTTTTTAGGAGGTAAGCTGATTGTGTTTTTTGTTAAACCAGCAGTATCTAAATAACCTTTTTTAAATTGATTAACATATAAATCTGCATCATTACTACTATCTAACATAGTCATGTAGATTCCAGGAATTTTAGTATATTTTCCAGGTTGAATTGCTTGATAATTATCATTTTTCTTATATACGATTGATTTAACTGTTCCATTTGGATCAAAAACTTCACAGTTATAAGGACCAACTGACAAATATGTATCACATATATTTTCAAATTTGCTTCCACCTTTTAAATAATATGATGGAACACCATTATCATCTGACATTAAATCTAAGAAATCTTGAGGAATTGGAGATACTAAGTTGCTTGATAAAGAATATTTAGCGTAGAAAGGAGTAGTTGGATTAACTAATGTAAATAATAAATATTCACCATTAGAATC
>CAVGUB010000115.1:1736-8571 GCA_963632375.1 Phocaeicola dorei | reverse complement strand
ATCACGAGAATATAAATTTTCTATTAAGCTTATATTCATCACTTAATATATCTTCTTATTATCACAGAATAAATCGAGTAAGAAGCAAAACCCAATATATTCCGTTGCATTTGTCTATAAAAGACTAATTAATAATTGCTGAAACTAAGCAGCGAATGCAAGGTTTGTATTTCTGTTGCCAGATAATTTTTGTTGATGATTAGGTCATCACTCCACTGCTAATAAATAAACTATTAAATATGTCGAAACCAAGACATCCCCAGTTTCTTTTGTGTTAGATTTCTTCTAACACAAATATTTTACTAATTTTTATCGATTATATCAAATAACTCTTCAAAATCTTGTGATAAAGGATAATTTTTAATTTCTTCTTTTTTAATCCAAAAAACTTCTCCTTCTTTAGAAGATTGGATTTCTCCTTCAAAATCATCTGATTTATATAAAAATCCTAAATATCTTGAATCACTTTCCCATTTCCATTCTTTAATTCCACAAAAATGAACTGATTTTAATGATAATCCAGTTTCTTCTTTTATTTCTCTAATAACACTTTCTTCAAGAGTTTCATCATTTTCAACATGACCTCCAGGAAATGTTAGACCTGGCCAATCCTTCTTTTTTCTAAGTTGTACGAGTACATAATCACCTTTATATACCATACACATATTTGCTAATATAACTTTTGAGTATCTTTTATCCATAATCTTCACTTTTTTTGTTTGTTTTATCCCTTAAATATATTATAATATTTTGACTTGAGGTTAAATAAGAAATGGCAAAAAGTAAAAATATTAAAAAAACAACAAAAGGTATAAATTGGACAAAAATAGGTTACTATTTTAAATCCTTATTCAATAACGAAATAGCAAAAGAAATTGGTGTTAAATATTGGGCAATCTCAATTCTCATTTTCTTTATTTCAATTACATGCACTGTTATTCCAACAGCTGTTAGTGAATCAACACGTAAAGGAAGTTCTAGTGTAAATAATTCTAATAACGATATGATAGTTGATGTTTTATATAAATACGCAACTTCAGAAGATGATGTAGCAGATTTACAAATCATTGATCATAAATTAACAAGAAAAGATGGTGGATTAGGTCAAACAGTTACTACATTAGAAAATGGAGATAAAAAGATTGGTATTTATTATATAAATACAGAATTACAAGATTCTGGAACATTCCAAGAACAAAGATTAAATATTGTTAATAACAATCCAACATTTAGTGGTTTTATCTTCTTTGGAAGTGATAACTTCATCTGTGCATTATATAAAGACACTACTCTTACAACAAGTTTAGCAAGTACAAGTGGTGGTTATAAAAACTTCGAAAATGTTTCTTCATTAAAATCTTACTTAAACAAAGATGTTGATACTTCAAAAACAGTAAATGAAGTAAAAACACAAATTATGACTAATTTCTACACATTCTGTGATACATCTTATTTAGATGGCAGAATGAGTGTTACATTAGTACAAGTTGGAATGCTTGCAGGTATCAATGCTGGTGTTACAATTATTATGGCACTTGTTCTCTTCATTATGAGTAGAGGAAAACAAAACCCAAACAGTTTATTAAAATTCTATCAAGTACTTGGTATTTCATTCTATACAACAATAACTCCTGCATTACTTTCAATGATTTTAGGATTTATGTTCGCTGGTGCATTCCAAACAGTTTGTATGTTATACATTATGACTTATGGATTCAGATGTATGTGGCTTGCAATGAAATATTTAAGACCACAATATCAAAACTAATAAAAATTATTCCAAGATTTAAAGATCTTGGAATTTTTTTATACTTTTTTGGTATGAAAAAAGACCTTTTTTCAAAGGCCTTAATCATTAGAATAAATTAAATAAATTTGAGATTAATCTTAATTCTGTAGTTGTATCAGTTGATGAACTCTTTTGCATAGCATTACATAAAAGTGCAAAGAATAAGAATACAATACCAAACCCTAAAGTAAGATAAGAAACAATTAATTCACTTCCTCTTTCTTTAGTTTTAACGAAGACATTAAGTCCTCCACCAGTGATAGCACCACTAGCACCTTCACTCTTACCACCTTGTAATAATCCTAAAATAACTATAATAACTGCAATAACCCAGAATACCCAATCATACCATTGCATAAATTTTCCTCCAATACGTACGATATATTTTAATAAAAACTATAAAATAAATCTATAATTAATTATCTTTCTTTTTATTATTTCTCTTGATTTGATTCCATTTTGGTTTAGTAAATATACCAAAAGTAATAGTAATAATATAAATCATTGAGAAGAATGGGAATAAAAGTACACCTTTATAAAGTTCACTTCTCTTTTTAGCACCCATTTTCTTATAATCAAGTAAGACAAGAAGGAATCCTTGAATTAATCCTGCAAAGAAGAATAAGAATAATAAACAGAAAATTATTATCCAAATAATTAACCAGAATTGATCCATCATTCCATGTGATGAAAGATAAATTAAAGCGTAAATATAATAACAAGGTAACCAAGTACAAAGTACTGGACAAATTGGAATAAATAAGAATGTAAGAATTTGTTCTATAAAACTAAAATCAAATGTTCTTAAGAATTCCCAAATAAATCTTGGGAAATATTTAAATAATCTAATATTCCCTGATGCTAATCTTCTATTTCTGTTATAAGTATCAGACATTGTAGAAGGTAAATCTTCATAAACAATTGCGTCTTCACAATAATTCATTCTTCTACCTTCAAGCATTCTTTTAAAATAAAATTCAGTATCTTCACAGATATTAGTACAATCATATCCACCAATATCTCTAATAACACTCATTTTAAAACAACTTCCAGGTCCATTAACGTGAGCTTGTAATCCTAAGAATTCTCTAGCGTGAGAAGCAAATCTTGAATCAAAAATGTAATATAATCCACAAGCTTGAGTAAAACCAGTTTGTGACATATTAAGTGCACTTTCGTATGGTCTTACAATTTCACACCCTGCATTAATAGCATCATTCATTAAATTCATAAATTCACTATTAAGTCTATTATCAGCGTCAAGTCTCATGAAAATATCATATTCTTTGCCTGAATTAAGGATGTATTTAATACCAGCATCAAGTGCTACATATGCTCTTTTAATTTCACTTTCAGCTTTGATAGGAATTGCACCTGCTTCTAATACCTTTTCATATGTGTTATCAGTACAGTTATGACATACAACATAGACATCATATAATTCTCTTGGATAATTTTGATTCTTATATAAATCTTCAATTGTATCCTTAATAACACCTTCTTCATTTCTCGCAGGGATTAAAATTGCGAATTTGTTTTTCTTTTCACTTTTTGGATATACTCTTTTATCTACCCAGAAAAGAAGCATAAAAATCATTTGCAATGCAAATGGTATACCAATTAAATATAGTACGACATTGTTAATGTTCGTAAGTATTTCGTAAATAGTTTGTTCCATATACCTTTTATTTTAACATTTCTTTTAATGAAATCATAGAGTCTCTATACTCAATTGCTTTTTCAAAGTCAAAATCTTTAGCTGCTTTTTGCATTGCACGTTCAAGTTCTTTGATTCTCTTCTCGATTTCTTTTCTAGATAATGTTACTTCCTCTTCTTTATCTTCTATATTAAGTTCTTTATCAATTGCATGTAATGGTGAAATAATTTCCTTTTGAATTGTCATTGGAATAATACCATTTTCTTCATTGTATGCATTTTGAATTTCTCTTCTTCTTTTAGTTTCATCAATACATTTTTGCATACTGAATGTAATTTTATCAGCATACATGATTGCTTTACCATGTTCATTTCTAGCACATCTTCCAATTGTTTGAATTAAACTTCGATCACTTCTTAAAAATCCTTCTTTATCAGCATCAAGAATTGCCACTAAAGAAACTTCTGGAATATCAAGTCCTTCTCTTAAAAGATTAATACCTACTAAAACATCATATTTTCCTTTTCTTAATTGATAAATAATTTCACTTCGTTCTAATGTTTTACATTCAGAATGCAAATAAACAGTTTTTATTTCTTTCTCTTTTAAGAATTTAGTTAAATCTTCTGCCATTTTAATAGTCAATGTTACAACCATTACTCTTTCATGCTTTTCAATTCTTTGTTTAATTTCATTAATTAAATCATCAATTTGACCTAAAGATGGTCTAACTTCAATAATTGGATCAAGTAATCCAGTAGGACGAATAATTTGTTCAACATATTCATTGTTTACTAAATTTAATTCATAATCTCCTGGAGTTGCACTATCAAAAATTACTTGATTAATTTCACCTTCAAATTCATTAAAATTTAAAGGTCTATTATCTAAAGCAGATGGTAATCTAAATCCATAATCTACTAAATTTGATTTTCTTGAGAAATCTCCATTAAACATACCTCTAATTTGAGGAACAGTAACGTGAGATTCATCGATGATTAATAAATAATCTTTTGGAAAATAATCAAATAAACAGAAAGGTTTTTCACCTTTTTTTCTGCCATCAATATGTCTTGAATAATTTTCAATACCAGGACACATTCCAAATTCTTTTAATTTGTTAACATCTTGCCTTGTTCGCATTTCAATACGTTCTGCTTCAAGAAGTTTACCTTCATCTTTAAAATATTTAATTCTTTCTTCAAGTTCTGCAAGAATTCTTTCACAAGCTTTATCGATTCTTTCTTGGCTAGATGCATGGTCATATGCAGGAAAAAGTGATAATACTTTATAAGATTCAATCTTTTTACCAGTTAAATAATCACATTTATAAACACCTTCGATTTCATCATCAAAAAGTTCAATTTTAATATAATTATCCTTATTGTTTGCTTGCATTATAGAGATTGAATCTCCATTTACTCTAAATTTACCTGGTCCAAGTTCAAAATCGTTTCGAGAATATTGAGAATCTACCAATCTTTTTAAAAATTCTTTTCTATCAATAGTTTCTCCAACTCTTACTTCAAATACTAATTTTTTATATTCTTCTGGGTCGGTTAATCCATAAATTGAAGCAACACTTGCAACAACAATAACATCTCTATGTGAAACTAAAGAATTAATTGCACTAACTCTCATCATTTCAATTTCTTCATTAATCATTGCGTTTTTTTCAATATATGTATCAGTTGATGCTATATATGCTTCAGGTTGATAAAAATCGAAATTTGAAATGAAATATTCTACTCTATTATTAGGAAATAATTCTTTCATTTCTTGATAAAGCTGAGCAGCTAAAGTCTTGTTATGAACTAATATTAATGTTGGTTTATTAACATTTTTAATAACATTAGCCATAGTAAAAGTTTTACCAGTACCAGTAGCACCAAGTAAAACTTGATATTTTTTACCTTCATTAACACCATTTACTAAATATTCAATAGCATGAGGTTGGTCACCTGTAGGTTTAAAATTAGAAACTAATTCAAATTGAGAGTTATTCATTTTCCTTAACTTCCTTTTCTAAATAAGAATAAATAAATCCATCAAGATCTCCATCCATTACTTTTTCAACTTGAGTATCTTCATAGTTAGTTCTATTATCTTTAACTAATGTATAAGGACAAAAAACATATGATCTAATTTGTGAACCCCATTCAATATTTTTTTGATCACCAACAATACCTTTTAATTTATCTTTTTTACGTTGTTCTTCAAGTTCAAAAAGTTTAGATTTAAGCATATTCATCGCAATTTCTTTATTTTTTAATTGAGTTCTTTCAATTTGACAAGAAACAACAATTCCAGTTGGAATATGAGTAATTCTTACAGCAGTTTCGACTTTATTAACGTTTTGCCCACCAGCGCCACCGCTTCTATAAGTATCTATTTTTAAATCACTAGGGTTAATATCGACTTTTATTGAATCATCAAATTGAGGAACAACATTAACACTTGCAAAAGATGTATGTCTTCTTTTATTTGCGTCAAAAGGTGAAATTCTAACTAATCTATGAACACCTTTTTCTCCCTTTAATAATCCATAAGCGTGTTTTCCACTTATTAAAATATTGCATGATTTAATACCAGTTTCTTCACCAGGAAGCATATCCATAATTTGATATTTTAAATGATGGGTTTCTGCAAAACGAACATACATTCTTAAAAGCATATTTGCCCAATCACAAGCTTCAGTTCCTCCAGCTCCAGGATGAATTTCTATAAAACAATTAAGTGAATCAAATTCACCACTAAAAAGAACTTCTCTTCTTAAGTCATTAAGTCTTTTTGAGAAGTTCTTATAATCGTCATTAATAATTTCTAATGATTCATCACCTAATTCATCACTTAAAAGAATTAAATCATTAATATTTTCATATTCTTTTCTTAATTTAATAATTTCTTCTTTATGTTCAACTAAGTTATTTTTTTCATTTATTAAAGATTGTGCGCCTCTTAAGTCATTATAAAAATCATCTCGGCCACTCAATTTTTCAATTTCTTCGATTCTTTTATTTACTTTGTCGTTGTCAAAGTGAGTCACCGAGAGATTTTAAAATGTTATTTGCTTCATTTAATAAATTTTTAATTTCAAATATTTCCATCTTAAAACCTCTATATTTAAATTAAATTAGTTAGTATGAGCTGAATCAAAATCATGTTCTTCAGCAGCTGTAGCATCTTTATCAATATCAGTAATATTTAAATGTGCTTTAGTTTCTTCAGAAACATTAACTTGTTCTTTTTCTTCTTCAGCTTTTTTAGCTTCTGCTTCTAATCTTGCTTTTTCTTGTAAATTTGGATCAACATTAGGAACAAAATTTGTATTTTCTGTTACTTCTGCTTTTCTAATTTGAATGTTCATTAAGTTTAAAACAACTTCAAG
>CAVGUB010000115.1:0-1225 GCA_963632375.1 Phocaeicola dorei | reverse complement strand
TAATCAAGTAAGTTTTTACGAACATCAAAGTTTTGACCTTCAATACGTTTTTGAGCACTTGTAATCGCAGTTGTAAGCATTCTTGAGTCAATAGCTTCATCACCATAATTTGCAAAAATACTTCTTAATTTATCACTAGCAAAACGTACCATTAATTCATCATCTAAAGAAACATAGAATCTTGAATGTCCAGGATCTCCTTGTCTTCCACTTCTACCTCTTAATTGGTTATCAATACGACGTGATTCGTGTCTTTCAAAGCCAAAAACATATAATCCACCTAAAGCTTTTGTTTCTGGAGTTAATTTAATATCAGTACCTCTACCTGCCATGTTTGTAGCAAGAGTAATATGTCCTTTTTGTCCAGCCATAGAAATAATTTCAGCTTCACGTGAGTGGTTTTTAGCATTTAACATTTCAAAATTTAAACCTGCTTTTGCTAAAGCTTCACCCATTTCTTCACTTGCTTCGACTGATGGAGTACCAACTAAGATTGGTTGTCCTGATTTATGAACTTCAGCAATATCGTGAACCATTGCTTTAATTTTTGCTTGTTTATTAGCAAAAACTAAATCGTTATCATCAATTCTTTGAACAGGTCTATTTGTAGGAATACAAACAACTTTCATGTTATAAATCTTATTAAATTCTTCTTCTTCAGTTTTTGCAGTACCAGTCATACCACCACATTTTTTAAATAATCTAAAGAAGTTTTGATATGTAATAGTTGCTAAAGTGACTGTTTCTTCTTTAATTTCAACGCCTTCTTTAGCTTGAATAGCTTGTTGTAAACCATCACTATATTCTCTACCTTTTAAAACACGTCCTGTAAATTGGTCAATTAATTGAATTTCATTGTTATCATCAACTAAATATTCAACATCTCTTCCCATGATAAAATTAGCTTTTAAAGCTTGGTGAATTCTATGAACTAATTCTTGATATTGAGGAGCATAAAGATTTTCTAAACCAAACATTTTTTCAGCTTTATCAACACCTTTATCAGTTAAATTAACACTCTTTGTCTTAACATCAATTTCAAAATCACCATCTGGAATATATTCAGGGTGTTTTTTCTTATATTCATCATCAACTGGGGTAGATGCTTTTAACATTTTACAGAATCTATCTGCAACTTGATATTGTGAAGCACTAGCTTTTGCACCACCTGAAATAATTAAAGGAGTTCTTGATTCATCAATTAAAACAGAGTCAGCTTCATCAA
>CAVGUB010000114.1:0-15659 GCA_963632375.1 Phocaeicola dorei | reverse complement strand
TATATTAATATAGGGATTTTTAGAAATCTCATTTTATGGAGGAAAAAATGAAATATAAAATTATTGTAGATAGCTCTTCAAATATGTTAAAAAGTGATTTCAAAGAAGAAAATATTGATTTTGCGATAGCTCCATTAACAATTAGAGTAGATGATCACGAATTTGTTGATGATGAAAATTTAAATACCCACGAAATGTTAACTAAAATGAATGAAAGTAAAAATAAATCTTCATCTTCATGTCCTGCTCCTAGTGTATTTTTAAATGAATTTGAAGGAAGCGATTACTATTTTGTTTTTACTATTTCTAAGAAATTATCTGGTGCATATAATAGTGCTTTAGTTGCTAAAGATATGAGTGAAGTTAGTCAAAATATTGCAGTTATTGATAGTGAATTAACTGCAGGTTCTATTGAGTTAATGGTAAATGAATGCGTTAGACTTATTAAAGAAAATAAGAGTTTTGAAGAAATAAAAGAAGGAATGGAAGCATTTGTTAAAGAATCTCATTTATTTTTTGTTTTAAATAAATTTGATAATTTAGTTAAAAATGGAAGAATGTCTAAAACTGTAGCATTTATTGCAAGTCTTGCAAATGTAAAACCACTTTGTGTTGGAGAAGAAGGGGAAATTAAAATTAAAGAAAAGATTAGAACAATCAATGGTGTTTTTAAAAGATTAGTTGCAAATATTGGTGCTGTTTGTACAAATACAAAAGATAGAGTAATGATTATTTCTCACACTGAAGACTTTAAAAATGCTGAAATTTTAAAAGAAATGATTAAAGAACATTATGAATTTAAAGATATTATTATTAAAGATAATAGAGGATTATGTTCTTTTTATAGTTTAGAAGGTGGAATTATCTGTTCTTTTTAATTAATTTAATAAATATGATGAGTTGAAATATACTTATCATTTTTTATAAAAATAAATTAGCACTCTTACTTGACAAGTGCTAAAAGTTAACTATAATATAATCGTGAAGTATAGGAGGTATCTATATGGAAATGAATTTTGAAAAAGAAAAAGATGTTTTAGAGAAATTTGGAAGAAACATCACAAATGAAGTTAAGAAAAATAAAGTCGATCCAGTTATTGGAAGAGATGAAGAAATTAGAAATATTATTACAGTTTTAGCAAGAAAAACTAAAAATAACGTTATTTTACTTGGTGAACCAGGTGTTGGTAAAACTGCTATTGTTGAAGGTTTAGCATTAAGAATTGTTAAAAAAGATGTCCCTCAATCATTACAAGATAAAGAAATCTTTGAACTTGATATGGGTGCTTTACTTGCAGGTGCTAAATATCAAGGTGAATTCGAAGAAAGACTTAAAGCAGTTTTAAATAAAATTAAAGAAAGTAATCATAAAATTATTCTTTTTATTGATGAAATCCATTTAATTGTTGGTGCTGGAAGATCAAGTGGTGCACTTGATGCATCAAATATGTTAAAACCAATGCTTGCTAGAGGTGAAATTGATTGTATTGGTGCTACAACTTTAAAAGAATATCAAGAATATATTGAAAAAGATCGTGCTTTAGAAAGAAGATTCCAACCAATTATGATTGGAGAACCAACTAAAGAAGATACATTATCTATTTTAAGAGGTTTAAAACAAAGATTTGAAGCACATCATGGTGTACATATTAGTGATAATGCTTTAGTTGCTAGTGTTAATTACAGTGTTCGTTATATTCCTAATAGATTTTTACCAGATAAAGCAATTGATTTACTTGATGAAGCATGTGCATCTTCAAGAGTTGAAATTGAATCAATGCCTAGTGAACTTGATGAAATTGAAAGAAAAATTAATCAATTACAAATGGAAAAACTCGCTTTAGAAGCTGAAAAAGATGAACAAAGTAAGATTAGACTCGATAAGTTAAAAGTAGAACTTGAAAGTTTAATTAAAGAAAGTGATTCAATTAAAGCTGAATGGCGTAAAGAAAAAGATGAAATTCAAAAAGGTAAAGATTTAAAAACTAAACTTGATACTTTAAATTTCAATTTACAAAATGCTTATAACAATGGTGATTTTAAAAGAGCTAGTGAAATTCAATATAAAGAAATTCCTGCAGTTCAAAAAGAACTTGAAGAAAATGAAGAATTATCTAAATCTCACCATATTGTTAGTGAAGTAATTGATGATAAAAATATTGCAGAAATTGTTTCAAAAATGACAAATATTCCTACTGCAAGAATTGAAAAAGGTGAAAAAGAAAGAGTAGTTAACTTAAAAGAAGAACTTAAAAAGAGAGTTATTGGACAAGATGAAGCAATTGAACTTGTTAGTGATGCAATTTTAAGACAAAGAGCAGGAATTAATGATGATTCTCGTCCTATTGGATCTTTTATGTTTATGGGTCCAACGGGGGTTGGTAAAACTGAAATTGCTAAAGCATTAGCAGAAGCTTTATTTGATGATCCAACTAAAATCATTAAACTTGATATGGCAGAATATCAAGAAAAATATAGTGTTTCTAGATTAATTGGAGCAGCTCCTGGATATGTTGGATATGAAGAAGGTGGTCAATTAACAGAACCTGTAAGACATAATCCTTATTCAATTGTACTTTTTGATGAAATTGAAAAAGCATCACTTGATGTTATTAATTTATTACTTTCTATTATGGATGAAGGTAGATTAACTGACGCTCAAGGTAGACTTTGTGATTTTAGAAATACTGTTATCATTATGACAAGTAATGTTGGTAGTGAAGAAATCATGAATGGTAATAAAGATGGAATGAAGCAATTATTAAATGCACATTTTAAACCAGAATTCTTAAATAGAATTGATGAAATTGTTACATTTAATCCTCTTAATAAAGAAGTACAAAATAAGATTGCTCGTAAGATGTTAAATGAACTTAAAGAAAGACTTGAAAATGAATATTATTATATTGATTTTGATAGTGCTTTAGATTCATGGATTGTTGATAAAGCATTCTCTAAAGAATTTGGTGCACGTCCATTAAAGAGATTTATTCAACATAATATTGAAACTTATTTAGCAGAAAAGATTATTAGAGAAGATATTAAACCTAATAAAAAATATGAAGTATCATTAAGTGATGATAATGAATCTATCCAAATTAAAGAAATTGAAAATATTGAAGTAGTTAGTGATAGTGAAATTAAAGATGAATCTAAAAAAGATGATACTGAAATTATTGATGCTAAAGTTGAAGATATTAAATAATTAAATTAAAGAAGGTTATTGCGTATTAGTGATAACCTTTTTTTGAATAAATCTTTATAAATTATTTACAATTTTAAACATTTTCTTTAAAATTATTTTGTATGGATTTTAATTCAATTTTTATATTGATGCAAAATTATCCAATGCTAATTGTTTGTATTATTTTAGTATTTGGAGTAATTTTCATTAATGGATGGACAGATGCTCCAAATGCAATTGCAACTTGCATTTCAACAAAAGCGATTAAACCAAAACAAGCAATCATAATGGCTGCGATTTTTAATTTCCTTGGTGTTATTACCATGTATTTTTTGTCGACTGCAACAGCTGATACCATTTCAAATATGGTTGATTTTGGAAATGATTATGAGTTTGCTTTAACTGCTTTAAGTGCTGGAATGGTTGGAGTTATTGTATGGGGAGTACTCGCGTGGGCATTTGGAATTCCTTCAAGTGAATCACACGCTTTAATTGCAGGTATTACAGGAGCAGGTTTAGCTGCAATAACTTTAGGAAAAAATGCTCAAATTATATTTAGTTGGGATTCTAGCTGGGCAAAAACTATTTATGGACTTGTTTTATCTTGTGTATTTGGGTTTGTAGTAGGTTATATTGTTACTAAAATTATTGAACTTATTTGTAGAAAGATGAATCGAAATAGAACTAGACCATTTTTCAAATATGCTCAAATTGTTTCAGGTGCTGGTATGGCTTATGTTCATGGAGCACAAGATGGTTTGAAATTTATTGGAGTTATATTTTTAGCACTTTCTCTTGCAGGAAATGCATATAATGTAGCAAATCCTAATTTACCACAAATGCAAGTTAATTTCTCAGGTAGTGCTGATTTATGGTATCTTGCAGTTATTGTTTCATTAATTATGGGACTTGGAACTTCAATTGGTGGATATCGTATTATTAAAAAAGTAGGTATGGGAATGGCAGATCTTGAAGGATATCAAGGATTTGCAACTGATTTTACTAGTGCAATTGGTATTTTAATTTCAACATTCCTTGGAATTCCAGTTTCTACTACACAAGTTAAAACATTCTCAATTCTTGGAGTTGGATCTACTAAAGGTATAAGACATGTTAATTGGAGTATTGCAAAAGAAATGGTCTTAACTTGGGTATTTACATTTCCAGGGTGTGGAATTATTGGATATTTAATGGCGTTATTATTTAATTTATTTTAGGAGTATAAAATATGGGTTTATTTAGAAAGAAAAAAGACTATTTCTTTGAATCTTTTAAAGAATTAGGAGAATATAGTAAAAAAGCAATGGATACTTTAAGTGAAGGATTATTAAATTTTGATAATGAAAAACTTGTAGTACTTAAAAATGATGTCCACAAAATAGAACATGAAGCTGATCAAAAAAAGCATATTATTGAAGAAAAATTAGCACAAGAATTTATCACTCCAATTGATAGAGAAGATATCTTCTTACTTCTTGATAAAATTGATGATTTAACTGATTCAATTGATGAAATTTCTTATAAATTATATATTAGAAACTATAGTGAGTTACCTAAAAACATTAAACCTTTTATTGAATACGCTAAAGAAGCAGTTAATTCATTATTAAAACTTTTAAGTAATTTAGATAACTTAACTAATAAAAAAATATTAGATCCTTACATTGAAGAAGTTTTAAATGTAGAAGAAGCAGTTGATAAATTATATGAAGAAAATGTTAGAGATTTATATAAAGATGACTCTTTAGATCAAAAACATTTATTCATGGAAGAAAAAGTTTATTCATATTTTGAATATGTAACTGATAAGTGTAGAGATATTGTAAAAGCTGTACAACTTATTATTTATAAAAATTTATAAAAAATATAATTATTTTTTAATTAAATTGCTTTAAAACTATTTAATTATTAGATATAATAATTATGTTAAATTTTCTTAAGGAGGAAATATAAAAATGGCTATTAAAGTAGCAATTAATGGATTCGGAAGAATCGGACGTCTTGCATTCAGACAAATGTTCAATGCAGAAGGTTATGAAGTCGTTGCAATCAATGATTTAACAGACCCAAAAATGTTAGCACACTTATTAAAATATGATTCAGCTCAAGGTAGATATGCTTTAGCTGATACAGTTGTTGCTAAAGAAAGCTCAATCGTTGTCGATGGCAAAGAAATTAAAATTTATAGTGAAAAAGATGCAGCAAATCTCCCTTGGGGTGATTTAGGTGTTGATGTCGTCTTAGAATGTACAGGTTTCTATACATCAAAAGAAAAAGCTTCTGCTCATATTAAAGCAGGTGCTAAGAAAGTCGTCATCAGTGCTCCAGCTGGAAAAGATTTACCAACAATCGTCTTTGGTGTTAATGAAAAAACTTTAACTCCAGAAGATACAATCATTTCAGCAGCTAGCTGTACAACAAACTGTTTAGCTCCAATGGCTAATTGCTTAAATAATTTAGCTCCAATTCAAAGTGGTATTATGACTACAGTTCACGCTTACACAGGCGATCAAATGATTCTTGATGGACCACACAGAAAAGGTGATTTAAGAAGAGCAAGAGCAGGTGCTGAAAACATTGTTCCAAATAGCACTGGTGCTGCTAAAGCAATCGGACTTGTTATTCCAGAATTAAATGGTAAATTAATTGGTTCTGCACAAAGAGTTCCTGTCAAAACAGGTTCAACAACTATCTTAGTTGCAGTCTGTAAAGCAAAAGATTTAACTCCAGAAGTTATCAATGATTACATGAAAGCTCATACATCCGCATCATTTGGATGGACAGACGAACCATTAGTTTCTAGTGATATTATTGGTATGAGATTTGGTTCATTATTTGATTCAACTCAAACAATGGTTCACAAACTCGATGATGAAACATATCATGTTCAAGTCGTTGCTTGGTATGACAATGAAAATTCATATACCAGCCAAATGGTTAGAACAATTAAATATTTCGCAGAATTAAAATAATTTAAATTGTTAAACAAAAAGGCTTAGAGTATATTTTCTAAGCCTTTTATTTATAAAAGGAGTGTTTATGCATACAATCGATGAATTAAAAGATTTAAAAGGTAAAAAAGTTCTCGTTAGAGTCGATTTCAACGTCCCATTAAAGGGTAGTGAAATTAGAGATGACAACCGTGTTGTTCAAGCTTTACCTACAATCAAAAAACTCTTAAGTGAAGGAGCAAGCTTAGTCTTAATGTCACATTTAGGAAAAATTAAATGGGGCAAGGTTGATGATGAAGAAATTGCTAAGGAAAAAGAAAAGAATAATATGAAATATGTTCTTCCTTGCTTACAAGGTCATCTTCCAGGAGTTAATGTTTACTTCTCAGAAGCTACAAGTGGAGAAGGTTTAAAAGAAGCAGTTTCTAAATTAAAAGCTGGAGAAGTTTTACTCGTTCAAAATACAAGATACGAAAAAGGTGAAAGTAAAAATGATGCTAAATTAGCTGCTGATTGGGCAAGCAATGTTGATGCATTCGTTATGGATGCTTTTGGTAGTGCTCATAGAGCACACGCTTCAACATATGGTGTCCCTGAAGTTTTAAAAGCAGAAGGTAAACCAGTTGCTTTAGGTTACTTAATGGAAAAAGAAGTTAAGAACTTAGGTGCTTGTGTTAAAGGTGAAGAACACCCATATATTGCTATTTTAGCAGGTTTCAAAGTTTCTGATAAAATTAAAGTTATCGATTCATTACTTAAAAAATGTGATAAAGTTTTAATTGGTGGTGCAATGTGTTTTACTTTCTATAAAGCACTTGGAATGCAAACTGGTGATTCTCCAGTTGAAGATGATCAATTAGAATACGCAAGAAAATGTTTTGCAAGTGGTAAGATTGTTTTACCAATCGATACTAAAGTTGCAGACAATTTCGATCATCCAACAGTTATTAAATGTGTTGATACAGATGTTGGTATTGCTAATGAATGTATCCCAGAAGGTTACAATGGCATGGATGTTGGTCCAAAAACAGTTGAAAAATTCGCTGATATTATTAGAAGAGCAAAATTAATTTTCTGGAATGGTCCAGTTGGTGTTTTTGAAAGAGTAGAATTCCAAGATGGTACATTAGGAATTTGTAAAGCAATTGCTAATAATGAAGAATGTTTCTCAGTTATTGGTGGTGGTGATAGTGCTGCTGCTGCAAAAGAATTTGGCTATGCTGATAAATTCTCACACGTTTCAACAGGTGGTGGTGCATCACTTGAAATGATTGAAAATGATGGACATCTTCCAGGAATTGATGTCATTGGCTAATTATGAGAAGAAAATTATTATTAGGTAACTGGAAAATGAACAAAACAGTTACTGAATCAATTGAATTTGCTAAGGGTGCAAAAGAACTTGGTAAAGAAGCAAAAGCTCATAAAATTGATATTGGTATCTGTGTTCCTTATTTATCACTTCAAAGTGTTAAAAAAATCGTTAAAAAATCATTATTTGTTGGTGCTGAAAATGTCCATTTTGAAGATCATGGTGCATTTACAGGTGAAGTTTCAATTCCAATGTTAAAAGATATTGATATTGATATGTCTTTAGTTGGTCATAGTGAAAGAAGAACTTATGATAATGAAACTAACGAAAAATGTAATAAAAAGATCTTAGCATTACTTGCAAACGATATGACTCCTGTTTATTGTTGTGGTGAATCTTTAGAAACATTTGAAAATGGAAAGACAAAAGAATTTGTTAAAGAACAAATTATTGAAGGTTTTAAAGATGTTTCTTTAGAAGATGCAACTAAAGTTATTGTTGCATATGAACCAATTTGGTCAATTGGAACAGGTAAAAATGCATCAAGTGATATTGCTCAAGATATTTGTGCATTTATCCGTAAAACTTTAAGAGGATTATATGGTACAAAAGCTGCTAATAAGATTAGAATCTTATATGGCGGAAGTGTTAAACCAAATAATATTAAAGAATATCTTGCTCAAAAAGATGTTGATGGTGCTTTAGTTGGTGGTGCAAGTTTAAAACTTGATAGCTATACTGAATTATTACGTAATATTGAATAAGATTAAATTAAAATGGAGTTAGTATATCTAATTCCATTTTTTTAATCTTTCATATTAAAGAAAATTCTATATAATATAGGGGATAGGAGGAAAAATATGCGTAATGATGAAAATGTAATTTATAGTGAAAAACCTAAAAATATGGAAGCGATTAGTAAAGCTACATTCTATGCTAGAGTTTTCTTATATTTTGGTATTAGTTTACTTTTAACTGCAGGCATAACTATTGGATTTACATATCTTTTTAATTATTTATGGCCAATTGCTTCAACTGGATCAAGAGTTGCTTACTTTACAATTACTATTATTTCTGCAATTGGGGTTGTTATTTCTAGTGTAAATGCTACATTTAGAAGTTTAGCAAAATCTCAAGGTGGAATTGTAAGTTGGTTATTCTATGTACTCTTTATGTCTGTTTTACTTGCAACTATAGGATACTATATTGAAGACTTAAATCTTGTTGGTATTGCAGTTTTAATTACTAGTGGAATGTTCCTTGTAATGTGTATATTTGGATTAATTTTAAGAGATAAAGTTTCATGGCTTTGGCTTATTGCAATTGGTCTTATAAGTGGTGCAGGAATTATCTGCATGGTTAACTTTTTCTTAATTCCAATTTTATATGTTTCAAGTGGTAACTTATCTGCAGTTAGACAAATGTATTATATTGTTGATTTCATTGTATTAATTTATGGATTAATAATCACTGCAATTGATATGTGGAATATTAAGAAATTTGCTCAAACTGCTCAAGATAATACAAATGTTGCATTATATTTTGCTTTAAATTTATATAACGATTACATCTTAATTTTATTAAAAGTTATTATAATTTTATTAAAATCAAGTAGAGATTAATTACTAAGGAAGGAAATTAAAAATCCTTCTTTTTTTGTGCTTGAATACAAATTATTTTTTTTGGTAAAAATATTTAAAAATGATAAAATATTTATATCGAATTGTTTACCAAAACAAATGAAAATAATAGGAGAAAATATGGGTGTTAAAGTAGTTGAAACAGCTCTCAGAGATGGTCATCAATCACTCTTTGCAACAAGAATGACTACTGATGAAGTCTTAGAGGCACTTCCTGAACTTGATAAAGTTGGCTACCACGCTATTGAAATATGGGGTGGGGCTACTTTTGATGCATGTTTAAGGTTTTTAGATGAGGATCCTTGGGAGAGACTTAGAAAAGCTAGAAAGATTTGTAAGAATACAAAACTTCAAATGCTTTTTAGAGGACAAAACATTTTAGGATATCGTCATTATAGTGATGATGTTGTAGATAAGTTTGTTCAAAAATCAATTGAAAATGGAATTGATATTATTAGAGTATTTGATGCTTTAAATGATATTAGAAATTTAAAGAGTGCAGTAGTTGCTACTAAAAAATATGGTGGAGAATGTCAAATCGCATTATCTTATACCACAAGTCCAATTCATACAGTAGAATACTACATTAATCTTGCAAAAGAAGTTGAAAAACTTGGTGCAGATAGTATTTGTATTAAAGATATGGCAGGTGTTTTATTACCTCAAACTGCATATGAATTAGTTAAAGGTATTAAAGAAAATACTAAATTACCAGTAGAATTACACGCACATTGTACAGGTGGACTTATTGAAATGACTTACTTAAAAGCGATTGAAGCAGGAGTTGATATTATTGATCTTGCTTTATCTCCTTTAAGTGGAGGAACATCTCAACCATGTACTGAATCATTTAATTTTGCATTACGAGGTACAAAATATGATCCAAAATTAAATGAAGAAATGCTAAATATTGCTGCTAATAAATTAAAACCAATAAAACAAAAATATTTAGATAATGGATTATTAAATCCAAAAGTATTATCTTGTAATCCAAATATTTTAAAATATCAAGTTCCTGGAGGAATGCTTTCTAATTTAATTTCTCAACTTGCTCAACAAGGTCAAAGTGATAAATTAGATTTAGTATTAAAAGAAGTTCCTAATGTAAGAAAAGATTTAGGATATCCTCCACTTGTTACTCCACTTTCTCAAATGGTTGGAACTCAAGCAGTTTTAAATGTATTAAGCGAGGAAAGATATAAAATGGTTCCAAAAGAAATTACTGATTATTTACTTGGAAAATATGGAAAAGCTCCAGGAAGCGTTAATGAAGAAATCAGAAAGAAAATAATTGGAGATCAAAAGGTAATTGATTATCGACCTGCTGATGATTTAAAACCAGAATTTGAAGCTTTAAAGAAAGAATATAAAGGTATTGCTAAAAGTGATGAAGATGTTTTATCAATTGCGTTATTTAAAGATGTTGCATTAAAATTCTTAAAGAAAAGAGAAGAAGATAAAATACCAACTAAAATTAAAGTAGAGGCTTAATATGTTTACTTTAGCATTTATTGAAGATTTAGATTTTGGAGTAGCTGTAGTTTTATCTATAGTCTTAATGATTTTTGTTATTATAATGCTTTTTCTAATCGTACTTATATGTGATGCAGTTATTAAATGTATTAATAAAGTAGATGGAAAAATGAATATTAATCCTAAAAAAGAAAACAAATTATTAAGTGAAGATAATGATGCAGTAATTGCTTTACTTGTAGCAACAATTGATTTTAATAAAGAATTTAAAAAAGATTGTAAGCTAAAAAGTATTGAAAGAATTGATGAGTAGGAGATAATATGAAAATTTATAAAATTAAAGTTAATGGTAAAACTTATAAAGTAGAACTTGAATCAATTGATGAAAGAGTTACTAAAGAAGAAGTTAAACCTGTTAAAAAAGAAGAAGTCAAAAAAGAAGAAAGTGTCACAGTTAGTAGTGGAAGTGGCGATAAAAAAATTGTTGCACCACTTCAAGGAGTTTTACTTGATATTAAAGTAAAAGTTGGTGATAAGGTTAAAAAAGGAGATACTGTTGCAATCATTGAAGCGATGAAACTTGAAAATGAAGTTAGTGCTCCATTTGATGGAGAAGTAGTTGAAATTTGTGCTCAAAAAGGATCAAGCGTTTCTAATAATGATTTATTAATGGTATTAAAGTAGTATGGATTTTGCTGAATTATTTAAACAATTTTTCGAATCTACTGGTATTGCTGGTTTCTTTCAAGAAGGTGGATGGAAAAATTTAATAATGATATGTTTGGCGTTTGTTTTAATCTTTTTAGCGATAAAAAAACAATTTGAACCATACTTATTATTACCAATCTCATTTGGAATGTTACTTATTAACCTTCCAGGAGTTGCAAATGAAATATTTGTAACTACAACAGATGCAGCTGGAGAAGTACATTATTCAGGATTAATTGGTTATCTATACTATGGAGTTAAATTTGGAATTTATCCGTGTTTAATCTTCTTATGTATTGGTGCTACTACTGATTTTGGTCCTTTAATTGCTAATAAAAAATTAATGTTACTTGGAGCAGCTGCTCAACTTGGTATTTTCTTAACATTCTTAATTGCATTTGGAATTGGAAAAATTCCAGGAATTGAAAATGTTTTAGGAAGTACAATTACTGTAAAAGAAGCTGCTGCTATTGGTATTATTGGTGGTGCTGATGGACCTACTGCAATTTTAGGTGCAACAAGACTTGCTCCAAACTTACTTTCTAGTATTTCAATTGCTGCATATTCTTATATGGCTTTAGTTCCAGTTATTTTCCCTCCAATTATTAAGTTATTAACTACTAAAAAGGAAAGACAAATTAAAATGGAACAAGCTAGACCAGTTTCAAAAAGAGAAAGAATTCTTTTCCCAATTATTGTTACTGTAGTTACTGTTTTAATTGTTCCAACATGTGCTCCATTAATTGGATGCTTAATGCTTGGAAATTTAGTTAAAGAAAGTGGAGTAGTTCCAAAGATTACTGAAACTTTAGCTAATAGTTTAATGTATATTGTTACAATTTTACTTGGACTTTGTGTTGGTGCAACTGCTACTGCAAGTAATTTCTTAACAGTAAAAACACTTGTTATCTTTGCTTTAGGTATCTTTGCGTTCTCACTTAGTTGTGCAGGTGGAGTTTTAGCTGGTAAACTCATGTGTAAAATGACGCATGGAAAAGTTAATCCAATGATTGGAGCAGCTGGAGTTAGTGCAGTTCCGATGGCTGCAAGAGTTGTTCATAATATTGGTAAAAAAGAAAATCCAGATAACTATTTATTAATGCATGCAATGGGTCCTAATGTTGCAGGTGTTATTGGAAGTGCAGTTGCTGCTGGATTATTCTTATTGTTATTTGCATAAAAAATGTCCTAT
This sequence comes from Phocaeicola dorei, assembly GCA_963632375.1. Lineage (GTDB taxonomy): Bacteria > Bacillota_I > Bacilli_A > RFN20 > CAG-826 > Onthovivens. The sequence continues at coordinate 3,199 of CAVGUB010000114.1, read as the reverse complement.
ACATATTTACATTTTGAAGAAATTGATTCCACTTCTTCATACTTAAAAAGAAATTTTGATAATTTAAATGATTTTACAATTTGTGAAAGTGATTATCAAAAAGAAGGGAGAGGGAGAAGTGGAAGAAAATGGATATCAAACAAAAGTGAAAACTTAATGTTTAGTATTTTATTAAAAGATCCTACCCTTATTAATGAAATTAGTAAACTTTCAGTTTCTAGTGCGTATGTCCTTTTTCTTACAATCAAAGAACTCTACCCAACACTCAATCCTTTATATAAATGGCCGAATGATATTTATATAAATGATAAGAAAATTTCAGGAATTTTACTTGAATCCCATATGGAGAATAATAAAATAAATGGAATTATAATTGGAATTGGAATCAATTTAAATCAAAAGATATTTGATGATGATTTGCTTTTTAAAGCAAGTAGTTTATCAAATGAATTAAATAAAGATATTGATAAAGATTTATTTAAAGAGACACTTTATAAGAAAATTTATGATTATTTTAAAAAGTTAAAAGAAGGGGATAATGAATATTTAATTTTTGCAAAGAATAAAAATTATTTAAAGAATAAAGAAGTATACGCTTTAATCAATAATAAAAAAGAATTAGTTAAAGTTCTTGATATTAACGATGATTTATCTTTATTAGTTAAATTAAATGATTTAGAAAAATCAATTTATTCAGGAGAAATTACTTTTCATTTGTAGAAACTTATGGAACAAGTTAAAAAAACTAATTTATATTATTTTAAAACAAGAGATATAGCTTATATTGCAATGTTTATTGCATTAATTACTATTTGTTCATGGATTTCAATTCCAATTGGATCAGTAGTTAGTTTTACATTACAATTACTTGCAATATTTATTTGTATTTATGTTTTAGGTCCTGTTAAATCTTTTATTACAATTGCTTTATATTTACTTATTGGACTTGTTGGAGTTCCTGTATTTAGTAATTTTAAAGGTGGACCAACGGTATTTTTAGGTCCAACAGGTGGATTCTTAATTGGTTTTTTGCTTATTCCTTTAATTTATTTACCATTTTATTTAATTTTTAAAAATAATTTAATAAGTTATTCAATAAGTATGGTACTTGGTTTAATAGTTACCTACCTTTTTGGAGCGTTATGGTTTATTTATATTTATAAAAATGAAGAATGCACGTTGCTTACTGCATTAACTGCAACAGTTTTTCCATTTATTATTCCAGATTTAATAAAATTAATCGTAGGAATTGGAGTAGGAAATAAATTAATAAAAATTTATCAAAAATAATTTTTCTATATCTAAGATATAGAAAAATCTAAATTATGTGTTAAAATATTTGTAATGTTTTTTAGATAAAAATCTAAACAAAAGAGGAAGAAAATGAAGACAATTGATTTAACAAAATATGGTATTAAAAATACTGTTGAACTCGTCTATAATCCATCATACGAGTATCTTTTTAATGAAGAAACAAAAGAAGGATTAGAAGGTTATGAAAAAGGAAAGTTAACTGAACTTGGTGCAGTTAATGTTATGACTGGAATTTATACTGGACGTAGTCCAAAAGATAAATTCATTGTTGAAGATGAAAATAGTAAGGATACTGTTTGGTGGACAAGTCCTGAATACAAAAATGATAATCATAAAGCTAGTAAAGAAGCATGGGATGCATGTAAAAAACTTGCTATTGAAGAATTATCAAATAAAAAACTTTATGTTGTTGATGGTTTTGCTGGTGCTAATAAAGATACAAGAATGGCAGTAAGATTTATTGTTGAAGTTGCATGGCAAGCACATTTTGTTAAGAATATGTTTATTAGACCAACTGAAGAAGAACTTGAAAATTTTGAACCAGATTTTATTGTTTATAATGCAAGTAAAGCAAAAGTAACTAATTATAAAGAATTAGGTTTAAATAGTGAAACTGCTGTTATCTTTAATATTACAAGTAGAGAACAAGTTATTTTAAATACTTGGTATGGTGGAGAAATGAAAAAAGGTATTTTCTCTATGATGAATTATTATTTACCATTAAAAGGTATTGCTAGTATGCATTGTAGTGCTAATACTGATTTAGAAGGAAAAAATACTGCTATTTTCTTTGGACTTTCAGGAACAGGAAAAACAACCTTATCTACTGATCCAAAAAGATTATTAATTGGTGATGATGAACATGGATGGGATGATAATGGAGTATTTAATTTTGAAGGAGGATGTTACGCTAAAGTAATTAATCTTGATAAAGAAAGTGAACCTGATATTTATAATGCAATTAAACGTGATGCATTACTTGAAAATGTTACTGTTGACGAAAATGGAAAAATTGATTTTACTGATAAATCAGTAACTGAAAATACTAGAGTTTCTTATCCAATTTATCATATTAAAAATATTGTAAAACCAATTTCAAGTGCTCCTACTGCTAAAAATGTTATTTTCTTATCAGCAGATGCATTTGGAGTTTTACCACCAGTTTCAATTTTAACACCTGAACAAACTCAATATTATTTCTTAAGTGGATTTACTGCTAAACTTGCAGGTACTGAAAGAGGAATTACAGAACCAACTCCAACATTTAGTGCATGTTTTGGACAAGCATTCTTAGAATTACATCCAACAAAATACGCTCATGAACTTGTTAGAAAGATGAATGCAAGTGGTGCTAAAGCATATCTTGTTAATACTGGTTGGAATGGAAGTGGTAAAAGAATTTCAATTAAAGATACTCGTGGAATTATTGATGCTATCTTAGATGGTTCAATTAATAATGCTCCAACTAAAAAGATTCCTCATTTCGATTTTGAAGTACCAACTTCACTTCCAGGAGTTGATCCAAAAATTTTAGATCCTCGCGATACTTATAGCGATCCTAATGAATGGGAAAATAAAGCATCAAAGCTTTCTGAATTATTTGAAAATAATTTCAAAAAGTATGAAACAAATGATTTAGGTAAAAAACTTGCTAAAGTTGGACCTAAAAAGTAAATAAATAGTAAATATTTAGGACATCGAAAGATGTCCTTTATTTATTGGAAATATTAAGTATGAGAATTTTATCGAATTTTAAAAAAAGTTGTTGACTTAAATTATTCATTAATATATACTATTTGAGCGCGTGTTAAGGAAGCACTTAATAAAGCGCAAAGAGATCTTTGAAAACTAGATAGATGTACAACAATAAACGTCAATAAATTTA
>CAVGUB010000113.1:17549-19074 GCA_963632375.1 Phocaeicola dorei | reverse complement strand
ATTTTTTTAATAAATAATTTTCGAACAAAAAATAAATATTGTTTGATTTCTATTTTAAATTTACTATAATATCTATCGTAAAAAGGAGTTAATAAAATGTTTAGAATACCAGATGAATTTAATCCTATTGAAATGGCACCTAGTGAAAAGCAAAATGCACTAGATATTTTTTCTATAATTTCATGGACAATATTTATATTATTTACATTAATTTATTTAATGCAAAATATTCATTTATTTGTATCTTTATTTAAAAAACATAAAACTTTTAAAAGAGCTAAAACAATGCATAAATATGGATATATTATTTGTGCAAGAAATGAAGATAAAGTTATTGGTAACTTGATTGATAGTATTTATAATCAAGATTATCCAAAAGAATTAATGCAAGTATTTGTAGTAGCAGATAATTGTACTGATGAAACAGCAAAAATTGCAAGTGATCATGGTGCAATTGTATTTGAAAGATTTGATAATATTAAAAAAGGTAAAAGTTACGCTTTAGATTATGCTATCAAAAAAATATTAAATAACACTAAATTTAAAGATTTAGAAGCATTCTTTATCTTTGATGCAGATAACTTATTATCTAAAGATTATACTTCTAAAATGAATGAAACATTTGATGCAGGTTATTCAGTTTCTACTTCTTTTAGAGATAGTAAAAACTTCAATACATCATTAACTAGTGCGTGTTCAAGTTTATTATTTTTAAGAGAATGTTTAATTGTGCATCATTCTCGTCAAATTCTTGATTTATCTACTTTTGTATCAGGAACTGGATATTATGTAGATCGCAAAATATTTGAAAAAATGAATGGATGGGATTTTAATACATTTACTGAAGACATTGAATTTTCTTGTTGGTGTTCTAAAAATGGAATTAAGATTTCTTATAATGAAGAAGCAATATTTTATGATGAACAACCAAACGATTTAAAAACTAGTAATAAACAACATTTTAGATGGTGTAAAGGTAATCATCAATGTGCTAAATTATATACTTTTTCATTATTAAGAATGATTTTTGGATTTAAAAATAAAAGAACATTTAAAGAAAGAATTTCCTCTTTTGAAATGCTAGTTCATATTTTCCCTTTTCCAATTATTGCAATTATTTGGTTTATCATTGCATTAATTACTCATACAACATTCTTTATTATGGGAATTGAATCTTTATCAATGTATTTATCTTCAAGTTTAACTACTATATTATTACAATGTTTATCATTATTTGGAATGGCGATGGTACATGTAATTGTTGTAATGATTAAATATCGTAAAAATATCAATATTCCTTTTATTAAAAAATTACAAATAATATTTACATTCCCGTTCTTTGCTGCTAAATTCCTTCCTTTATCATTTAAAGCATTATTTGCTCAAAATGTTACTTGGGAACCAATTAAACATTTAGAAAATAAATCAATCAAAGATATAGAAAAAGCACATATTGTTAAAAACGAAAATTAGATAATTTTAAATATTCATAAAAGAATGATTATTTTATAAGAAAGCTAAGAAT
>CAVGUB010000113.1:0-17539 GCA_963632375.1 Phocaeicola dorei | reverse complement strand
ACCATTATTTGAAAGGAATTAAACGATGTTTAAAGTATTAAATGAACTCACAACTTTTGAAATTTCATCTAGTGTAAAAGAAAATGTATTAAATATTTTTTCAATAATTTCATGGATTATCTTTATATTTTTTACTTTAGTTTATTTAATGCAAAATATCCATTTAATTGTATCCTTATTTACAAAACATAAAACATTTAAAAAAGCTAAAACAATGCATAAATATGGATATATTATTTGTGCAAGAAATGAAGAAAATGTTATTGGAAATTTAATAGATAGTATCTACAATCAAGATTATCCACAAGAATTGATGCAAGTATTTGTTGTAGCAGATAATTGCACTGATGAAACAGCAAAAATCTCAAAAGATCATGGTGCAATTGTATTTGAAAGAAATGATAATACTAAAAAAGGAAAAAGTTATGCTTTAGATTTTGCAATTCAAAAAATATTAAATAATAAGGAATTCAACGATTTAGAAGCTTTCTTTGTATTTGATGCAGATAACTTGTTATCTAAAAACTTCACTTCAAAAATGAATGATACATTTGATGAAGGAAATCAAGTAGCTACTTCTTTTAGAGATAGTAAAAACTTTAATTCATCTTTAACTAGTGCGTGTTCAAGTTTATTATTCTTAAGAGAATGCTTAATTGTACATCATTCTCGTCAAATCCTTGATTTATCAACCTTTATATCTGGTACAGGATATTATGTTGACCGTAAAATTTTAGAAAAACTTAATGGATGGAATTTTAATACATTTATTGAAGATATAGAATTTTCTTGCTGGTGTTCTAAAAATGGAATTAAAATTTCTTATAATGAAGAAGCTATATTTTATGATGAGCAACCTAATGATTTAAAAAGTAGTAATAAACAACAATTTAGATGGTGCAAAGGTAATCATCAATGTGCTAGATTATATTCAAGTTCTTTATTAAAAATGGCATTTGGATTTAAAAATAAAAGAACATTTAAAGAAAGATTATCATCTTTTGAAATGTTTGTGCATATTTTCCCATTTCCTATTATTGCAATTGTGTGGTTTCTTTTAACATTAATTATCCATACTATATTTTATTTTATTGGAATTGAATCATTATCATTATATTTATCATCAAGTTTATTAACTTTATTATTTCAATTTCTATCTTTATTTGGAATACCTGTAATACATGTAATTATTATAATGATAAAGTATCATAAAAATATTGATGCATCTTTTGTTAGAAAATTACAAATTTTATTTATTTTTCCTCTTTTTGCAATAAAACTTATTCCATTATCATTTAAAGCATTATTTTCTAAAAATGTTACTTGGGAACCAATTAAGCATTTAGAAAATAAATCAATCAAAGACATAGAAAAAGCACATATTGTAAAAAATGAAAATTAATCAAAAATTATCGATTAATTCGTGCTAATTTAATTAATTTCTACTTGCTATTTAAGCTTAAAAAGAGTATATTATTAAGGCATTAATTCGCAGCGTATAAATATACTTTCGTCAGACGAAATAAGGTATATCTACTTAAGTAAGCTTAGCTACAAGCCGAAAAAGAATTTATTTCACCCGGAAAGATAGAATTTATATCTCGTTTTATAAGCAAGTAAAAGGAGAAAAAATATGAGAAACTTAGACTCATCATGGAAACGTTCCAGAAGACTTCACTTTTCACTCTCTGAAACAGGTAAAGAATTAAAGAAAAGAGACTACGCTCCAGGTCAACATGGACAAGATAAAAAGAAATTATCAGAATATGGACGCCAATTACAAGAAAAACAAAAATTAAAGAACTTATACGGCGTTAACGAAAAACAATTCGTTAGATTATTCAAAATTGCTCGTAAATCAGAAACAGTTACTGGTACTGAATTTATGATCATCTTAGAATCAAGATTAGATAACTTAGTTTATAGAATGGGTTTTGCTTCAACAAGAGCTCAAGCTAGACAACTTGTTAACCATGGCCACATCTTAGTCAATGGTAAAAAGATTGATATTCCTAGCTACATCTGTAAGCCAGGTGACAAAATTTCTTTAAAAGAAAAGAGCAGAGATTTAAAGATTGTCAAAGCAAGTTTAGAAGCTTTAGCAGTTGCTCCAAAATATGTCACAATTGACAAAGAAAAGAAAGAAGGTTCATTCGATCGTTTACCAGAAAGAAGTGAATTATCACAAGAAATCAACGAATCATTAATCGTCGAATTCTACAACAGAAAATTATAATATTTTCAATCAATTACTCCCTATTTATTTAGGGAGTTTTCTTTTGCATTCAAAGATATATTTATTATATAATTATTAGTTACATAAGGAGAACATTATGCGAGTAGATCAAGAAAACAACACATTAGTAAATATATCAAATTCAATATTAAAACATTTTAATATTGATACATTTCATGATTCATATAAAGAATTAGATAAAATATTAGAAAAGAATAAAGATAAAAATCTCTGTTTAATTCTTTTAGATGGATTTGGGAAAGTAATTTATGAAACTTATAAAGAAGATATTCCTTTTTTATATAATCATATTAGATTAAGTGCAAATAGTGTATATCCTCCTACTACTGTTGCTGCTACTACTTCTTTAATGACAGGAAAATACCCTAAAGAAACAGCATTTATTGGATGGGATGAACATATTAAAGGTATTGGATATATTGATATCTTTTTAAATAGAGATAAATGTAATAAAGAATTTTTATCATACATTAATATTCAAAAAGATATATTAAAACCTAGATACATTACTGATATTATTAACGATTCAAATAATAAGAAAATTGCTAATTGGATTTCTTCATTTAATTTTAGAGATGAAAATTACCATGATGATTTTGAAGCTTTCTTTAATGAAGGAAGTAAGTCTATCAAAGAATATAAGTTTACTTATCTATATTCTGGAGAACCAGATCATACAATGCATGAATTTGGAATTAAAAATGAAAAGGTAAGAGAAAAAGTAATTTATTTAAATAAAAAGGTTGAGGAATTAGCGAAAGCTAATCCTGATGTTTTATTTTTAGTAGTTGCAGATCATGGATTTAAAGATATAGAAATTATCTATTTAAATCATGATGAAGAATTACTTGAAACATTACAAAATAAAACTGCTATTTATAGTGTTGAAGGTACCTTTGCATCTTTTGAAGTTAAGGAAGATAAAATTGATGATTTTATTAAAGTGTATAACAAAAAATACAAAGATAAATTTGTTTTAAAAACTAAAGAAGAAATCATTAATGAAAATTGGTTTGGTATAGGTGATCCTCATCCATTATTTGATTCCTTACTTGGAAATTATTTTATGTTATCTAACTCTAAATATTGCTTTGCAGATAATGATGATTTTAAATTAAAAGCAACTCACGCTGGAATCACTAAAGAAGAAACTGAGTTGAATTTACTTGTTATTAACGATTAGCAATAAGTCTAATTGACATTAAAATTATATAGAATAATCCAATTATTGATAAAGGAATACCTACTATCATACAGATTAAAAAAGTATCAATGGTGTTATAAAAAACTGCAAAAGATACTCCAAGTCCAAATAAAACAATACATACAATAAGTTGCACAACATTAAACCAATAACGCATTGTTAAATGTTTTAAGATTATAAATTTAATAACGTATAATAAAGAACATAACATTAAAGTTATTCCAATAAATAAACATATAAATGTTGTAGCAGCTAAAGGAATAATAAAACAATATACTCCACTTGTTAAAAGTAATGAAAATATTAAATATCTATAGACATGTTCTGGATATTTAATAAATGTATATACGATTAAAAATAAAGAAGTAACGCATATTAAAGCACCTATAATATATCCTAATATAGTACTAGTAATATTATGAGTAGAATATATAAGAGTAACTACTCCAAGAGCGAGTAAAACTACTCCTATTATTAATTTAATAATGCTATTTCTTCTAATTTCTTTATCCATTTAATAATTATAATTTTAAATATAAAAAATCTCCATATCTAAATAATTGATATGGAGATATTTTTTTGATTATTCTTTTTTTGAATGAAATTTTAAATTTTTGTCTACATATTTAAGAAATATATTTTTATATTCAGAAATATCTGTTCGACAATAACAAAATATATATCCAAAAGTTACACCATTACCTTCTATTTTAACTCTCGTGGCTTTTGGATAAAAATAATCAACAACTAATTTATAATCTCTTTTGTCACTTAATGTAGGATAAAAAACACATTGAAATTGTAATGTTTCACGACTTGGACCAGTATAGCTATCAGATCCTCCTGAAGTTAAATCCATGCTCCTTAATTCATCATTAATTACATCAAAAATTTCTATAAAATAAATTTTATTTTTAGTAGTTTCACACCCTACTTTATAAACAGTATTCTCATAAGGATACAAAACATTATACACAGAGTCTTTAGGGAAAAGTTTAAAATATGAATAATTAGAAAAATTACTATCTATATAATTTTCATATGGTTCATAATAAAAAGGAAATTCTTTTTTAAAAGTTGATGTATTATAATCTGTTTTAATACTTTGATTTTGTTCCATCCAAAAACTTTCTTCAGTGAAATCATTCGAGTTACAACTTGTTAATATTAAAGCTGATAAAATTAATAAAACTATTTTTTTCATTATTTTTCTCCACTATCTTCAAATAAAGTCCCATTTAAGTATGCTTCTAAATCTTCTTTTTGAATTACAAAAATTCCATTTTCTAGCATATAACTTCCATTTTTGCTAATAAATAAGTTATTTGTAGGAGTAATTACACTTGTTGATCCTAAATCGACAAGATAATTACAATCTATACAATTACCATACATATGACCATTAAGAGTATAAATTTTACTTGATTCTACTGCATGACCTTTAAGAATGTAAGAGTCATCATTAGAGCAAACATATTTATGTTTAGTTGAATTATATTGCTCATATTTACTATAATGATGTTCCTTATCATTTCCATAATATGTAACGATATCACAATCGTTATAACAATAAGAATTACCATTAACTTTATAATTATTAGAATGCTTATGATTAATATTAAAATTTATAGTTAATGCATCTTTATATGTATCAAACATATTATCTATATCAAAATGATTAAAACAATAAATTTCTGGATCATAACCTGTATGACAATAAACAATTTTGTTAGTTTCATCGTAATCGTATGCAACAACAACATGACCGTCATCAACAAATTTTAATTTCAAAGAAAGTAAAACAGGATATCCTTTCTTAATTTGAGAAATTACAAAATCTTTTACATTATCGCTCACACGATTTAATGTATATTGTTTTCCGTAATCATAATCTAAAATGCTTTTAAAATATTCTTTTAAAATTATAACTTCTTTATCAAAACTAGTATAGAAAGCCTTCTCAGAAGATAAATTAATAAGACCTTTATTATAAGCAATTTCCATTAATTTTCCTTGAAAGGATGGTTTGTCTAAAGTTGTTATATATTTATAATAATTTTCGATATTATTAATTTCAACATAATCATTTATTACACCTGGAGAATTTTTTCTTTCTAACATATTATAAGATGAATCATCAGATGGCTTATCATATATTTCAGGAATAATATCATCTGATAAGAAAGTATCATAATAAGATAAAAGCATACTAATTCCAACATACCCACAAGAATTATTGACATTCCTAGAGTAATTTTCAGTAAGATTATAAAAATACGAATTCTTAAAATTCGAAAAATCTATTCCTGAATTTTGTGAAACTTCCTTCAACATGTTATTTTCTCCTGAATAGAAATTTACGCCATTTTTAAAATTATTATTAAAATTGTTTTTATTTAAAAAAGAAATTAAAATTGGCGCTATAGTAAAAACTGAAAATACTTTTTTATACATAAAATCACCTATATTTTCTTTATAATAACACATGTTAAATTAGTAGTCAATAAAATGATTTTTTAACAATATATAAAAAATGCTAGTATTTTATACCAGCATTTTTAAAATTTTTAAATTTATTCTGCTTTTGAGTGAGAATCAATTTCAGCAATTTCTGCTTTATATTTTTCAACTTCAGCTTTATTAGCTAAAACGAAGTGACCTGGTAAGATTTCAACGAATTTAGGTTTATCAACACTATAATCGTGAACTTCTTGAGGTTTATAAACAATTCTTTCTCTCTTCTTTTCAGTTAATGGATTTGGCTTTGGAATAGCACTTAATAAGCTCTTTGTATATGGATGTAATGGATGTTTGAATAATTCATCACTTGTTGTCATTTCTACAATTTCACCAAAATACATAACAGCAATTCTATCACAGAAATATTTAACAACAGATAAATCATGAGCAATGAAGATTAATGATAATCCCATTTCTTCTCTTAAATCATTTAAAAGGTTAATAATTTGAGCACGGATAGAAACATCAAGTGCAGAGATTGGTTCGTCACAAATTAAGAGTTTTGGATTCATAATTAATGCACGAGCAATACCAATTCTTTGTCTTTGACCACCTGAGAATTCATGTGGATAACGTGAACAATAATCTTCGATTAAACCAACTCTTTCAAGTGCTGCAACAACTTTCTTATGATTTTCTTCTTTGTTATGGAATCCTTGAATATTTAATCCTTCTGAAATAATTGTTTCAACAGTCATACGAGGATCAAGAGAATCAATAGGATCTTGGAAAATCATTTGAATTTCTTGCATTAACTTTCTACTAACATGTTTTTGATCGTATTTAATTTGTTTAATCTTAGCTTTTTGAATGTGTGTAACATTCTTTAAGTATTCTTTAGCTTCTTGAATACTCTTATCGTATTCTTCTTTTGAGATTTCACCAGCTTTAAATTTAGCTTTTAATGCTTTAACTTTTTCTTGGTTATGAATTCTAGAATATTTTAATTCTTTTTCATTCCATCTAGTACCAGCACCAATTCTATAACCTCTATAGTAAATAGAACCACTAGTAATATCATAAAGTCTAATAATACTTCTACCTGTTGTAGTTTTACCACAACCAGATTCACCGACGATACCAAAACATTCACCTTCTTTAACTTGGAAAGAGACATCATGAACAGCTTTTAATTTATATCTGTTTGGTCCTTTTCCAAAGAAGAAATATTGTTTTAAGTGATTAACACTTAAGATAATGTGGTTATCAACATATTCTTGTTTATATTTACATTTTGAAAGAATATTGTGAAGATCTTTTTCTTTATCTAAACTTCCTTTGAGTTCATCAACTGGAGGTTCGATATCATCTCTTTCATTGTCTTTATCTTTTTCAACAACTAATTGATTTTCTTCCATTTCTTGATATAATCCTAAATTTTCTTTAACTAAAGAAGCTTTTGAATTATCAATTTGTTTATGTTTTTTATCAAAACTCATAGTTCCTATGCCTCCAATTTAAAATCAGGATTTTTCTTTCTTTCTTCTGCTAATGCATTTTGAATTCTAGCTTCAACAATCTTTGGTCTATCAACATGTGGAGCACCTGGATATAATAACCAAGTTGCAGCATAGTGAGTATCAGTAACCTTGAAATAAGGTGGTTGATATTTGAAATCAATAGCAAGAGCGTATTTATTACGTAAAGCGAATGCATCACCTTCTGGTGGATAAATCATATCAGGAGGTGTTCCTGGAATAGCTTCAAGTTTTTCTTTACTGTCAACATCAGGGATTGATGATAAAAGTGCCCATGTATATGGATGACGTGGATCAAAGAATACTTCATTAACTTTACCATATTCAACAATCTTACCAGCATACATAACAGCAACTCTATCAGCCATATTAGCAACAACACCTAAATCATGAGTAATAAAGATACAGCTTAAGTTTCTAGTTTCTTTTAATCTATTAATAAGTTCAAGAATTTGTGATTGAATTGTAACATCGAGTGCTGTTGTAGGTTCATCACAAATTAAGATATCAGGGTTAGCAGTTAAAGCAATAGCAATAACAATACGTTGTCTCATACCACCTGAGAATTCAAATGGATATTGTTTGAAACGACGTTCTGGAAGTGGAATACCAACTTCTTTCATAACTTGTAAAGCCATCTTTTTAGCTTCTTTCTTAGTAACTTTAGTTTTGTTGATAAAATCTTCTTTATTATCAGCAATTTCTTTCTTAATTGCTTCTTTTTCTTTTAAAAGTTCTTCAAAATGAGCATCTGGAAGAGGTTTTAATTCAATTTTATCAGCGTTAGAAACTTTAGAAACGTTAACATCATGATATTTTTTATTTTCTTTATCAATCTTCTTTTGAATGATTTTGTTTTCTTCTAAAGCTTTATCAATTTCAGCTTGTGCTTCAGCACTTAAAGAAGCTTTGTAAGAGACAATTTCAGCTTCTTTATCAGCTAATTTTTGAGTTAAATCTTGTTCTTTTTCATTAAATTTAACTTTTAATTCAGCATGATATTCTTTAACTTTAACTTTTGCTTCTTTTTTAGCAACTTTTAAATCTGCTTTTAAAGGTTTTTCAAGTTGTTTGAAGTTTGCTTTATAAATGTTTTTTAATTCTTTTAAAGAAGCACTTCTATCTTCTAAATTCTTAAAGAATTCATCGATATCAGATGAAGATAAAATAGAAACTACTTTTTCTTTATTGTAATTTAATTCATCTTCTAAAGATTTATTAATTAATTCTTTAATTTCTTTCTTTAAATCAGTTGTTGCTTCAACCTTTTTATTTCTTTCAATATCATTTTCAATTGATTCAAGTTTTTCTTGATGTTCTCTCTTTAAATTGATAGCGATATCAAAACATGAATTAATTAATTTTTGTCTAGATGAATTTTTATCTTCTAATGCTTGTTTAGCATCTTCAAGTTTTGCAGCTAATCTTTCATTGCCTTCAACTTGTTTGTTACCTAAAGCAGTAACTTTAGCTTCTAATTTTTCAATTTCTTTATTTAAAGCATCAAATTTTTCTTTTAAGTTTTTATTTCTTTCTAATTCATTATCAACTTTTGTAACATTGAAACTGAAATTTGCTTCATTATTACGGTATGCAACAAGTTCTTTTGAGATTAATTCATTATATCTTCTTTTAAGAATATCTTTATTAATCATTGTTGCTTCTGTAATTTGTTTACCTATCTTCATGACAGGGTTTAAAGCACTTAAAGGATCTTGGAAGATCATACCAATCTTATGTCCTCTAATACGATGGAATTCTTCTTCACTAACTTTAACTAAATCTTCACCTTCGTAAAGAATAGAACCATTTTCAACAATAGCGTTTTTAGCACTAATACCCATAATAGCTTTGTTAGTAACAGATTTTCCTGAACCAGATTCACCAACAATACAGAGTGTTTCACCTTTATAAAGATCAAATGAAACGCCTCTAACTGCATGAACAATTCCTCTATCAGTTTTAAAGGAGATTGTTAAGTCCTTAACTTCTAATACTTTTTCTTTATTTTCCATATTAGTTCTTACCTCCTTTTAAAGCTGGGTTGAATGCATCTCTTAATCCATTACCAAATAAGTTGAATGAAACAAGTAAGAGCATCATAACGAATGTAGGGATATATAATAAGAAAGCTTTATCACCTTGGTAATAACTATTAGCTTCACTTAAAATAACACCAAATAAGACTTGTCCTTGTAAACCTAAACCTAAGTAAGCAATACTTGCTTCAGTGTAGATAACATTAGGAATCATTAAGATAGAACCAGTGATAATAGTACCACTTGCGTTTGGTAAGATGTGTCTAAAGATTAATCTACCATCTTTTGCACCTAAAGTTCTAGATGCTAAAACATATTCTCTACCTTTATAACGATAGAATTGAGTTCTAGTACGAGCACTAACACCCATCCAACCAGTCATAAATAATGCAACCATTAACGCAATAACGTCTGCTGCACTACCCCAGTTGAATTCTCTACCATAAAGAATACATAAAGTAATAATAACAGTTGTTGGTAAACCAGAGATAATATCACAAATTCTTTCCATGATAATATCAACCCATCCACCAAAGTAACCTGAGATAGAACCCCAAATTAAACCAATGATAATGTTGACAACAGAGACACCAATTGCAATACAGAATGAAAGTCTCATACCTGTAAACATTAATTTACAATAATCTTTAGCAGTATCATTTGTACCAAAGATAAATGATGGAGCTTTACTATATCCTAAAAGTTTATAGTTATAGACTTTAACTTTTAATGTATAGCCTGTCCATTGTTTTTTACTTGAATCGTATTTAGCATCGCCAACTTGTTCAACAACTTCAGCAATTGGACAATCACTATCTTGATTAACTACGAATCTTTTTGCTAATACACTAGCATCAGTTGTAGCTGCACAATCAGATGAAGATAAATTAACAGTTAATGAACCAGCATTAATATATGTTAATAATTCTCTTGCACTGAATGTTCTATCTTTTTCACCATAAACATAAGCATATGGATCATAAGTAAAACTACAAACAGTAAATTCAACAGCATGAGCACTACGTGCACCACCTGTAACGTTCCAAACACCAACTCCATTACCAGTTCTTTGCATAACAGTGTTGCCATCTTTGAAACTAATTTCTTTTAAATTTGCTTCTAATTCTTCATCGCCTGTTTTAGTTGAAGCATTGAATGAAGAAATTAAGATAGAACCAATCTTGCTTGAATCTTCACTCTTTTTAACAGTGAATTCAAATCTAGCATTTTCTAAATATAATTCATCAACAAATGAAGTTACATCTAAATTAACTTTTGTTTCTTTAGACCATGTATCTTCATCACCAACTAAGAAATATCTATTATATCCATCATAAATTGAAAATTTATAACCAGTGAAATCATATGTTGCATACATTTCATCACTTAATACAAATTCAACATTTAATGAATCTAATAAGTTCATATCAAATGAACCAGTATAATAAGTAGCATCAGTTGTACCATTAGCGTTAATGTTAACGTAACCTCCTCTACCATATTCACTATAAGCTTCTTTTGTTGTTTCTGAAGTAGTTAAATTGAAATATGTTCCTTCATAATACTTATCACCAACAGGGCATTTATTAACAGTATCATAAGTAACATCACTTCTTTTTTGAGTACCATCCCAAAATCCTGTTCCTGCTGGGAATAATTTTGGAGGTAAGTCAACTTCTTGAGTAGTACCACCACCAGTACTTGGATTTGTATTATAAACACCAGTATCAGGAGTACACATTGGAACAATTATTGCACCTAATATTAAAAGTCCAACAATTACACCACCTGTAACAGCAGATTTACTACGAGCAAATCTACGCATTGCGTCTTTAAAGAATGTAGTAGGTTTTCCTGCAAATTTAACATCGTGAATTCTTCTATCACTTTGAACTAATTTGAAATCATCGCTAGAAATAGTAACTTCTTTTCCATTTCCATCAATGAATACTTGTTTTTCATTTTCTGTCATACTATTTCTTTGCCCCCATTCTAATACGTGGATCGATAAATCCATATGATAAGTCAACAATAATTGATGATAATAAACCAATAATTGTGTAGAAAGCCATATCAGTCATTAATAAGTCATAATCTTTTGTATTGAATGCAGCCATATAGAGTTGGCCAACACCTGGAATTTGATAAAGATTTTCTAAAATCATACTTCCACCTAAAATAGCAATGAATTCAGAAACAATTGATGGTAAGACTGGGACCATTGAGTTTCTAAATGCATGTCTTAAAATAGCTTGTCTTCTAGTTAAACCTTTTGTTCTAGCAAGTAATAAGTAATCACTTTCTAAAACTTCACATAATTCAGCTCTAACGAAACGAGCGTATCCATTGATTGAACCAATAGATAAAACGATAACAGGAATAATATATGCAGCAACTTTTCTTCCAATAGGATCAGTTGATTGTGGCCATAATGATGGTAACCAGCTAACATGATAAGATAAACTAATCAAGAAACTGATGATAACGAATCCTGGAATAGAAATGAAAATCATAATGATAACTTGGAAAACATTATCAAATACGCTTCCTTTTTTAAGAGCACATAAAACTCCGAGTCCAATTCCTAAAGGAACTGAAACGATAACACTAAGAACATTTAATTTAATTGTAGTTGGTAATCTTGACATTAAAATACTAATTGTACTACTACCTGCTTGGAATGCTGATGATTCACCCCAATCCCATTGAGTGAAAATTCTAACAAGCCATGAAATATAACGATCCATAACTGGTCTTTGGTAATAGTAGAAACTTAATGCACTAGTACCTGTACCTTGTGTATAAGAATAGATTGGATCACCTAAACCTTCAAGAACTTTATTAGACTCAATTAAGAATCCTCTTTGTGCTTGTCTAGCATAATATGCAGCCATTGCAGCTTGTGATGGCATAACAACTTTTTCTACCTTTAAACATGCAATTAAAATGTAAGTTAAAGATAAAACGATAAAACAAACACAGAGCGCTAAAAATATTCTCTTTATAACATATTTAGTCATTTTTAACCTCCTTTTTATACAAAATATAACCCTATACAACATAATATTATATAGGGTTATTATCTTTTAATAAATAATTATTTTCCTAATAAACTAATAAACTAGAAAGCTTTAGTAGTACTTAATTGGAAACTGATAGATTTTTCAGTAGTTTCACCACCATATGTGAAATCATATGAGATTTCAGCAGCTAAGATATGGCTTCCTGATTGACCAACTAAATCACCATCAACACATGATAAACCATCAAATGTTACAGTAAGCATACCATCTTTAATTTCCCAATCACAGTCAACCATTTCATCAATTTCTCCATCATAATCTTCAGTTTGTACTGAGAAGTTAGATGCAAATTTATCCATAATAGAAATTGGCATTACTACTGTATATGATTTATTTGCAACATCTGGAGTGATTTTTGCATTTGCTTTATCAACTGAAACAGGATCTGTAGCTTTACCTTTTTCGTCTAATAAGACACCACCATTAGCAGCAGCCCATAATGAATCAAATGACCAATATTTACCATTGTATAACATATCACTTGAGATATTAGCAGTATCACCACCGAAGCTTAAGCAGAAGCCTGAACTGTTATCTGATTTATAGATATCAATGTTGTTAGCTGTATCATAAGCGTTACCTGTAATTGAGTAAACGTTTTGACCATCTGTTGTACCAGCTTGGACACCATTATAAATAATATCGTTAACCATTGTTGAAGTTTGTGGGACATCATTTTTAGTAACATTTAATGTAATTAATGATTTACCATTTGCACCAACCCATGGGTTTTTACCATTTTCACTATGTGTTTGAACAGCTAATTCAAATGCATCTTTCCAGTTTTCTGTAAAGTTTGTGAAATAGAAGTTTCTTGCAGCACTATCAATAGAAGTAATTGAGAATGAGAATTCTGTTGGACTTGCTTCTGTACCAAGTTTATAGTGACCTGCAGCTAATTCTTCTTCAATTGCTTTTTCAAAGTATTCTGCAGCTTCTGCTTTCCAAGCACTTGCATCATCAATTGCACCATTGAATGCTGATTTTAATGCACCACTATGAGCAGATGTTGAGTTATATAATTCAGCTTTTGGAGAAGCTTTTGCAACTGGTTGTTGTAAATCATATGATGTATAACCATGTGAATATTCAGCAAGAGCAGCTCTATCAATACCAACGAATAATCCTTTATAGAAATCGTTGTTACTTAATACTGGTTTAACTTCGTATGATGGGTTTAATGATGAAGCTGTTGATGAGAAGTTTTCATCCCAGAATTTCTTATCATATGTATTGAGGTAAACGTTACCATTATTTGAAGAACCAATATATGGTTTTCTTAATGGAGAAGAAACATATTTATCCCAATAATCTGAAGGAATATTAGAAACATCTGTTAAACCTGCTTCGAATTTTTCAATATATTCGTTAGCATTTGTAGTTAAAGCACTGTTAATATTTAAATGGACACCAGCAATTTGGTACATATCTCTACCATATTTATCTTTGCATAATGGCCATTCTTCGTTTTTAGCGAAAGCAATTGTTTTCTTTGATTCGTAAGCACATGTATAGTAAGGACCAACTGAAAGGATAGAATCTAATGGAGTGTAGCCTTTAGCTGAACTTGAAATACCATAAATTTTACTTCCTTCAAGAGCATTACCATCACCTAAGACTTTTAAGAAATCTTCTGAAACTGGGTTTGACCATAAACCATCGATTTGATATTCAGCATAGTCTGGAGTAATTTTACCATTGAATTTAATAGTAATTGAGTTATCTGAATGATCAATACTAACTCCAACTTGTCTCATGAATTCTTCATCACTTGGTAATTCTGTTAAACTTGCTGAGTTATTGTAGAATTCAGCGAAACCTTTAATTTGTCTGTTTGCTGTTGATTCACCAGCTTGTTCTCTACCTCTATACCAACCGACTGATTGAGTAGCTAATAATTTAAATGGAGTTAAGTAGTCTTCAAGTGTAATATCTGTTTTATCAAAAGCAGCAATTTCAGCTTTTGAGCTACCTGTTCTATAGCTTAAACCTTTTGTAACACCATTATCACCATCTTCAGCGCCACCAACTCTAACATAGATTTTCCATGTATCACTAGCACCACTTGCATCTGGATCGACAGCTTCTGGAGCATCAAATCTTGAAAGATTTGCTTGGTATTCACTTGAAGTCATTTCTTCATTTAAGTTAGAAGCAAAGTATGAAGCACTAATATATGAATATAAGTCACTAACTGTAGCTTCTGATGAATTTAAATAGTTGAATGAACCTTGGTCACCTGTAGCATCAAATTGATCATGATAGAACATTTTATATGCTTCAGTTTTTTCTTCTGCCATTGGAGCATCAATTGTACCATATGTTAAGACACCATAACCATAACCTGGAACATAGTTTTCTGTATCAAGTAATGGTGAGTGTAATCTACTACTATATAATTGGTAACCACCTTGTTTTGTAGTAACAACTGGAGCAACACCATTTGAATATAAGAATGTTTCACCAACACCTGTAATTGCAGTTCTTGCTTCACCATCAACGCTACTATAATCGAAGTAATCATCTTTTGCAATTGAACCTTCTGGAACAACTGTAACATCTAAAGATTTTCTAACAGCTTTTGATTTTTCATCACTACTTTCGACACCAAATAATTGAACTGTGTATGATGTAGCTTTTGAAACTTTAGGGAATTCTAAGACGCCATCGTCTGAAACTTTAACTTCACTTGAAGCATCTGCACCATCTCTTAAAACTGTAACACCAGTTAACCAACCTTCTGGTAAACCATAAACTGATAAGTGTTTTGAAGTACCACCTTCAACGACTGATGCACTCTTAATTGAAACGATTGAACCATCGTCATCTGCTAAATAACCAGCAAAATATTTTGAACTTGCAGCTTCTTGTTTGAAACCATCACCGAGTTCAACCATCTTTGAAGGTCTACCGACATCAATTGTAACTTCGCCTGGGTCATCTTTCTTTTGTTCATTACCACAAGAAGTAAGACCACAAACTGTACCAAATACAGCTAATGCGGATAAACAATAAAGACTAAATTTTCTCTTTTTCATAAATTAAATATCCTCCAACGCTAGAAGATTAATGTACTAATTCTTCTAACAATGCATAAATTTTACCTAAAGAAAGTCTCCTTTTAGAAGAATTTATCTAATCTTAATATTATCTTAATATCTTTTAATTTCATCTTTATAAATAGTAGATTTTTAGTAATTAATTGACACTTTTAAATGCAAAAAACCTAGAATTTATCTAGGTTTATGCTATTTATTGATTAATGGATAATAATGTAAGAAATAATCACTAATAAATAATATAAAGAATATTAATGCTACAAGTAAATAAGATACAAATCTAAATCTTGTAGTTTTTCTTTGAATTCTTTTTCTTTCTTGATAATCTACTACTCCATCATATTTAGCTTCAAAATCTTTTCTAAAATGGACATTGATCATATTTGAAAATCCAACAGCAAATAAATCAAATGCTCCAAAATGAGTAAGTACACTAAATAAGGAAACACCTAAAGCAACAATAAATCCAATAAAGAATCCATCTACTGTTCTTAAAACTCCAGCGTTTTCATGAGTGAAGTAATAAATGAAAAAGGCTATTATGGAGATTCCTCCCATAATAGCAAAACTAATTACATTACCTAAATTGATAAATTCTCTATAACTAATCTTTTTCTTTTCCATATTTTTTAATTTTTCTTATTTTTCTTAACTACGACTAAACTAACAGCAAGTCCTATTATTACTATAGCAGCTAAAGCACTACAAAGTCCAATAATTAAATTACCACTTGAATCTTTTGATGGAACAACTCCAGTATAAGAAATTGTAACTTTCTTATCAGTAGTTTTAATCTTAATATATCCACTATCAAATGTTGATTCAAGTTCATTTCCTTTAGAATCATATGCTTTAACATTAGTTGCATCTCCAATATAGTAAGAAACAGTAATTGGATCTTTAAGTTTAACAACTCCACCCATTGAATCATAGATACCAATTGTTAATCCAATTGTACCATCACTATTAGTTTTACTTGTAACTTTAATATTAACACCACTAATTAATGATGAAGAACATATTGCAGTAGTAAAATCACTTGTAATTGATCCATAACTAACTGAATATGATTCACTAACTGCTTTAAATGAATAAGAACCATTCTTTAAAGTAAGGTCAGATTTTGTGAATGCAAATTGTCTTGCACTACGTTTAACACCTTCAATATCTCCAATGGTGACTTTTGCCATATCAGTAGTGAAGTTAAGTAATAATTCTTTATCATCATTACTTGATGCAATAGATTCTACACTGAAATCTTCATTACTAGAAGAAATTTCTAATACATATTCTTTTTCTTGGACACTTCCATCCATTAATGTATAACTAAATTTTAAATTATAATTACCATCTTCATAATATGTATTATTTGCTTTATCTTTTAATGCAATAATTGTATATGCTCTTGATGCTCCAACATATCCACTACTACTTGTAAGTAATGAAGTTTGTAAGAATGTTTTTGTTAATGGTTGAGTATCACTATCACCATCAGCATGTACTAAATCAAACATATGATCTGGTAAAACAACTTCACCTTTTGAATTTGTCATAGTGATTTTGTTATCAATACAACTTCTATTAACAAATTGTTGAATATATAAAGTATCAGCACTTCCTTGATTACCTGCTTTTAAATGGTATTTTCCATCACTTTCAAGTGTTGCATTAATTGGAGTATATATTTTTGCAGGATCTTTTTCATGTTTATAAATTGATTCCATTGAAATAGCATTTAATCCACCAGTTGTAACACCAAAGAAACTTGAGAAATTAGCATTAGTTAATCCTAAGTTATCTTGGAAAACACTGTTTAATGTATCACTTGCATAAATTCTTCCAGATTCTTTTTCAAATTGGAATGGTTCTACAACTTCTCCTTTAGTGTAATCTCCTAAA
>CAVGUB010000112.1:0-27818 GCA_963632375.1 Phocaeicola dorei | reverse complement strand
AAGAAGTTAACTATTCTAAGATGACAAAAAAAGAGCTTGATACTAAAATTAAAGAGCTTGAAAAAGCGATGAATAAAGCTGCAAAAGAGTTTGAATTTGAAAAAGCAATTAAGTTGAGAGATTCTTTATTTGAATTAAAAGCATTAAAAAAAGGAGGGAATTTGTAGTGTTTAAAAAGAGTTTAACAATTATAAACTTGATTTTAAAAGCATAAACATTTAATATAAATTTATGGAAATTGAAGTTAGTGTAATTGTTCCAATTCACGGAGTTGGAAAGTTTTTAAATAGGTGTTTAGATACTTTAGATAAACAATCATTTGAATTACCTTATGAGGTTATATGTGTAAGTGATAACTGTTGCGATAATTCAGATGAAATCATTGATTCTTTTGTTAAAAAGAGTCCAAATAAATTCGTAAAGCTTGAAGTTTGCAATAAAAATCCATCTGATACAAGAAATGATGGTTTAAAAATCGCAAGAGGTAAGTATATTTTATTTGTTGATGGCGATGATTGTGTTTTACCTGATTATATTAAGGAATTATATAATACAATTAATGGAACTGATTCAGATATAGGCTCATGTAATTATTATTTTATTTACGAAGGAAATGAATATAAGAATAAAAAAGGGTTTGCTTCATTATTTCGAATACCTAGAAAATGTTCACCAAAAAAAGCTAGAAAAGCTTTATATTTAGATGTTCAAATTAGGGGATATGTTTGGAATAAAATTTATAGAAAAGATTTTATTGATAAATATCACATTGTTTTTAATAAATTTTTCTTGCCATGTGATGACTATAATTTTAATTCAATTTGCTTAGCAAAAACTGATAAAGAAATTAAATTTACTACATATAGAGGGTATTTATATCTCCAAAGAAAAAATTCGATTATACATTCTATGAACCAAGTAAAGGCTGCGGATTCTTTCTTAAAAGTTTACACTTTCTTAAGAATTTATGAATTATTAAATAATGTTGATTTGTCTACGAAAACATTACATTTTTCTAGAAAATTGTTTATTAAAATTGATTTTTTTAAAAAGAGAAAATTAATTGAAAATTATAAACAAGTTAGAAAAGAATATTTAAATAAAATTGATTTTATTAAGAATGCTAAAGATGTTAATGTTTTTGATGAAGAAATAATAGAATTTGTTAAAAAATATTCAACAAATTAATGTATAATATAAGTATGAAAAAATATGATTATTTAATTGTTGGATGTGGTTTATATGGTGCCACAATCGCAAATTTATTAATTAAAAACCATAAAAAAGTTTTGATTGTAGATAAAAGAAATACTATTGCTGGTAATATTTACACAGAAAATAAAGATGGAATTGATGTTCATATTTATGGACCTCATATTTTTCATACTGATTATGAAGATGTCTGGAAATATGTAAATTCTTTTGTTCGATTTAAGCCATTTATTAATCAAGTTATTGCTAATTACAAAGGAAAATTTTATCATTTACCTTTTAATATGAATACTTTTCATGAAATGTGGGGAGTAACAACAAAAGAAGAGGCTATTGCTAAAATTGATTCACAAAAAAATAATATTTCAAACCCAAAAAATTTGGAAGAACAAGCAATTTCTTTGGTTGGAACAGATATTTTTAATACTCTAATTAAAGGATATACCGAAAAACAACGGGGAGATAAATGCGAAAATTTACCTTCTTTTATTATTAAAAGATTACCATTAAGATTTGAATATAATAACAATTATTACAATGATAAATATCAAGGAATACCAACTCTAGGTTATACTGAATTAGTAAAAAGAATGATTGAAGGGGCTGACGTATTATTAAATACGGATTATATTAAAGCGAAGAATGAATTAGACTCTCTTGCTGAAAATATTGTTTATACAGGTCCAATCGATGAATTTTTTGATTATAAATTTGGTTATCTTGATTATAGATCATTAAGATTTGAAACTTTTAAAGTTGAACAACCATATTATCAAAATAATTGTGTTATTAATTATACAGAAAGAGAAGTTCCTTATACTAGAGTATTTGAACATAAATATTTTTTAGATACTAAATCAGATGTTACATATGTAACTAGAGAGTACCCTCAACAATATAAACAAGGATTAGAAAGATATTATCCAATTCTAAACGATAGAAATATTGATTTATATAATAAATATCTAGAGGAATCTAAAAAACTTAAAAATGTTTATTTTGGTGGAAGATTAGGAAAGTATAAATATTTTGATATGGATGATGTTATTAAAGAAGCTTTTAATGACTTTGAAAAATTATAATTTATGGAAAAAGAAGTTAGTGTTATAGTCCCAATACATGGTGTTGGTAAATATTTAAGTAAATGTTTAAATTCTTTAATTGAACAAGATTTTAATTTACCATACGAAATTATTTGTGTTAGCGATAATTGTTGTGATAATTCTGATGAAGTAATAGAAGAATTTAAACAAAAATATCCTGATATAATTACTACAATTTCTGTTTGTAATAAAAATCCTTCTGATACAAGAAATGATGGTTTTAAAATTGCAACAGGTAAATATATTATGCTTGTAGATGGTGATGATAGTGTTTTAAAAAGTTATATTTCCAGTTTATATAATATTGTTATTAAGGATGATTTAGATATTGGATGCGCTAATTATTATAATGTTGTCGAAGGAAGTGAAGATAAATTAATTAAAGAATTCACATCTAAACTTTGCTTAAAAAAAGAAACAAATATTAAAAAAGCTTCAAAAGTTTTTGCTCTTGATGTTCAAATGAGGGGTTTTGTTTGGAATAAAATTTATAAAAGACAATTTTTAATTGATAATAACATTTTATTTAATAAGAAATTTTTACCTTACGATGATTTTAATTTTAATTTCTTATGTTTTTCTAAAACAAAAAAGAATATTGGTTTTACTAGTTATAGAGGTTATTTATATCTTCAAAGGAAGGTTTCTTATACTAAAGGAACTAAGCAGTTTGCATTAATGAATTCAATTATTAATGGTGTTACTTTCGTAAGAGCATATCAATTAATTCATAAAAATGAATTTCCTTATGATGAGATTTATTTTTCTAAAAAGTTTTTATTAAAATATAATTTTTATTCAAATCGTAAACAAATAGAAAATTATAAAGAAGCAAAAAGAGTATATTTAACTAAGTTTAAAAATATTATTAATGCAAAAGAGTTAGAAGAATTAGATTTAGAGATCGTTGAAATTGCAAAAGGTTGTTAATATGTCGATTGCTTGCGTGTTACTAAATTATAACGATAGCGATAGGATCAATAATCTAGTTTTTAAATTGTTAGAATACGAAATTTTTGATTTTATTGTGGTCAGTGATAATAATTCTAAAGATAAAGAAAATTTAAAGGATTTTAATGGACGTGTTAAAATTGTTTTTAATAAAGAAAATAAAGGTTATGCAGCTGGTAATAATGCAGCTTTTAGGTATTTAAAAAACAAAGGTATTGAATATGTTTTTACAATTAATAGTGATATTGAAATAAGTATAGATAATATTTTATTAATGTTAGATTTTTTAAAAAAACATGATAAATGTGCTGCATGTTCGATTAGAATGAAATATAAAAATAAATTTATACAAAATTATTTTCGATTAGAAACTACTTTTAATACAATCACTAGAATTCAAGACATACCTTTTTTAGCCAAATTTAATAAACATAAAGATTATTTTGAAACAGGGTATGTTAGAGAATCTTGTGTTTTATATGATTATAATAAATTTGAAGAAATTGGCTTTTATGATGAAGATTTCTTTCTATTTGAAGAAGGGCCAACTAGCGCATTGAATTTTAAGAAAAAAGGATACTATGAAGCGATAGTAGGAACAAAAAACAATTTCTATATTCATAATCACAAAGGTGAACTGATGTCGAAAAACATGTTTAAATTCTATAAAGAATCAAAAATTAAATATTTTAAGAAATATTTACATGCTTCAAAATTTAGTATTTGGATTATAGAAACGTTTTGGTAATTATTTGTAGTGCCTATTAATCCAATTTAAATATTCACCATTTTTCAAATTTTTTACCCATTCTTGATTATTTAAATACCGTTGAATTGTATCTTTTATCCCTTTTTTAAATTCGATAGAAGGAGACCAATTTAATTCTTCTTTAATTTTTGTTGCATCAATAGCATAACGTCTATCATGTCCTTTTCTATCATCAACAAACTTTATTAAATTATCAGGTTTATTTAGTTCGTTTAATATAATGTTAATAATTTCAAGATTGTTCAATTCGTTGTTGCCACCGATATTATAAACTTTACCAATTTCGCTATTTCTTACAATTAAGTCGATAGCTTCACAATGATCGTAAACGTGAAGCCAATCTCTTACATTTTTTCCATCTCCATAAACTGGTAATTCTTTATTATTTAAGGCATTATCAATCATTAGCGGAATGAGTTTTTCTATAAATTGATATGGTCCGTAATTGTTAGAGCATCTAGATATAGAAACAGGAAGGTTAAAGCTTTTATAATACGAAAGAACTAACATATCAGCGCTTGCTTTACTTACGCTATATGGTGAATGAGGATTTAATGGTGTGTTTTCGTTGAATTTTAAATCTTTTCTATCTAAAGGTAAATCACCATAAACTTCATCAGTGGAGATTTGATGGAATCTTTTTACATTATATTTTAATGAAGCATTTAATAAATTTAATGTTCCTAAAACATTAGTTTTTAAAAATATATCAGGATTATCTAAAGAACGATCTACATGAGATTCAGCAGCGAAATTAATAACAATATCAAAGTGTTCTTTTGCAAAAAAAGCATCAATCCCCTCTTTATTTGTAATATCTTCTTTTATAAAATTAAAATTAGGCTTATTAAAAATATTTTTTATATTTTCCAAATTTCCTGCATATGTTAATGAATCTAAACAGATGTAAGTATCGTTTGGATATTTATTAACCATTATGTTTAAGAAGTTGCTTCCTATAAAACCAGCGCCGCCTGTAATTAAAAATTTCATATTATTTCCCGCCTCTTTTTTATTTAATCCATCCATTTGAAGTTGCAATCTCTTCTAAATCAGCAACCTTTGTTTTAGTGTGTAATTGTATATCCCTTATTGTTTTATTTGCGTTATATAAAGATTCAATTGTGCCAGCATCAATCCAAATTGAGTCTTTGTCTAATATTTCAACAACAAGTTTATTTTTATTTAAATATATATTATTTAAATCGGTTATTTCTAATTCATTTCTTTTGCTTGGCTTTATTGTTTTAGCATAGTTAACGACATTTTTATCATAAAAATATAAACCAGTTATACAAATATTGCTTTTTGGATGTTGTGGCTTTTCTTCAATTGAAGAGACAGTTCCATCATCGTTAAAGCTTATAACTCCAAATCTTTCAGGATCTTTAACCTTGTAGCCAAATATTGTAGAAATTCCATTTTCGCTATGTTTTACTGCTTCTTTTAATTTACTATCGATATCTTTTTCGTAAAAAATATTATCTCCTAAAATTAAAGCAGTTGGTTCGTTATTTATAAATTTTTCACCTAGTAAGAATGCTTCTGCAAGTCCGTTTGGCTTTTCTTGTACGCAATATTCAAAATGGACACCTAATTCTTTTCCATCTTTTAAAAGAGTTTTAAATTTAGGAATATCAGTAGGAGTGGATATTATTAAAATATCTTTAATTCCCGCTTTCATTAAAATTGATAGTGGATAATAAATCATAGGTTTATCGTAAACTGGTAATAATTGTTTACTAGTGACTAATGTAAGTGGATAAAGACGTGTTCCACATCCTCCAGCCAATATAATACCTTTCATAATATTTTCCTCCTTTTATTAATTCTATCTTAATTTAACTCTTTTAAAAAGCGAGAAAGCGCATTTTGCCATGTTGGAAATAACTCAAAACCATTATCGATTAAGCACTGTTTACTTAATTTTGAATTTAAAGGTCTTTTTGCTTTTGTTTTAAAAGTATTTGAATCAACTGGTAAAACATCAATATTTAAATTTAAATAAGAAAAAATCTCTTTAGCAAATTCATACCAAGAACAATAATTTTCGTTAGTAGCGTGATAAATTCCATATTTATCTGTTTCGATTAATTTACAAATAAACGCCCCTAAATCTTTTGCATATGTTGGAGAACCGATTTGGTCATTAACAATAGATAAAACCGAATGATTCTTAGATAATTCAATCATCTTTTTTACAAAATTATTGCCGTTTATTCCGAATACCCAACTTGTTCTAACAACAAATGTTTTTCTATTTATTGTTGTTGCATAAATTTCAGCTAAATCCTTGCTTTTTCCATACACATTTAATGGATTTTTTAAATCATTAATTTCGTATAATCCGTTCTTATTTCCATCAAAAACATAATCTGTTGAAACTACTAAATATTTGCTATTATGCTCGTTACAATATTTAGCAAATTCATTGCTAGCTAAGTGGTTTATTTTATCGACTAAATCTTCATTTTCCTCAGCTTTATCAACAGCAGTATAGGCTGCACAATTTATAATAATATCGAAATTTTTATCTTTTAAAAATTTTCTAATTTCGTTGATATTTGATAAGTCTAATTCGTTTTTACCAATCGAAATATGATCAATATTTTTTATATTTAAAATTTTGTCAATTTCGTATCCTAATTGACCGGTAACACCAGTGACTAAAATCATTTAATTTTCCTCGTAGTTAAAGACTACATCGCTATCTTTTAATAGTGGTGCATTTTTATCTTTTTCACTTAAATTATTAGCTTTAAATGGCCGTGGAATATTTATTTCAGGGTCATCATATCTAATGCTTCTATCGCATTCTTTTGAATAATAATCATCAACCTTATATTGAACTTCTACAACATCAGTTAAAGTTATAAAACCATGTAAACATCCTTTCGGAATATAAACTTGTAAAAAATTATCTTCACTCAATTCAATCATTTCATGTCTTAAGTATGTAGGTGAACCTTTTCTAATGTCAACGATGACATCGATTATTTTACCTTTTGTACATCTAATTAATTTTGTTTGAGAATGAGGGTTCTTTTGACAATGAAGCCCTCTAATTATCCCTTTTTCCTTACTTAACGAATGGTTATCTTGTATAAAGACGGTTTCAATTCCAAGAGATTTTAATTTTTCTGCATTATATGATTCAAAGAACCGTCCTCTATTATCTTTAAAAACTTGTGGTTTTAAAATATAAACATCTTTGATTTTTGTAGCTAATTTTTCCATAGTCTTATTATAAAAAAATAGTATAAATTTATCAAATTTTTAAAAATAAAAATACGAAAAAATCTTTAAATATAAGTGGTTTTGGAGTATTATTTTTGTACTGAAAAGAAGAAATTTCACAAAAAAATAAAATTTTCTTGACCTATTATATAAATATAATATATAATTTCTTTGTTTTACGGTTGCGATGATGTGCGAGGTTGCTGATACACCCACAGGCGTTGTCATGATGTGTCGTCAGGTAATTCGCATTGAGCAATTTGTAAGTGGAAAAATATGAAAGGAGAAATTCATGGCAAAAGTAAAAAGCATTAGAGTTCGTTTACAATCATATGATCACAAAGTTCTCGATATGGCAGTTGAAAAGATTGTAAATGCAATTACTAAGACAGGTGCAGGTGTAGTCGGACCTATTCCTCTTCCAACGGAAAAACAAGTCTACACAATCTTAAGAGCTGTTCACAAATACAAGGATTCACGTGAACAATTCGAAATTAGAACACACAAAAGAATCCTCGATATCACAAATCCAAATAGTGAAACAATCAATGTCTTAAAGAGATTAGATTTACCTAGCGGTGTCGATATCGATATTAAGTTATAGGAGGTAAGGCACAATGAAACAAATCATCGGTCGTAAAATTGGAATGACACAAGTTTATGCTGAAGATGGAACAATGTACGCTGTAACAGTTGTTGAAGTCTTACCAAACGTTGTCACTCAAAAGAAAACACTTGAAAAAGATGGATATGAATCAATTCAAGTCGGTTATGAAGACAAAAAAGAAAAGAACCTTAATAAATGCGAAAAAGGTATCTTCGCTAAAGCTAATGTTTCTGGCAAAGCTAACTTATTCGAATTAAAAGGTGATGAAATGACTAAATTTGAAGTTGGTCAAGAAGTAACATGTGATTTATTCGCTACAGGTGAACAAGTTGATGTTATCGGAACAAGCAAAGGTAGAGGTTATGCTGGTACCATTAAGAGATGGGGACACACAATCGGACCTAAAGGACATGGATCAGGTTACCACAGAGGACAAGGTTCATTTGCTAACAATGGTAGATGTAATAACCGTGTTATTCCAGGTAAGAAGATGTCAGGACATATGGGAAATCAATCAGCAACAGTTTTAAATCAAGTTGTTGTTGGTGTTAATAAAGAAATGAACTACATTCTTGTTAGCGGTGGAATCCCAGGACCTAAAAAAGGCTTAGTTAAAATTAGAAGTGCTATCAAACCTGTCAAATATCCTATGACAGTTTCTAAATTAATTGATAGAACTCCTGTTGAAGAAAGCAAATAGTAGAAAGGAGAACATATGGCAAATATTAATTTAAAAGTATATTCCCAAACTGGTAGTGAAGTTTCTACTATTAAATTAGATAAGGAAGTATTCGATGTTGAAGTTAATGAACAAGTTATGTTCGATGCTGTTATGACTTACCTTGCTAATAGAAGACAAGCTACTGCAAAAACAAAGAAAAGACACGAAGTAAGTGGTGGTGGTAAAAAACCATTTAGACAAAAAGGAACAGGTAGAGCAAGAGCAGGAAGCTCAAGATCACCTATCTGGGTTGGTGGTGGAACAGTATTTGGACCTGATGGAAACCAAAACTACACAATCAAACAAAACAAAAAAGAACATAAGTTAGCTTTAAAGAGCGCATTAACAACTAAAGTAAAAGATATCGTTGTTCTCGATAAATTAGAAGTCGCAGGAAAAACAAAAGATGTCTTAGCTGTCTTAAAAGCTTTCAAAGCTGAAGAAGCAAAAGTTATGTTAGTCAGCGAAGATGAAAAAGTTCTTCAAGGTGCTGCTAACTTAGGTAATGTAATTGTCGTCAGCAAAGATAACATCTCTGTCTATGATTTATTAAATAATGATAAAGTTGTTATTCTTGAAAACGATATTAAAGAATTAGAGGGAGGACTTAAATAATGGCTAGAACAAAGAAAACTACTGCTGAAGTAGAAGTTAAAGAAGAAGCTAAAGTTGAAGGAAAGAAACCTTTAATTCACGACTTCGAAATCATTAAAGAACCTTTAATTACAGAAAAGAGCATGGCTCAAAGTCAAAATGAAAATAAATTCACATTTATCGTTGATAGCAAAGCTAGCAAAACTGAAATTAGAAGAGCTATCGAAAGAATTTATAACGTCCATGTAACTGGAATTAGCACAGTAAATAAAATTGCAAAACAAACAACAAGAGGTAGTAGATATAAAGGAACAATCAGCGGATTCAAAAAAGCTATTGTTACATTACGTCTTGGTGAAACAATTAATTTATTTGCTGAATAATTAATAACTTATATATAGGAGAAAGAAAATGTCAGTAAAAACTTATAAACCATATACTCCTTCAAGAAGAAAAATGGCTTCATTAAGCTATGAAGAAGTAACAAAAACGACTCCTGAAAAAAGTTTAGTTGTCACACTTAAAAAATCTGGCGGAAGAAATAATCAAGGTGTTATCACTTGCCGTCATATTGGAGGAGGCAATAAAACCAAATACAGAATCATCGATTTCAAAAGAAATAAAGATGGAGTCCCTGGAAAAGTATTCGCAATCGAATATGATCCAAATAGAAATGCAAATATTGCCTTAATTCATTATGTTGATGGTGAAAAACGTTACATCATCAAACCTCAAGGATTAAAAGTTGGCGATACAATCGTAAGCGGTGATGCTTGTGATATCGTCGTTGGTAACGCAATGTTACTTAAAAATATCCCTGAAGGTACATTCATCCACAACGTCGAATTAACTCCTAAAAAGGGTGGACAATTATGTAGATCAGCTGGATGTAGCGCACAAATCCTTGGTCATGAAGGAAAATATGTTATCGTTAGACTTCAATCAGGTGAAACAAGAAAAATTCTTGAAACATGTAAAGCTACAGTTGGTATCGTTGGTAATGAAGATTACAACCTTGTCAATTTAGGTAAAGCTGGTAAAACAAGATATAAAGGTGTTAGACCAACAGTTAGAGGTAGTGCTATGAACCCTCCAGATCACCCACACGGTGGTGGTGAAGGTAAGTGTCCTGTCGGTAGAGATGCACCTCGTACACCTTGGGGTAAGAGAGCTCTTGGTGTTAAGACTCGTAAAAATAAGAAAGCTTCTTCTAAATTAATTATTAGAAGAATCAATGATAAATAAGTTTAGGAAAGGAGAAAGATAAATATGGCACGTAGTTTAAAAAAGGGACCATTCGTTGACGAAAGTTTAATGAAAAAGGTCGAAGCATTAAATGCAAGCAATAAAAAAGCTGTAATCAAGACTTGGTCAAGAAGAAGCACAATATTTCCTGAATTTGTTGAACATACATTTGCTGTCTATAATGGTCACACATTCATAACAGTATATGTTACTGAAGATATGGTTGGTCATAAACTTGGTGAGTTTGCTCCAACAAGAACTTTCAAAGGTCACTTTGGAAATAATGCTGAAGATAAAGCAGCAGCTATGGCAGCTGCTAGAAAATAGGAGGAATAGTTGATGGCTACAGAAACAAAAAAGAAAGCTACTAAAACTGAAACAGCTGAAGTTAAAGAACCAAAAGCTAAGAAAGTAGCAAAAACAGCTAGTAAAACTGCTAAAACAACTAAAGCAAAAGAAACAAAAGCAGTTGAACCAAAAGCTAAAGTAGAAAAAGTTAAGGCTGAAGTTGTTGAAACTAAAAAACCATTAGTAACTGAAGCTCACGCTAGTGCATTAACTCTTAAAGTTACTCCTAGAAAATGTCGTATGGTCTGTGATTTAGTAAGAAATAAGAACTGTAATGAAGCTCTTGAAATCTTATTCAATACTCACAAAGAAGCATCGACTATGGTCGCAAAAGTCATTAAATCTGCAATGGCTAATGCAGTTAATAACTTCAATATGAATGAAGATAAATTATATGTCGCTTCAATTATGGCAAGCGATTCTGTAAAAATGAGAAGATTCCTTCCTCGTGCTAAAGGTAGCGCAAGCGGAATGGTAAAAAGATTTTCAAATCTCTATGTTACAGTAAAAGAAAGAAACTAATGGAGGGAAAGTAAAGTTATGGGTCAAAAAGTAAATCCAGTTGGAATGAGAATTGGTCTTAATAAAGACTGGAACTCTAGATGGTTTGCAGATAATAAAGAATACGCAGATTTATTAAATAACGATATCGCTATTCGTAAATTTGTAGAAGCAAAATTACCTAAAGATGCTCTTCTTTCACACGTTGAAATCGAAAGAAAAAAGACAAATTCAGGTTCTTTTGTAAGAGTTATGTTATTTGTTGCACGTCCAGGTGTTGTCATCGGACAAGAAGGTGCTGCAATTAACCAATTAAAGAAAGAGTTAAGCAAAGTTGTCGGCAAAGGTAATGAATTAAAATTAGATGTAATCGAAGTTAAACAACCTCAATTAGATGCTAAAATCGAATCATTAAAAATTTGTCAACAATTAGAAGCTCGTGCTTCCTTTAGAATCGTTCAAAAGAAAGCTCTTGCTGAAATTAGAAAAGCTGGTGCTAAGGGTTGTAAAACAAAAGTAAGTGGTAGACTTGCTGGTGCTGATATCGCTCGTAGTGAAGGCTATAAAGAAGGTACAATGGCAATCAACACTTTAAGAAGTGATATTGATTTCGCTGCAAGCGAAGCTATGACAACTTATGGTAAACTTGGTGTTAAAGTTTGGATCTGCCGTGGTGAAAAAGTTGGTGAAGATAAACCATCAACTCCTGCTAATAAGAAAGGAGAATAACTATGTTACAACCAAAGAGAGTTAAATATAGAAGACCTCATATTATTAGATATGAAGGACTTAGCAAAGGTGGTAACGAAGTAAGTTTTGGTGAATATGGTCTTCAAGCTACTAGTGGTAACTGGGTTAGCGATAGACAAATCGAAGCTTGCCGTGTCGTCTTAAGTAGATATACTAAAAAAGGTGGAAAAGTTTGGATTAGAATTTTCCCACAAATGGCTAAAACTAAAAAACCTGCTGAAGTCCGTATGGGTAGTGGTAAAGGTAGTCCAGAATATTGGGTTGCTGTCGTTAAAAAGAATAGAGTTATGTTTGAAATCAGTGGAATAAGTGAAGCTGATGCATATGAAGCTCTTAAACAAGCTAGTTATAAATTAAACGTTTCAACTAGAATTGTTAAAAGAGTTAACAAGGAGGGTAAATAAATATGAAGATTTCTGAAATTAAAAGTAAAACTAATGAAGAATTAAATGATCAAATTTATTCACTCAAAGAGCAACTCTATAACTTAAGAAGAAAGAAAGCTGTTGGACAACTTGAAAACTTAAGCGAAATTAAAAGAGTTAGAAAAGATATCGCAAGATGCTACACAGTTCTTAAAGAAAGAGAACTTGGTGTTAAATAAGGAGAAAGAATATGAACCACAAGAAAAAAATTCAAGGTGTTGTCGTTTCAAATAACAATGATAAAACAATCAAAGTTCAAACTCTTCCTTATAAAAAACATCCTCTTTATAAGAAGAGAGTTGAAAAAAGACATACTTACTATGCTCATGATGAACAAAACATTGCAAATGTTGGTGATACAGTAACAATCGTTGAATGTAGACCATTATCTGCAACAAAAAGATTCACATTAGTAAGTGTTGATAAAAAGGCTTTAACAAAAATTAAAGTTCTTGAAGAAGAAGCAATCAAGGAAGCTCTTCATGAAGAAGAAGCTCCAGTAGAAGAAAAGGAGGCTAAATAATTATGATTCAAACAGAAACAAATTTAGTAGTCGCTGATAACTCTGGTGCTCGTTCAGTAAGAGTATTCAAGATCTACGGCGGAAGCCATAGAAAATCATGTTCTGTTGGTGATATCGTCTTATGTGCTGTTAAAGACGCTATTCCAAACGGAAAAGTTAAAAAGAGCCAAGTCGTCAAAGCTGTTATCGTAAGAACAAGCTATCCAATTCAAAGAAAAGATGGTTCTTCAATTAGATTTGATGACAATGCTTGTGTAATTATTAACGAAGATAAGTCTCCAGTTGGTAGCCGTGTATTCGGTCCTGTCGCTAGAGAATTACGTGAAAAGGGTGAGACATATATGAAGATTATCTCTCTTGCCCCAGAAGTCTTATAAGGAGGAAATAAAGATGAAACTTAAAAAAGGTGATAAAGTAATCGTCATTTCTGGAAAAGATAAGGGCAAAGTTGGAGTTATCCAAAAAGCATTACCAAGTGAAAACAAAGTAATCGTCGACGGAGTTAATATCCATAAAAAGAGTCAAAAACCTACTCAAGCAAATCCTAAAGGTGGAGTCGTTGAAATTTTCGCTCCAATTGATGCTAGTAAAGTTGCTTTCTATGATGAAAAAAGCAAAAAAGGCGTTAAATTAGGTTATAAAGTAGATAAAGACGGAAATAAAGTTAGATTCAATAAGAAAACTAACAAAGAAGTTAAATAAAGGAGAAAGGTATGGCAGAAACAAAGAAAACTACAGCTAAGAAAGCTGCAACTTCTAGTGTAAGTGGTGAACACAAAGTAGCTACTAATAGCAATAGATTACTTGATAAATATAACAGCTCCATTAAAGAAACTTTAATGAAAAAGTTCGAATATAAATCAGTAATGCAAGTACCTCATCTTGAAAAGATAGTCGTCAATGTTGGTGTCGGTGATGCTATTGAAGACAAGAAGAGAATCGATGAAGTTGTTGAAGAAATTAGTGTTATTACAGGTCAAAAACCTATCGTTACAAAAGCTAAAAAATCAATCGCTTCATTCAAATTAAGAGAAGGTGAACCAATTGGTGTCAAAGTCACTTTAAGAGGAATTAGAATGTATGAATTCTTCGATAAACTTGTCAGTATTTCACTTCCAAGAGTTAGAGACTTTAGAGGTGTTAGCAAAAACAGTTTTGATGGAAGAGGAAATTATACTTTAGGTGTTAAAGAACAATTGATTTTCCCTGAAATCAACTACGATAAAGTTAATAAAGTTAGAGGAATGGATATCGTTATTGTTACTACAGCAAATAGCGATGAAGAAGCTTATGCTCTTTTAAAAGAGTTAGGCATGCCATTTAGTAGATAATAGGAGGGAAGTATGGCAAAAACAAGTTTAAAGGTCAAGCAATCAAGACCTCAAAAATTTAAAGTCAGAGAGTATACACGTTGTAAAAGATGTGGACGTCCTCATAGCGTCTATTCAAAATTCGGATTATGTAGAATTTGTCTTAGAGAATTAGCTTACAAAGGCGAAATTCCAGGACTTAAAAAATCTTCATGGTAATATAAGGAGGGAATACTATGCATCAAGATCCAATTGCAGATATGCTTACACGTATTAGAAATGCTAATGCGTTAAATCACGAAAAAGTCAGTATGCCTTCTAGCAAAATGAAGGTAGGAATTGCTACAATTCTTCTCAGTGAAGGATTCATCAACAATTTCAAAGAAGTTAAAGATAAAGATGGAAAGAAAAATCTTGAAATCGAATTAAAATATGGTCCTAATGGTGAAAAAGTCATCAACGGACTTAAAAGAATTTCTAAGCCAGGACTTAGAGTTACTGCAGATAGCAAACATATCCCTTACGTTTTAAGAGGACTTGGAATTGCTATCGTTTCAACTAGTAAAGGATTACTCACAGATAAAGGCTGTAGACAAGCTAATGTCGGTGGTGAAGTAATTTGTTACGTTTGGTAATAGGGAGGAAGTATTGATATGTCACGTATTGGTAATAAAATCGTTCCTATTGCTGAAGGAGTTACAGTTACAGTCTCTGAAGGATTAGTCGATATTAAAGGTCCTAAAGGAGAAGATAAAATTACTTTTGATCCAAGTATCATTGGTGTCGAAGTAAAAGATGGTCACGTTCACGTTACAAGAAAGAACGAACTTAAACATACAAAACAACTTCATGGTACAACAAGAGCATTAATCAACAATGCTATCATTGGTTGCCATACAGGTTTCACAAAAGTTTTAGATATAATCGGTATCGGTTATAGAGCTGAAATGAGAGGAAACGATGTTGTATTATATGTCGGCCATGTTCAACCTACAGTAGTTAGCCCACTTCCAGGTGTTAAAATTGCTGTAATTGAAAGTAAAAATAAAGAAGTTACATCAACTGTTGAAGTTTCAGGAAGCGACAAATTCAAAGTCGGTCAAACTGCAGCTTTAATTCATGATGCAAAACGTCCAGAACCTTACTTAGGAAAAGGTATTCGTTATAGAGGCGAACACATTCTTCGTAAGGAAGGTAAACGTGCTGGTGCAGGTAAGTAGAAAGGGGATTAGTTTGGTATGATTAAAATGGTTAGTAAAAATAGCGTTAGACTTAGAAAACATGCTAGAGTAAGAGCTAAAATTAGTGGTACTAGTGAATGTCCTCGTCTCTGCGTATTCAGAAGTAACAAAAACATCGAAGTTCAAGTTATCGACGATGTTAAGAAAGTTACACTTGCATCATCAAGCAGTGAACAACTTAAATTAACTGATGGTAATAACGTTGAAGGTGCTAAGAAAGTTGGTGCTGATATCGCTAAAAAATGTTTAGCTAAAGGAATTGAAAAAGTCGTTTTCGATCGTGGTGGCTACATTTATCACGGACGTGTTCAAGCTCTTGCTGATGCTGCTCGTGAAGGCGGACTTAAGTTCTAATAGGAGAATAGTATGGAAGAAAATAAAGTAAATACAGTTAATACTGAAGCTAAACCAGCTGCTAAAGTAGAAGGTGAAGCTAAGAAACCATTCAAAAAAGGTCCTAGAAAAAATTTCAATAGACCTAACAAAAAAGATGCTCCTAAAGAATTTGAAGAAAGAGTTGTTTCATTAAATCGTGTCACTAAAGTTGTTAAAGGTGGTAAGAGAATGAAATTCGCTGCTTTAGTTGTCGTTGGTGATAACAAAGGTAGATACGGATTCGGAACTGGAAAGAGTGGCGAAGTCCCAGATGCTATCAAAAAAGCAGTTGATAAAGCTAAAAAGAATGTTTATGCAGTTAAGATGAGTAAAGGTGGCACAATCACTCACGATGTCGTCGGTGAATTCGGAGCTACTAAAGTATTCTTAAAACCAGCTCCTGAAGGTACTGGAATTATCGCTGGTGGTCCTGTTAGAGCTATCCTTGAATTAAGCGGTGTTAAAAACGTTTATAGTAAAGTTTACGGTTCAAGAACTCCAATCAATATCATCAGAGCTACAGATGCTGCATTACGTTCATTAAAGAACTATAAAGATGTTGCTACTTTAAGAAAAGGAGGTGAACAAGATGTTAAATAATCTCAAACCAACCGAAGGAAGTAGAAAAGAAAACAAAAGAAGATGTAGAGGCTTAGGAAGCGGACTCGGTAAAAACGGAGGAAGCGGAAATAAAGGTCAAAATTCAAGAGGAACTGGAAAAGTAAGACTTGGATTTGAAGGTGGCCAATTACCTTTATATCGTAGATTACCAAAAAGAGGTTTCAATAACGTAAACAATGTAAAATATGCTGTTGTTAACCTTGATGTCTTAGAAAAATTCGAAGACGGAGCTAAAATTGATCTTACAGTTTTAGTATCAAAAGGATATATAGATAAAGAATTAGATGGCTTAAAAGTTTTAGGAAGTGGAACACTTACTAAAAAAGTTGAAGTCACAGCTAAAAAGTTCTCAAAATCAGCTCAAGAAGCTATCGAAAAAGTTGGCGGAAAAGCTATTGTTGAGTAAATTATTTATTGTTGTTAAAAATTAATAAATAGTATAAAATTATCTATTGTATATGAAGAAACTCGTATCTATTTTTAAAAACAAAGAAGTCGTTACTCGTATATTCTTTACGATTGCTATTTTATTTGTTTTTAGAATTGGTTGTAACATTACTTGTCCAGGAATTGATGCAAGTAAACTTACGAGCGAATTATCAAACGGTGGAAATAATATATTATCGATGATGAACCTTTTAGGAGGTGGAGCGTTGCAAAACTTCTCCATCTTCGCATTAGGTGTATCTCCTTACATCACTGCTCAAATTATTATTCAATTATTAAGTATGGATGTTCTTCCTGCTTTAACTGAATTGAATAAACAAGGTCAATATGGTCGTAAAAAAATCGAAATGGCTACTAGATATTTAACTTTGATGTTAGCAGCTGTTCAAGCTTATGGTATTATTCAAACCGCAAAGACTACAGAATGGATCACGTTTACTCTCGATGATACATTCTTAACTTACGTTTATGTCGTCTCAATCTTAGTTGGCGGATCTATGTTAGTTATGTGGTTAGGTGATCAAATCACTTCAAAAGGATTAGGAAATGGTATCTCTGTTATTATTTTTGCAGGTATCGTATCTTCTCTTCCTAGCCAAATTTCTACAGCATTTACAAAGTGGGTTATCGCTGGTAGCGCAACTCAAAACTCAGTTGAAGCTACAAAAGGTGTCTTTACATTTATAGCTTATATTCTCGCTTATGCATTAATTATTTCGTTTGTCGTCTTTATTGAGTTAAGTAAACGTAAAATCCCTGTTCAACACGCTACAAGAAGCGGTGGTAGTGAGAAATTATCAAAAGCTAGTTTCTTACCAATCAAAATTAATAGTGCAGGTGTTATTCCTGTCATCTTCGCTTCTTCAATCTTAATGGCTCCTAGTGTTATCGCTTCATTTATTTCAAGTGATGCTGCTAACGCTGAATGGTTGAACATATTCATGTATAACAAATTATATAATACAGGTGGAGTTATGATGCCTTGGGGCTTAATGATCTACCTCGTATTGGTGTTTGCATTCACCTTCTTCTACGCAAATCTTCAAATCAATCCAAGCGCTTTAGCTGAAAACTTCCAAAAGAACGGAAGTTATATTCCTGGAGTTAGACCTGGAGCTGAAACCGAAAAATATGTTAAGAAGGTTTTAAATAGAGTTACTCTTATCGGTGCGATTGCACTTGTATTAATTAGTGCATTACCAGTTGTATTAACACTTAGCGGTATATTTGGAAGCGATTCAAATTTAGCACTCGGTGGAACTGGTTTAATTATCGTTGTCGGTGTTGCACTTGAGCTTAACAATCAAATGAGCGGCTTAATTGCTGGAAAGAGTTACGACGAAGTAATTGGAGGTATGTAATATGTTATCAATTATTTTAATGGGTCCTCCTGGAGCAGGAAAAGGAACTAACGCAAAAAGAATCGCTGGTGAGTATAAGATTCCTCACATATCAACTGGAGATATGTTCAGAGAGGCAATTAAAAACAAGACTCCATTAGGAGAACTTGCTTCTAGTTATATTAATAAGGGACTTTTAGTTCCTGACGAAGTTACGATTGGTCTTGTTAAAGAAAGACTTTCACAAGATGATTGTAAAGATGGCTATTTATTAGATGGTTTCCCTAGAAACGTCGCTCAAGCAGAAGCACTTTCTACTTTAGGAAAAGAAATAGATAGACCAATTAATTATGTTATCAATCTCGTTGTCGATGAAACTATCTTAATCGATAGAATCAGCGGCAGAAGAGTTTGTAAGAGTTGTGGTGCTCCATATCACATTAAAAACATGAAACCTAAACAAGAAGGTAAATGTGATTTATGCGGTGGAGAATTATATCAGAGAAAAGATGACAACGAAGAAACTTTAAAGAGTAGACTTCATGAATATCATCTTCAAACTGAACCACTTATCGAATATTACAAAAATCTTGGCGTATTATTTGATGTAAATGGTAGCAAAGATTTAAATGAATTATTCGGCGATATTAAAGAAATTTTAAAGGGTGAATAAAATGCACATCATTTTAAAATCACCCCGCGAAATTGCTTTAATGAAAGAAGCGGGCAAAGTAATTATTGGACTTTTTAAAGTTTTAAAAGCCCATACAAAGCCTGGTATTTCCACTTATGAGCTTGATAAAATTGCTAAAAGCTACATCACGATGAATGGTGGTATCCCTTCTAGCAAAGGTTATGGAGGCTTTCCTGGAAATATTTGTATCTCGGTTAACGATGTTTTAGTTCATGGTATTCCTAGTAAAGGAATCGTATTGAAAGAAGGTGACATTGTATCTTACGATGTCGTCGTTAGTAAACATGGTTACAATGCAGATGCATGTAGAACGTATCCGGTTGGAAATGTTGCACCAAACGCAATTAAATTAATGAAAACCACTAAAGAAGCTTTCTTTAATGGCGTAAAAGAGATTAAACCGGGTATCCATCTCGGAAATGTATCTCATGCGATTGAAATGACTGCAAAAGAAAATGGTTACACTGTAACTGAAGAATTTACAGGACACGGAATCGGAAGAGAAATGCACGAAGATCCTTACGTTCCAAATGTTGGCAATATTGGAGATGGTCCTATCTTAAAAAAAGGTATGACTATTGCGATTGAACCAATGTTCAATGAAGGTAGTGTCGATCTTGTTGTCGATAAAGATGGTTGGACGACAAGAACAAAAGATGGAAAACTTAGCGCACACTACGAAAATACGGTCGTAGTTACGGAAAATGGCTATGAAATTATCACTTTAGATGAAGGAGAAGAAGAATTTTAAATGGCAAAACAAGATGTTATAACCGTCGAGGCGATAGTTGTTGAAACTTTACCTAATTGTAACTTTAAGGTAAAACTTGAAAACGATGTTGTAATTCATGCCACTATTTCAGGAAAAATTAGAATGCATTACATTAGAATTTTACCAGGAGATAGAGTTACAGTCGAATTATCACCTTATGATTTAAATAATGGCAGAATAGTCTTTAGACATAAGTAATTAGGAGGAAGATTTATGAAAGTAAGACCCTCAGTAAAACCAATTTGTGATAAGTGCAAGGTAATCAAAAGACATGGCAAAGTCATGGTCATTTGTTCAAATCCTAAGCACAAACAAAGACAAGGTTAATTTTTAGGAGGAAAATTAAATGGCACGTATTGTCGGTGTTGATATTCCAAATGATAAAGTCGTAGTTGTCGCTTTAACTTACATCTACGGTATTGGAAATACAACAAGTAAACAAATTTTAAAAGATGCTGGAATCGATGAAGGCAAAAGAGTTAAAGATTTAACTGAAGAAGAATTGACAAAGATTAGAGCTGGAATCGCTCATCATAAAGTCGAAGGTGATCTTAGAAGAGAAGTCATGTTAAACATTAAAAGACTTCAAGAAATCGGATGCTATAGAGGTATCAGACATAGAAGAGGATTACCTGTTAGAGGTCAAAGAACAAAAACTAACGCTCGTACTCGTAAAGGTCCAAGAAAGACAATTGCGAACAAGAAAGAAGCTGTTAAATAGTTAAGGAGGTAGAATAACATGGCACAAAAACAAACTACCCGTAAAAAGAAAATTAAAAGATCCTACACCAAAGGTGTTGCTCATATTCACGCTACATTCAACAATACAATCGTTACAATCACTGATGAAAAAGGTAACGCAATTGCTTGGAGTAGTTCAGGTGTTTTAGGATTTAAGGGTGCAAAAAAGAGTACTCCATTTGCTGCTCAAGAAGCTGCAGAAGCTTGTGCAAAAGCTGCTCTTGATCAAGGTATTAAAACAGTTGATGTTGATGTTAAAGGTCCAGGTGCTGGTAGAGAAAGCGCTGTTAGAGCTTTAGCTCAAGCTGGCTTAGTAGTTACTTCAATTGTTGATACAACCCCAATTCCACATAACGGATGCCGTCCACCAAAACGTCCACGTGGTTAATGAAAGGAGAAAAAGAAATGGCAGAAAATGATTTAAAAATTGCTCATCCATTTGAGAAACCAACATTCGAAATCGCAGTTGAAAATACTGAAGAAAATTATTGTAAACTTGTTGCTGAACCACTCGAAAGAGGATTTGGCTTAACATTAGGAAACGCAATGAGAAGAGTTCTCTTAACAAGTTTACCAGGAACTAGCGTCTACGCTGTTGAAGTTGAAGGTGCTGTTCATGAATTCTCAGCTTTAAAAGGTGTTCAAGAAGATTTAACTCAAATTATTCTTAATTTAAAAGATTTAGTTCTTCAATCAGATACAGTCGGTGAAGCTGAATATGAAATTACAGTTGATGTCGATGGAGAGAAAGTCTTAACTGCTGGTGACTTTGTTACTCCTTCAGGTTTAACAGTTGTTAATAAAGAACTTGTCATAGCTCACGTAAGTGAAGGTGGCCATTTACATATGGTATTACATATTAAAAATGGTAGAGGTTATGCTACAAGTGAAGAAAATAAATCTTACTTAACAGTTCACGGAAGCATTGCTACAGATAGCAACTATTCTCCAATTGTTAGAGTAAATTATAAAGTTGATCAAACTCGTGTTGGTCACGATCCTCGTTTTGACAAACTTACATTAGAAGTTTGGACAAACGGTTCAATTAAACCTGTTGATGCTATTAGTTTAGCAAGCAAAATGTTAATTGAACATTTTGAAAACTTCTTCAATTTAGAAGAAAAATTTAAAGATTTATCTTTGGAAAAGAACTTAGAAGTTAAGCAAGAAGAAGAGACATTTGAAAATTTAACAATTGAAGATTTAGATTTAAGCGTTAGAAGTTATAACTGTTTAAAAAGAGCTGGTATTCAATACGTTAAGGAATTAACTCAAAAAAGTGAGTCTGAGATGATGAAATGCAGAAATCTTGGTAAAAAATCCCTTAAAGAAGTTAAAGATAAATTAGCTCAAAGAGGTTTACACTTCAAAGATGAACGTATTTAAGGAGAAAAGATATGCAAATCGGAAGAAAAAATGTTCATGGTAAAGGTGGTGTCCGTTTTAAGACTCCTTATACCAGTAGTAAACAAAAAGCTCAAGTAAGAAATTTAGTTACTGAACTTGTCATCTATGAAAAAGTTACTGTTACACGTTCAATGGTCAAACCAGTTGTTAAAGAATTTGATCATTTAGTTACATTAGCTAAAAAAGGTGATCTCCATTCAATTAGACAAGCAGCTAGTATTTTAAAGAAATATAATGTCGAAGGAAAACCTGAAGCATTAGATAAATTATTCAAAGAATTAAATACTCGTTTTGCTAATAGAAATGGCGGATACTTAAAAATCTATAAATTAGAAAATAGAAAAGGTGATAACGCTCCAATTAGATTATTAACTTTAGCTGATTAATTTAA
The DNA here is from genome assembly GCA_963632375.1 of Phocaeicola dorei. Classification (GTDB taxonomy): domain Bacteria; phylum Bacillota_I; class Bacilli_A; order RFN20; family CAG-826; genus Onthovivens. The sequence continues at coordinate 5,493 of CAVGUB010000112.1, read as the reverse complement.
TTAAAGTATTAAAAGTGTGATAAAAAATCACACTTTTTTTATTTTTTATTTTATATAGTATTTATTTCTAATAATTCGGTATAAAATTCCGGATTTTTTTGTCGTAATTAAAAAAATAATAAATTATAATAAATATATAATTTAAGTGAGGAAATAGATATGGACAAAAAATATGATGCCTTGTTTACTCCATGGAAAATAAAGAATGTCGAAATTAAAAATAGAATTGTTCTTTGTCCTATGGGTGGAACTAGTCTTTTTGGATGGATGGAACCTAATCATTTTGATAAGGAAGCTGCAGAATTCTTTTTAAAAAGAGCTCAAAATAACGTTGGTTTAATTATTCCTGGTATTGCTCCAATAAAAGATACTTTGTTTGGAAAATGGCTTTATCAAGGAAAAGGTAAATATAAAGAACTTAAAAAATTTATGGCTGAAATCCATAAAACTGGTGCAAAATTATTTGTTCAATTAACTGCAGGATTTGGTAGAAGTTTTGCTATTACTAACGATTTAAGGTGTTTATGCAAAAATAAAGTTTTAGGAGCATTAGCTAAACCTATTATCGATGCAAGTTATTTATGTGCATCTCCTTCTACACTTCCTAATAGATGGGATGAAACGATTGTATGTAGACCTTTAACCAAAAAAGAAATTGAAAAAATGGTTGAAGCGTTCGCAAAAATTGCAAAATTATGTAAAGATGCAGATGTAGATGGAGTTGAAGTTCACGCAGTTCATGAAGGTTATTTATTAGATCAATTTACACTTCCTTATACAAATCATAGAGATGATGAATATGGAGGAAGTTTTGAAAATCGTTACCGTTTCCCTGTTGAAATTGTTAAAGCTATTAAAAAAGTCTGCGGTAAAGATTTTCCTGTAAGTTTAAGATATAGTGCAGTTTCAAAAACAAAAGATTTTCAAAAAGGTGCTCTTCCAGAAGAAAAAGATTATAAAGAAGTTGGTAGAACTATGGAAGAATCTATTAAAGCTGCTAAATATTTAGAAGAAGCAGGTTATGATATGTTAAATGCAGATAACGGAACTTACGATGCTTGGTATTGGGCTCATCCACCAGGATATATGCCTAAAAATTGTAATTTAGAAGATGTTAAAGAAATTAAAAAGCATGTTAATATTCCTGTTGTTTGTGCTGGAAGAATGGAGATGGATGTTGCTAGTGATGCTATTAAAAAAGGTGAGATTGATGCAGTAGGTGTCGCTAGACAATTTTTAGTTGATGAAGCTTGGGTTACTAAATTAATAGATGAAAAACTAGAAGAGATTAAACCTTGTATTTGTTGTCATAACGGTTGTTTTAATATGGCTAGCTATAAAGGTGCAGCAAATGATCAAGCTTTTGAAGATAGTTCTCATATGGCAAGATGTGCTTTAAATCCTCAAACAATGCATGGTCATAAATATGATATTAAAAAAGCAAAAAGAACAAAGAATATCGCTATTATTGGTGCTGGAGTAGGAGGATTAGAAACAGCTTTAGTTGCAACTTTAAGAGGTCATAAAGTTACAATTTATGAAAAGAGTAATCGAATTGGTGGAGTGTTTAATGAAGCTAGTAATTTTGATTTTAAAGAAAAAGATAGAGAACTTTTATCATGGTATGCTCTTCAAATTAAAAAATATAATATAGATATTAAATTTAATACTGAAATTAAAGATATATCATCATTAGATGCTGATGAAATTGTAATTGCTACAGGTAGTAAAGCTAAAAGAATTCCTATTAAAGGCAATGAATTTGCAATTGATGCTGTGACTTATTTAAAAAATAAAAATGATGATAATCTAGATGATAATGTTGTTATTATCGGTGGTGGTTTAACAGGTTGTGAAATTGCTTACGATTTAATTAAACATGGTAAAAAAGCATCAATTATAGAAATGCAAGATGATTTAATTAAAGTAAGAGGAGTATGTTTAGCAAATTCTAGTTATTTAAGAGATTATTTTGATTTACATAAAACTCCGGTTTATTTAAATTCTAATGTTAAAGAAATTAAAGAAAATGAAGTTATTATTTTAAATAACGGTAAAGAAGAAGCTATTAAAGCTAATAGAGTGATTTTAAGCGTTGGTTATAAACCAGATCCATTAGTTAAAAAAGGAAAACATGTCCATTTAGTTGGAGATTGTTTAAATGTTGGAAATTTAAAAACTGTTATTTGGAAAGCTTGGGATGTAGCTACAAAACTTTAAGGAGTAATTTATGATTGATTACAAGATGGATTTAACAAAAGAACAAATTGAATTATTAGAAGGAAAAGAAGGCGAAACAAAAAGAAAAATGATGGAAACGTTAGTTCTTTTTGGTGACATATTCAATGCAAAAAGAATGGTAGAAGTAACTCATAAACAAGGTCATCTAGTTACATCTTTTGGTATACCTTTATTAAGGCCATTATATAAAACAATGGAAGAATTAAATAGATCTAATATAAAAGCTGAAGGTGGATTTACAATCGATCCTCGTCCTTTAGATTATAAAAATGTTAAATGTAATTTATTGGAAAAAATAGTATTTAATAAAATTTTATATGGTAAACAAAGTGAATATGAAAAAGAATTATTAAAAGCCGGATTGACTGATTTAGATTCGTTTAGTTGTACATGTTATTTAAAAGAATGTGGAAATAGACCTAAAAAAGGAGATATTCTTTCTTGGGCTGAAAGTAGTGCTGTTGTATTTGCTAACTCAGTTTTAGGTGCAAGATGCAATAGAAATTCAGGAATGCTTGATTTATTTGGTTCTATTTTAGGTTTTGTTCCTGAATTTGGATTATTATTAGATGAAAATAGAAAAGCAACTTGGATAATCGAGGTTAAAACAAGCAAGATTCCTGAAGCTCAAATTTTAGGAAGTGCTATCGGAATGAAAGTCATGGAAGAAGTTCCTTATATTTATGGATTAGATAAGTATTTAGGGAATGAATTGAATGATGAAAACGAAGGCTATTTAAAAGATATGGGTGCTGCTAGTGCAAGTAATGGTGCAGTAGGTTTATTCCATGTTGATAACTTAACCCCAGAAGCTAAAGAATTAAAAGAAAAATTAATAAAAGAAGGGGCAAAAACATATGTTATTGATGATGAAGAGCTTGAAAGAGTTTATAAATCATATCCTAATATGTGGAAGAAAAAAGATAAACAACCTGAACTTTGTTTTATTGGATGTCCTCATTTAACTTATACTCAAGTTTTATCATGGCATGATAATATTAAAAAATCTTTAAAAGAACATAAAGTAGATAAAGTATGTTGTGATGTAGTTTTAACTTTAGCACCTAAAGTTAAAGAAAGATTAATTAAAGAACATAAAGACATTTATGATGATTTTTATAAGATGGGTATTAGTGTATCTTCTATTTGTCCTTTAATGTATACAAACAATCCTTTAGTACATAAAAAAGCTATTATAACTAATTCTAACAAACTTAGAACTTATTCTATGGCTAGGTATTTTAAAGATGAAGATATTTTAAAATTAATCGCTGGAGAAAGGATATATTAATTATGAAAGAATTTAAGGGTAGAGTTATTGCAAAAGGTGAGTTTAGCGGTGAAGCTTGCGTATCTCATCAAGGATTTAATACATTAGCAAGTTTTCAAAAATCAGCATTGATGAAAAAGAAAAAAGTAATTGTTAGCGATCAAAATAATAAAGATTTATTTGGTGTTGATATAACTAATAAAATATTATGTTTACCAATTACCATCGGTTCTACAACTGGAGGATTAGTTATTCAAACTGTATGTGATATGGGTATTAATCCAAGAGCGTTTCTTTTTAGTGAAGAGATTGATAGTTTAGCTGCAAGTGGTATCGTTTTATCTAAAGTTTGGCAAAATAGCAATATTATTTGTATTGATAAATTAGGTAAAGAATTTTTAGAAACAGTAAAAACTGGTGATAAATTAAATATTAAAGAAGATGGTACAGTTATTATTTTATAATTTCTTTTTTTAATAAATATGTTATATTGTTTTTATTAAGGAGGAAATAAAATGAAAAAAGCATCATTAGTTTTTCAATATATACCAATTATTTTAAATATTATTGTATATATTGTCGCAGCCGTTTTGCTTATTAACAATCCAGAAGGAGCAGGGGAATTTTCAGTACCATTTTTGCTTACACTTTGGGCTATTGAAATCGCAGTTGGTATAGTTTTTGCAGTTTTATGTATTATAACATTACATAAAGATAAAAAAGTTATCGCTTTCGGTGTTCTTAGTTTAATTTTCAGTGGTTTCTTGGGTGGATTATTCTATTTACTTTGGAAGCCAGTAAAAGCAGTAGAAAATAAATAATAATTTAAATAAATTGTAAAAAATTAAGTAAAATCTTTTAAAATTTTAATTAAAAGTGTATTATTTTAATATGATTACGATTTATACGTCACCAAGTTGTGCAAGCTGTAGAAAAGTTAAAAAGTGGTTTAAAGACCAAAATATTCCTTTTAAAGAAAAGAATATTTTCTCTAGTGTTTTAAATGAAAATGAATTAAAAGACATTTTAAGTAAAACAGAAAACGGAACTGAAGATATTATCTCTTCTAGATCGAATATAATCAAAGAAGGTAAGATTAATATTGATGAAATGTCTATTTCTGAACTTATTACTTTTATTAAAAACAATCCAAGTGTTTTAAAAAGACCGATTATGGTTGATGATAGAAGAGTTCAAGTAGGATATAATCCTGAAGAGATAAGAACATTTATTCCGATGGCTAGAAGGATTGCAGAGATGAGTTGCACTCATAATTGTAATGGTATTGATTGTAACTGTAATGACGATTCTACAACTGAAGTTTGTGAAGGATGTAAAGAAATAGGTTGATAAAACCTATTTTTTTATTGGTTTTAATATGGTAAAGGAGACTAAAATGGAAGAAAAATACACTACAAATCCTAATTATAAAGGAAGTAAAGAAGAAGCAGAAAAACAACATAATGAATATAAAGAGATGAATAAGTGGCTAGCAACTCATAGAGATTTATGGAAATACGAAGATTCTAGAATAGGAGGATTTAAATTCTTATGTCCTTTAGAAGAAGTTCCTGAATGCTTAATAAAATATGATCAAACTAGAAAGGAACATCAAAAACAAATTGAAGATGCTAAAAGAAGATATAGAGAAAAGCATGGTATTGGTGAAAATGAACCTTTAGTTATTGATCTTTCAGATGAAGACTGTCCTCCTCTTTTTTAATTTTATATAAATATAGTGGATAAATAATTTGTGATAAAATAAACGATATTTAATTATATTTTTTATTACTTTTATTGAAGAAAAATAATCAAGTAATAAAATATATTTGAGGTAAAAAAATATGGAAAAAGAATTAAAAATTGAGGATATTAAAAACTTTAAAAAAGATTATAAAAAATTAAAGAAACATAAGTTAATTGAAAATGCAGTAAGAAAAAATGGTATTTTATCTGTTTCCTATAATTCTGATGCTATTAAA
>CAVGUB010000111.1:0-143369 GCA_963632375.1 Phocaeicola dorei | reverse complement strand
GTAGACTAAGTGAACCAAAATCACTTGTGCTGCCATTACACCATACCTCAATTCGTCTACTTGTTAAGTATTGTTTCTAATACAGCTTTAGAAAAATATAATTCTTCTAAAGAAGAGATAACCTTTTCATTATTTAAATTTACGAAATTATTTTGTTTTATTCTAATTTCTTCGTCAATTTTTTGTAATCTTTCTAAAATTTCTTTTTTCGTAATTGAAAGATTTTTTAAACAATCAACTGCTGTTGAGAATTCAGTTATCCAATTCATTTTCAAAAATACTTATTAAGTTAAGAAAAATCTACTTCCCTACTTGTAAACCTGTACCCACAATGATATGTATCAGTTGCCGGATACATCTGATTAGGGTTTTTTCTGTTATATTCCTCTGAATCGATGCCATTTTGGAAATCTACGACGAACTCCTGCCAGAACTTGTCAAAATCATATCTTTCACCGTATTCGTCCTCGATAAATCCCGTTTCCAGGAATTTCCTCAGGTTCTCCTTGAAATCATGGTCGATGTCGAGATGATTCCGCAGTCCCAGGGAAAACAAGAACTTCCACCCGGAACTCCGTTTGCCGATATGGACCTTATGAGTTGAGTCACCTAATAGATAGGTATACTGATACTTAAGTACATCATCCATCTTTTCGACAAGATCCTCATAATTGTCAACAGAATCAACTACTTTTTTCAATTCGTCTTTCTCAAGCTCTGTAATAGGCTTAATCCAATAAACATTAGTCCCCATAATTACATATCATTTTTCTGATAATATTCCATATTGTCATAATTTTGATTATCAATATAATAAACAAAATTAGATGCTCCAAAAGTTGTTGGTGTTGGAGAACAAGTATATATAACTATTCTACCTTTCTTAAAAGTAAAAGTTGTTTTATGAAAATCATAGCCTTCCTCGTATTGAGGTATGACACCTGTTCCACTGAACTTATTAACCATTTCTTTATGCAACTGACTTGGCAAAAAATCATTATAGATTTTGCCGTTAGTAATGGCAACACCATAGACAAATTCATCTGCATATAACAATGGAGTAACAATTACTTTTTCACCAAATAATGTTGTCTTAAACACAGGAAGTGAATCTACATATCCTGTAGGCTCCCATCCATATTTAATAGCATTTCTTGTGAATTGTTGAATTGTCCCATCAAGTTCAACACCTTTAAAATCAAAATGATGTGGTGTACAAGAACAAAACAAAACAACAAAAAATGCTAAAAAGATTTTTTTCATATTACAAGATATTAAAGATATTTAATGATTGTTTAACGTGTTTATTTGTCAATCCATAAAATGGATCTATCCAAACTAAATGCTTTATTTGCTCTTTAGTAAAGTTTTTCTGAATACCTCGCATATCATCTAAAATTAGATAATTATCACATTTATTGTTTTTTAACCATTCGTCTATTTCTTTACCTCGATTAATGTTTTTAACTTCTAAAAAATTTAAAAATGGTGTTTTATCAATAATAAAATTATTATCTAAACCAAATTTAGACAATCGTTTCAAAGTGACATCCCAATCCAATCTCCAATCAGATGATATAACAATTTTAGCATCACAAATTTCACAAATGATTTTAACACGTTCTACACAAATTGGATCAAGATCTTCCTCATCAAGATACTTATAATGAATAAGACCTTGATACCACTTTGTGTAATTCAAAACCCCATCAATATCAAGAAATATGATATTATTTGTTTGTCCCATCTGTTTTTTCTTCAGATTGTTTTTCAGTTTCTTTTTTAGGGAAGAAATGTTTTATGCCGTCATCTTCATCTGCAAGTTCTGGATGCTCACGATAATATTGTACAAAATTAAATGTTACAATTTCTTTAACTTCATATTCGATATCATTGAGAATATCTGATATTTGGTCTTCTTTTTCGTTAAAATCTTCATGATTTTTATCAAATCTTGTAGAAGTAGGACAAGCAACTATTTGAAACAATTGATCAAGAATACATTTTTCAAATTCTTCAAGTGTATCAAATCCTAAACGTGAAGATTCATCTGAATATTGCCAACCGTAAAAATAAATTTCTTTATTTTTATCTAAAACAAAATTTTGTTTAACAACTTGTTCAACATCACAAATAAGTTCATGTAACGCAAATCTTAAATTTTCATAAATTTGTTCAAATGTTGTATAAAAACAAAATGTTTTAGTCTCAATAACAAATTTATGTAAACAAATTGCAGTTAAAATTGACATAGATTTGGATACATTTGGAACCCTATATTTATTTGGTTGAAATCGTTCATCAATTTCACCTTTTAATCTAAAAGTTGTTGAATAACCCATAATTATTCTATTTTTAAATTATTTACAAGTGAATCTAATTGATTAGGTGTAACTATTATAACTCTTGTATTTTCAACGGGAGAACATGAAGCTAAGAGTAATATAAGTTCTAAACTTAATATTATTTTACCAATTATCACCACTATCTTCTGTATTACATATCACAAGGTAATCTTTAAATGTACATTCATATACGCCTTCAAGTTTTACAGAATGGCCGTTGATATGCTCACATTTAGGTTTCGGAAAATATTTCTCCAATTCATATCGTCCATGCAATAGTTGATATGTAATATCCCAAAGAGTATCCATTCTCACCTCTCTATCGGTATCTATATTGCCAACATATCTTTTGGGAATTTTACAAACCGCATAAGGATAATCAAAAGTCCAAAATAGAACTCTTTCATGGTAATCTACCTGAAAATAGTAGTACATTACCGATTTGTACAATCTATAATTCCAAGTCATAGTTGTAGCAATTGGCCATCCTGCAGGACTTGGGCCTACTGTTGCGTCCCAACCACTCATAGAGCCTTCTTCAATAACACTAAGGCCTCCTGGTACAAATATATCATGGTCTAAATTGCCAATATCAGCAGCAGCCCAAGATAGATTTTTATGCTTGTGTCTAAAGAAAAGGATACGTCCCAATCTATAGAATGAGACTAAAATGTACCCTGCAATCAGTATACAAAGTAATCCTAAACAAATAAAAAATACATATTTCATATTTTATTCATATTTTGATTTCATTCTTTCAATAAATTCCTCTCGCCCTTGAAACAATCTTGGGTTATCTCTGAACCAATCATCAACCGATATGTCAGAATAATCCATAAACATAGCATCAAGGATAGAGAGTACTTCCTCAAGAGTATATTTATTCTCCATAATCTTCTCATCATTTATAATATTCCGGACAATCATCTGTTGTACCTACGAGATGTTTTGTGTCATCGTTGTAAGGAATTGCGATATGGACAGGACTACTTACTATAGTAATTTTCTGACTGATTCAATAAATTCATTCACTCGTTCCTCCCACTCTTCCTTACTAATGACTATCTCACCTTCATCTCTGTTGCTAAATGTATCTACCATCTTATCGCAATCATTGTACTGAGCTACTACATATACTGGAGCCTCTGCACTTGGAATTAAAATGGTTGAATAACCGCGTTCGCTTCCATCTTCCATAACTTCCTTCTCCAGTTTACGGAGAATGTTAATAGAGCCACTGCGACATAGTGTACACTGTATTACTGTCCTCATAACTACTCTTCGTTTGTTTTACTATTTCCCATTATATAGAAATCCAATTATTATCCTCTACCTTGTCTAACGCTACTGTTCCAAATGCTGGTGAATAAAGTTTTGTCCCTTTAGGACAATCTTTCAAAATTTCTGCAATGTTTAACATAATTATTTAATCTTAAAATCATTTGCTAAATCGCCATATCCAAAAATTCGTAACAAGTGCTGAAGTTCATGGACATAGTGAATATTTACAATATCATTTTCTCCGTTTTCATTAGAACAATAAAACCCAATGCCGGCATTATGCAAACAAAACTCTATTACTTTCTTGTTAGACAAATAGTTTTGAAATGGATACTTATCCCATCCATTTAATTTCAACATCTCTTCTGTCAATGGTATTCCTTCAAAATCATCGGGGTCTCCGTCAATCCAACATTCTTGACCTTCTTGACCTTCTTGAGATAAATCAATATCTATCTCAATAAAATCGTCACGTATTTCATAAACTTGGCCAGGCTCCTTTTCATCTATATGAAGAATCCAATCATTAAGCATTAAATCATTTGTGTTCATAACTTATAATGTTATTCCCCAATATTAAGTGTTTCAATGTATAATCCTACTCGTTTAGAGTCTGACACTGCACTATTAAAGAAGGGTGTTTCCCTTGTTAGTTTGCCCTTATATCCAATTGCATTTAATTTCGCAGCAAGCCATGTCGCAGTATATTCAGATTCCGGTTTCTGCTGATAATCATTTAGTGCTTCAAGTTCCTTAACCTTTTTCTCAAGTTCTTTAATCTTTACAGATGATTCTCCGTGAAACTGGGTATCACACTCTATTTCAAGGTCAGCAAGCATATGTCTGATATGATCGGGTTCCAATGTTAAATCCTTCTTGTATTCCTCGTATATCTTTGCTGCTATTGGATGGTCTCTTTCAAATGGTTCTTGTCTCATTGCTCATTATTTTTTAAACGTAAATGTTACTTTAAACTTTTTATAAAATTTAATTATTATAATTCATTTCGGCTATACGTCAATTTCTGTTGCCGTAAAGATATGAAATATAACTTAATCACAATCGTTAATTCTTTTTATGGGGACAAAAACATCATAACCATAACCATCGTCATCTTCATAATGATTTATTACTTCATCATAAGTTCTTCTAAATTTTGTTCTTTCATAATGAAACTTTTCACCATCCCAAGTTGCTCTTGAGGCATTTCTACAAATTCCATCATAAATCTGTCCTTTGATAAGATTTGACTTTTTTATTGGCTCATAATTTTCATCAACCCATTTATGAAATTTCTCAGGACTTCCGAAATTGTGATAATCTTCATAGCTTAACAAATCAACTACATATTCATACATCAATGATTTAAGTTCTGAATTATCCATTTTATTTAAAATTTTTAAATATAAGTTCTTGATTTATATCAGTATTCTTAATGTTCAAAGCTTTTAATAAATTATTGAACATATCATTAATTTCGATATCAGGTTAAACATCATTTTGAGAATATCTTAAAATGAGATAATCTTTAATATTAGATGATAACCAAAATTTAATATTTGATAAAGTAAATTCCATTTTATATAATTTTAATAAAATTAAAAAAAATGGAGTATACTTCACAGCATACTCCATTTGTCAAATAAAAATACCATGAGTATAAAACTCGTTGAGATGCAAGGATTCGAACCTTGAATAAAAGAACCAAAATCTTTTGTATTACCATTATACTACATCTCAATAAGTACCAGAAGTGGGATTCGAACCCACACGGGCATTGCTGCCCAAGGGATTTTCCTACTACTCTATGTTACCATAGCCAACTTGAACCAGTCTTAAATGGTGCTGTAAAATTTCGCATTCAAGTTGTTGTAGTCCGGCACATGTCTTAACCGTATTAGAAATCTTGCAAGTTACTTTCTCCTTACACCCTTATTGGTCCCTGAGGATATAATCCTGTCACCGAGTCTGGGGATACTCATAATTTCTAACTTAGGTTCTACCTCTATGTGCTCTACACATTTATGAATACTAATTGACGGGCCTTCCGTGTGTCTCTTCTTTAATATTCAATTTAGCTCGGCGTTGTCCAATCCAACTTCCTAGTTTATTTAACGTCGTGTTTTCATTACGACCTTGATTAGGATTTAGGATTTTCACCGAATTAGGGTAGTTCTACATCCGAAGTTTCCTTCAGTGCACTCAAATTTATAGATTTTCGTATTTTATGTCTTTTACAATAAGTATCCGTTTGTGAGTGACAATTAGGACAAAGAATTTGAAGATTCTCCAATCTATCATCAAATGGATTACCATTTTTATGATGTAATTGAAGAATAATTGGTTTTCCTTGTCATTCTGTACATCCACAAATTTCACACTTATTTTCTTTTAAATTATGCATTAATAAAACTTCTTTAGTTTTAGAAGAAGGTTGTTTTTTCTTATGAATAGAGAATCTTTTTTGCAAATCTATATTACCAGCAAAATTCTCATGTCCTTCTTTATTTCAACCCTGACCAGTAAAATGAGAAGTATCTATCTCATATTTTTTACATCTATTATGCATAGCTGTATAATTTCCTCCAGTCTCTCTTAATCCATAATGTAAAAGCATTTGTCGTCACGACAAACATTGTTTTGCTACATTTTCTAAATCTTCTTTTGTGTACTTATTTTTCATTTTAATAAAATTTAATTGTTAAAAGATCGTACAAATATACAAAATAATTTAGAATATGGCAAACACAAAGACAAAAAATCTTTATGTCTACCGCAAAAGTCCCTCATGGCTTCCATTTCATCATTCTGGCATTCTATATTTTTATATATACTTCAATTTTTATACCATTTTTATAATTTTATGTTTTTATATCGTTCACTATTTACGGTATTTAGCATAACGTCTATTGGAGTTAATACTTTACCTTTAAGAATGGATGTTAGAATACTAGGAGAATATCCTGACACAAGGGCAGTGTTAAAGTCTTTCATTGTAACAGGAACTTTACCAGCATCTCCATTAACATTCCAAAAGATTATACCAGGAAGGTTATAACCATACGAAGCATATGCATCTTTAATTGCCTCATAATTAGTGATTTCGGGATTTCCAAATCTTTCTCTATTTTTCAAGGCTTTGTCAAATTGCATATCACTTATGATCAATATCTTAGATGGCATATCGTCATTAGAAAGATTGTTTTCCAATGCTCGTTTTAAAATCAAATCAAATACAGCTTGAAGATTTGTATTATATCCCCAATCTGCATTAGATAACTGCGAGAAACGTGATATAATATCACCAGTTAAGATATTAATTTGAGGTTTTCCACTAAACGTTATAAAAGCATCTTTAAAAGGTCCTTCATTACGTTCTGAAATATAACAACCCAAAGCAATAGAAACTTCTAATGGAGTACCACACATAGAACCTGACACATCACATACAGGAAGAATTCTTTCTGTACAACCTTCCATATAATTAGGAAGATTATCCCACAAGGCTTTAGCAGTATCCCCATCCTTTCTTAAACCAATGTCCCAATTATGAAATATTTGATTTGGAAACAAAACAGAGGAATTAATCTTATTTTCTCCTTTAAGAACAGATTTAATATACTCCCTATAACGTTTAAAATCATATTTTGTAAATATTTCTTTGTAACGAAGATTTGCCACAGAAGGAACAGAAGAATATTCTATTTCATTCCATTCTTTCTTGCATATTTGGTTTTCAACTACTTGAGTTTTCTTAACAATAAAATGTCTAAATTGAGCTAAAGACATTTTAAAACGAACACGAAGATGATAAAACCATTCTCCTTTACGAGGACAGTATTTAGCACATAAAGAATGATCTGTATCATTCTTTAATGTTTTAGCAACAAAACTAACAACTTCTTGTGTGGGCTTTAGATTGTAAATATCTTTCCAATAGCCAAATTCAGGTATAAACTTAAAGACTTTAGAAAAAACATCAGGTTTTTCAACTTGAAGTTTCTTCATTACAGCAATAAAGTTTTTACGAGCACCAGCACCACCTCTACAATCTCTACTCCAAAATAAAATTCTTAAAGCAAGTTGTGGATCTTCTCCATAAGCTGCTTCAAAAGATTCTATATTCTCAATATGATTACCTGCTATTGAAAAAAAGTCTAAGCACTTATTTAAAGAAGTACTGTTAGTTAAAGCTCCGTTATCAGTATAAGTATTTTTTGTACTGATTGCTTCAAGAAATTTATCCATATTTTTTTAATTTTTTTAATTATCAAAAAAACATAGAGGGGACTTTGATACGGAATAGGGCAGCCCCCTCTATGTTTATGTAAGAATACAAAAATAAACATGCTGAAACTATTCCAAAAATAATCGGGTTACGTAACGTTAAAAATTAATAAAAATATACATTAATAAAAATTTTATGCTGAAGTAACCCTAAAAAATGAGTATATAAAAACTCTTGTAGCTCTAAAGGGAATCGAACCCTTACGTTTTTACAAACATCAGATCCTAAATCTGACTCGGCTACCTATTTCGACATAGAGCTATCAGAGAAGTGCTAAACACTTCTCGCAAACAAATCAAACAATTATGAACAACGCATCACTGCGATATATTATTCACCTTCAAAATCAATTTTATCCAAAGGTGTAATTTTCATTATTTCTGTACTATCAAAATACATTGATACATTTTCTAGTGAATTGATGTTTTCTGCTTTAGATACAGCCATATCCTCAGCATCTTCATCATTACTAGCCGTAACTTTAACTGGAATTACGGTTATATATGTAACATTAACTAAATATTCTTTTAACATTGTTATAATATTTAAGTTTATTAAGTAATCAATACATTGTTCAAATGTATTTGCAAATGTTGTACCAATTCCCGTTTCTACATGAAGATTTGGATTGTTTTTAACAAAATATACTATTTTATAAATCCATTGATAATCTTCGTCAACGTACCAAGAGAAAAATGTCATATAAATTTGTTTAGTATTTAACCAATCTAAAACAAGTTTATAAGTTGGACAAGATTCTTGTAACGAAAAACCATATAAAGTTAATTTATTATATAATTCTAGAGGAATTGGATTATTATAATATGGTATATTTAACATATTTCTCCAAATGTATTACCTAAATAAAGCTTTAAGATATTCATACTACGTGTAATATCTTTACTTATTTCAGGCATGTGTTCTTTTATTATATAACAATTAGAATTATTATGCAAAAACACAACAAAACCAGAGTCAATATAATCCCAAGTATTGATAAGAAAACTCATTTGAGTAGTTTTAACAATACGTTCAGAAGAATCTTCAATGGCTTTTTTCGTAGTTACATAATCAGTACACATTGTATCTAAATCCCATTCTGATACATTATCAATATCACATAAATTAGAATAAAAATGTAATTCTCTCATTATATTATGTCTACAAAATCATGAAGTAGTAACATTGCATAATCTAATTCTTCAATGGTCATATAAGAACCGATAGATTCATTATCACAGTAAATGATATACATGTGATAATAATCGGGACAAGGATCACACCATTCTGGAGAAAATTCTGTATGAGTATCTTCCCAAACAAAATAAAGTTTTTTATGAATTTTAGAATTTAATTCATCTAAATCTTTATAAAGTGCAAGAAGTAAACCTTGTTCATTTTTAGGAACTTGGTTGATTGTATCAAATGTTATTCGCATAATTTTTCTATTTTATACCAATCAATATCTGATTCATTTAAACCAAACCAATCAACAATTTCTTGTTCAGATGCATTGTCTTTAGTATAAGTGGTTTGCATTTTATGACCTTTTTCTGAAAAAGTTACTTTATATGTCATTATAATTTCCGGTTTTTATAGTTGTCAATAGATTTAGGAATAATTCTCTCATAATTTGGATTATCAAATAATGGAGATGTGAGTATCATATCAGCAGTTGTTCTATTGGTAGCAAATGCGATATTATAAAGGGAAGCTAATCTTGATAGTGCACTAACATCATTTTGATGTCCTTGTACTGCAAGATTATCACAAAAGAAAATTAGAACATCAATATCACCTTCAGCGATTAATGCTCCAATTTGTTGATCTCCTCCTAAAGGTCCAGATAATACACGATTAACTTTACCTAAGAAGGGACAATAAGGATAAGAAACTCCTTTTAAGTCATCTAAATCAACTTCAATATCAGATATAAGTTTACCAGTAGTACCGGTAGCATATAGATTATGTTCTGATAATGTAGCCCAATTATATTTGACCCATTCAAGAAGTTCTTTTTTTCTTACATCATGTGCAACTAAAGCTATATTCATTATATTGATAATTTATATTCGCAAACAGAATCACCACATTCTTCACAGGTGTAACAATAATTATATGTTCCTGCTATATGTAAGATTTCAGACAAGATTTCATTGTAATCTGATTCAGAGAAATCTTTTTTATTAAAGATGTTAAGAATTATATCTTTTAATTCTTCTTTGGAGTAATCTTTAATATCTTTTCCATTGATGGTTGTACCCCAAACTACACAACCTTCTGTTAACACTATTTCCATAATTTGTGTTGTTTTTAGAAATATGTATAGGAATCGAACCTATGTAAACTAAAAGTTTGTTTTACCACTAAACTAACATATTTAAATACCGATTTATTCGTGAAAAAGTAGGCGTTAATAAATGAAAATCGGTATTATAGAGAACGGAGGTTCTGACAAAACCTTCTATTAGAAATGTGGAGAAGTATCACCTTCTCCACACCAAACTACAATATAATCTGTACAGTATTATCATGTTTTAACTGTAAAGAACGAATCCTATTATCATTTGGCCAATAAACATATTTGGATTCATGCAGTACATCAACTTTCACCTAGGTTTGTGTCAATGCTACGAAGCACTATTTTGTCCCGTCATTACAGGATGATTTGTAGTTTTAAAGGACTTTATCTATGAGTCCATATTGAACAGCTTCACTTGCAGTTAACCAAAAGTCACGATCTATGTCTTTAAGAACTTTGATTAAGTCTTGTTTACAATGATGTGCTATTAGTTTTGCAAGTTCATCTTTACATTTTTTAATTTCTTCAGCTTCAATAATGATATCAGATGCTTGACCTGCAACTGCAGACATTGGCTGATGAATCATCATTTTTGAATGTGGTAATGCAGAACGAGTATTACCAGAACAAAGAAGAACAGCAGCCATAGAAGCTGCTAAACCAGTACAAATTGTATTTACTTTTGGTTTAATGTGTTGAATAGTATCATAGATACCTAAACCAGCAGTAACACTACCTCCTGGAGAGTTAATGTAAAGAGTAATATCCTCAGAAGACAAAGAGGATAAGTAAAGTAATTGTGCCTGAATGATGTTCGCAACATCGTCATCGATTTCTGTACCAAGAAAGATGATACGATCCATTAACAAACGATCAAACACGCTAATTGAAGTAACGTTAAGTTTGCGTTCTTCAATTATTGTTGGAGATATTAAATAGTCTTTAATCTTCATATTCCATCACATCTGCATATTTGTTTAACACAAGTTGGCGGATATTTGCAGGCTTTTTAAGAAGATTAAGTTTGATAAGGTAATTGGAATAGTACAAATCAGTGAATGTTGTGATATGTTCTTCAGCCAATCTTTTATCAGTAGTTCTTTTAGTTGTAAAAAGTTCATCCAGATTGATTAATTCAAGATCTGGATAGTGTGAAGGTTTTACATCTGAAATATCCATAGTAATAGGATAAGCCTCAGGAAAGGTTATAACTTCAGAAGAAGTAGTATAACCAAGAAATTGTTTTCCTGAGTCAAAAGAATAAAGACTACAATGCCCTTTCATATTTCACCATATTATGATCAAATGGAACAGCAGCATTTACTTTACATGGAAAAGTAGAAAGTATAAAAGTTTCTTTTCCTTGCTCGTTAATCACTTTGATTTTACGAGTCACTTTAATTTTTCTTGTCATGAAATAATGATTGTATAAATATTGCGACTATAAAAAATATAGACAAACAAAACAAAATAAAACCGATTAAGATTTCGAATAAGAAAAACATATGTATGAATATTTAGCTGCACAAATACGCGGTAATGTGTATTTAATGTAGAAGTTTACAGCATTTGGATTTGAAAAACGACGAACCCCATAGGGTTTGGAGTTTTTCAAAATGAGGTATGAATAATATTCCATATTTTTTTTGAAAAAAGGAAGATTAAAAAAATGGGAAAACAGGCATAGAGTGATGTCTACGCCTGTTTTTGCCCCATTTTTTACTCAATTTTTCGAAGAATTTTCTCCTGTTTATATGCATAAACAGCATAACAATCTTCGTCAAATTCCGCACCTGGGTATAAACTCCTGAACTCACGGATAACCGAACTTGTAACATCGTCAGACTTATAAAGGCTAGCTATTATAGTCTTCTTTGTATCAAGTACATATACAGGATATCCGTTTAGGAACCCTCTAAACATTATGTCGAGTCTTCTCAACTCATAGTAATCTTTTTCACAGGGTACATGTTTAGATGCTACCAGAATTGATTTTTCGCCATACTGGCGATAAAAATCACAAGGATCGACGTTTGGTTCCATGAAGCTTGTAAAGAATTCATACCTGTGAATGTCTTTCAGCCATGCTTTGAATTGTTCAAATGTTTTCATTGTTGTTTTGTATTTTTTGATTAAACTAATTATATATAGAAGAGAAAACTATCTAAGTATTTACATACTAGATAATTAACGAAGAAAAATGTCCATTGTGAGCTAACTTTCGACCATTGTGAGCTAACTTTTGGCTACTGTGAGCTAACTTTGTTTATTTTTTTTTAAACTTTATTTGTTAAAGTCGTAAACTTTGTTTATTTTTGAATAAACAAAAGATCACTATAAATAAACAAAGTTTAAAAATGTCTAAAAAATTCACAGTATATTCATCAGAACAAAAAGTTATTGATGAACAAGGTAGAACTCGTGTCCAAACTACAGAAAAGAAAATTAACTTTAAAGTCGATGATGACGATAAATTTTATATGGTATTTCTTAACTGTGTTAGTTGGATGTATGGTATTAAAAGCCTAACAACATTAAAAATACTTTATAAGTTGTTAGAATACGCTGAATGGGAAACAGGTAAAGTATCTCTATCACCTGGAAGACGTGTTGATATAATGGCTGAACTTGATATCAAGAAAAGTACATTAACGCAATCAATTAATCAATTGGTTGAAGTACATGCACTATATCCAGAATCAACTGTAGATAAAACTACAGGTGAAATCAAAACGTTAAGAGGAGAATATACTATCAACCCAGAAATGTTTTGAAAAGGTGACTTGAAAAAACGTAAAGATTTAATCGTTACATTTCAATCAGAACCAATCCAAAACTAGTGTCAATAATAATAGATAGAGATAAACTGTTAACTCATTGTTACTCATCGCCGTACAAAAATTATTGTATATTTGTATTATTAAAATGAAATAATATGAAATTACAACAAATTGTACAACGTGAAGTTGTTGATGCAGAATTACATTTAATATAAAACAAAATAAAACCACTCTTAACGAGTGGTTTTATTCGTTATATACGCTTCATATTTAGTACGACAGTATTTATAGTACTGTTTATGAAACGGCAATTCAATTCTGCAATTTGTAAAACAGTAGATGGCATGCTCAACTTTGAGCAGCCATCTAAAAAAACGAACCATCATACTAATCATTTTTGTAGTTACAAGCAATACAATTTGAGATTATATTGATGACTTCGTTTTTTAAACGGCCACCAAACTCAGATTCAGCCTTTAGTAACTGAATGAGTTCAAAAGCATTCAATCGTTGAATAAATTTCATGGGATTAGATACTTTTACTGAAGATAATATGTTACTCAAAGACTCCATTGCATTATATGCATGTGCAGAAAAATGTGTACCATCTGAGAACCCAATAAAATCGGGTTCACAAAATACTACCTCTTTCTGCTCAATCTGTTCACGACAGTGAGTCATTCGAGCAATCAGAGATTTATGCATCTCTGAACAAATTGCAGAAGGTTCAACCTTCTTTAGAAGGGTTAAGAGTTTGAGATCTCCGTTCTCCTCGATGAGATATTTCTTCGATCCAAAATCAAACGCTAGTTTTGTAACTTCACTTACTTTCATTGTTATATTGTTTTAATTTGTTAAACTTCAAAAGAAAACACCTAGAGCATTCACTGCTGTAGGTGTTAAGACTACCATGACTCTAATACATTTAGTTTCGGATAAACCTACTTATAGCATCACCACGTAAAGGTATGTATCATCGATGCCATTCTGCAGAGCATTCACTGCTGTGCAGTTAAACACAATCAATTGGAAAAAAGAAAAACTACTTAAACCACAAAAACTACAGAATTATGACTAAAGAAATTGATTGTGTTCAGCAATTTTAGTTTCGACATAAGTCTACTTATCTTCCAAACCACGTAAAGGTATTGCTTATAAAGGAAGTTACCCCATAATAGTCTAGATGCATGCAAGTTACACACCTATTATAGGGTTGATACATTCAGATACTTCTTCAGCATCTTCGGATTTAGTACAAGGTTTCGAACTTGTACTCTTAGGCTCGAAACTCCACTGTTACATGGAACCTAAGTTCGCACAGATGTATCTCTATGCTACCTGATATCTCACTCAGGGTAAATGGCGCACTTTAACTTTTCGTTTACACATAATATCAAACCATTGATTTATCCAAACTAACGACCGCTCAAGTGCGCAAAACACGGTAACTAGAATTGGGATCAATGATTTGATGTCCAAAAAAAATAAAAAAAACATAAAAATAATGCAAGAATGCATTAGAACCCAGATAGGATATCACTCCACTCTGGATTAAAGATATTGGAACCTAATGATGATATAACATTCACCACAAGGTTCTAAAGTTCAGTAACCTCTGAGATTTAAAAAATCATATCCATTGCAGACAAACAATTTGCCTACATTGGATATGATATAATTCTCTCAGTGGTCACCGAGTACAGTAAATTGTTGATTATTTAACATAATCAACAACTACGTACTCTGCAGGCTCCATTTTACGGGAGCCGTCCTCGTTCTTCACGACAGTGAAGACCGGTTTGCCTTGAGCGTCCTTTGAACGCTCAAAGACAGGGCGAAACGCTTTTTTCGTTTCGACACCCTTGATGGTTTTCCCCGCGATTGCAATCAATCGATTATAATCGTCATCGATTGCAATCATATCTTCCCTGAATTTATCTACAGGGAGAGATTTGCCATCAGCAGCGTTCAACTGACGTGATAAAACGCCCATGTTGAACCAGGAGTCTTTAGTGACTCCGTTTTTGGTACGATTTACACGTACCAAGATGCTATAACGGCTTGAACCGTTATAGGTTGGAACTCTCTTAATGTTCCCATCGAGACCGTACTCTTCAATAGTACCGAATGTGACGGTCTCGTTCACATCGATACCGTATCCGTTGAAGGATACGTGAGAGCCCTTTAGGCTCTCAAGACTGCCTGTTACGGCAGTCACGCCAGTCTGTGTGTATACAACTGGCGAGTCAGATTTACTCAATGCCATAATTAAATTTTGCAATAATATTGTTATACACTACATATTGGCAAATGTCTTTGTGCCCCGCAGGGCGAGCGGTGCGAGCTGCAGCGAAGCACGCTCCCCCTCCACCTTAAAAAAATAAGGAGCGTAGCGCAAGCCACACCCCTTTAAATAAAATTATGCCAAGTTGTTAACGGAGACCCTTTTATTGGTTGATGCATTCTCCGGATAGTTGACAGTGAGATATCAGCTCACACTGTTAGAGGTTGTATTCCTCTACCAGAATTTCCCACACAGTAGCTGGATCATAATCCCTCTTCAGGTATTGACGAGCAACCTCCTGAAGATTATATTTCCCAGCCTCACGCATGAGATCCCAGAATGTCATTTCTTGTTCTGGTTTGTTTTGTTTTGATAGTTCTGCCATCATCAGACAGGGGTAGAACAACCTCCCCTGTGACTAGGGGGAGAGACTCCCCTCTCCCCCTAGTTTCGGCTACTTCTTAGAACCTGCCCTCTTAGAAGGGGCAGGTACTAAGATGTTGATGGTCCTCTCGAACTGCTCGAGAGTCCCATCATCGGCTTTTGCCTGATCGAGGACCTTTCGGACCTCGATCCTATATGTCCCTTCTGGGATGTTGGAGTAATACTCCAAATGTCCCAGAGGGGCTATAATAGCCTCCCTCAACATAGGGAACTCCCTTTTCAGGGAGTCCCACTGTTGAGGATTCACAGGCTTTAGAGGCCTGTGCCTCAATGCCTGGATTGGGAATATTAATTTATGCCCCTTGCCGTCCTTACAGACGGCCGAAAGCATTACGCTTTTCTTAAATGGCGTAGATCCATACGCCCTTGTGTCCTGTGGTCCGAAGACCACAAGTTCACCTTGGGTGAACTTGAAAAGTTCACCACAGAATAGGCCCACATTCTTGTGGGCCTCAGATGCGCTACTTACAGGCATAATAGTAATAGCCATGGTAGTCAAACGGGTCTTAAGGCTTCCCCAATGCCTGAGAACAACGTGTTCTCGGATCAATCTATACAAACATTGTTGGCTCTTCATCCCCCATCGCGTAAATGTGGATTACCGCACAGTGCCTAACCTGTGCTGCTTACTGTACTTCGGCGTACTCCAACCTCAATCCATATAGATTGATTACAGACAAATGTCTGGATAGTGTTGTCTATCACCAGCTCGTCTACAAGCGTCTTTGCTGTTTACTGCACAGCTGCACCCGCACAGTGCGGGAATAGTACTCAGGATGGAATCGAACCATCTTAAACACCCGAAAATGTCTGAGTATTGGCTGACAGCCCTACCTGTCATTCGAAGCCCATTGGCTACCTTGAGTGGTGGATTAATCCACGCATCGAATATCTTCGATGGATCCGTTAATCTCATTCACTTCTATTACAACAATCATGTTGTTGTAATAGACGTTTACGAGTGACGGACGCCACTCGATCTCTGCGAAACCTTCGATTTCTTTGCAGTATGCATCGAAATTGTTGGATTTCAAGAGATTTGTTAATGCGCGATATGCACGCATATTTCGTCTCTTGATTTCACAGAGATCCCATATCTTGTGTATAATCATATCTTAACACAATTATGGATTATAGGAGTTCATTCTATATACACAAGAACTCCATTAAACAATTACCCAAAGTAACTTAACGCCAATGCTCATCACATCTTTGGGGAGCGGAATGTTTGTCAATGGGATCTTCTACCCATGCCTAGGCCTAAAATTTGCGGAGAATTTCTCTTATGAAGGCCTCATGTGAGGCTCCATAGAATTTCTCGACGCTAACTTCTGCGCCATCGTCTCTACGGACGATGTAGACCGACCCGACAATTTCCTGGTCAGCCTCGTCATCGCCGAAGATGCGACCTCCGTCTGCTTGGAAGTCGCAGTCGTAGGTGCACGCATAAGCGCGGCCGTTAATCATAATTGTTTCCATAACAATCTGATTAATAATTACACAAGGTTCATCCTATATACACGAGCACCTTGCAAAACAGTTACTTTGGCTACTTAACCACAACGCTCATCACGTGCCAAAGAATGGGAATGGTTGCCTCTGGGTCATTCCGCCCAGGCTCCGTTGACTTAAAGAACTTCTACTTTCAGATATCTGAAAGAGAAGCCTTCCGGGAGAGTTGTGCTGCCCTCTGGGAGACGACCGCCTATGAGTTGCGCAACATAAGCAGTGTCGCCTTTCGCCAATTTGACAGAGATGCGGTTCATTGGAACTCCAAGAACCGCCGCCGTGTCAGCATGACCAACAGCACTCTCCAAGCCGGCAGGAAGACTATCCACTTCTGTGAAGCGAACTTCACATGGATAATCTTCCAGCATTTGGAGGCTAAATGCATTGAGAATATACATCTTCAATGTATTTATTGCAGACAACCAAAATCTGTGTCTGCGTCAGATTTTGTAGCAAGATTGTACAAGCATTGTGGTGTCACTGTACAATCTTGTTACAAAGATTGTTATAGTTACGTTAACGTAGCAACCGTCACGGAGAAGTAGTTTCTTTTTCTTCTTCTCTAAATTTTGGAAAATGTCTAAAAAGGCAATCAATTTCCCAACGGCGAAGCCGGGGGGATTGATTGCCTATGTATCCTTTTGTTTGCATTATATTTTTTATTATCTTTGTACTATGAAATACAAACACAATGATTACTACGGGCACATCAACAGAATTCAGGAATATGCTATACAACATCCTGAATGATTTTGAAGTAATGATGCCAAAGCACATCGTCAATGGTTATATGACAACGGTGCTAGTTCTATTATAGATACTATTTATGAGGAAACTCCAGATAATCTTAAACCGAAAGATTTTAGAAAACTACCAGATTCAATACGAACACAAAAACTAAAAGATAAGATTTATAAAGGACAAAAAGATTTTATAGATACATCCGGATCTGTATTTCTACAAACTGCACCTATTGTTGCTGCAGCGCCTGCATTAGTTGCTTCGCCATTCGCAACAATTGGAGGATTTGTAGGAGGAGCACTAGGCGGTTTAGGTATTGACAAAATCATACAAAAAAAATCTAACTATGATACATTTGGAGAGTTTGTGCGCCAAAATAAAAACTGGGGTGAAACAAAAAGTACATTAGCAGAATTTTTAAATCCAGGGGCGATATTAGGAGGTGCTGCAGGAAGCTTATCTGGGAGAGTATTAGATGTTCATTGAAGACCTTTTATGGATTATGATGAAAGTAGTGCATATAGAATTGTTGATAAAAAAGGTTTTGAATCTGTAAAACACTCCGGAGAAGTGACAAGTGGACCTTCATCTAATTATCCCCACTTTACAAAAGGTAAATCATATGGATCAATACACAATGATGAATTTTTAATAGAGACAAAAACAAATCCAAATTTTCATTTAGGACGTTTTGATACACATGGTGTAAAATCTGAATATTTTACAGCTAATGATATAAAAGTTGGAGACAAGGTAACCCCGGTTATAACTAAACAAAACATTCCAATTAATTTAGATGCAAGTCAGGTAAATATCTATAAGAAAACTCCACTTGGTTTTTGACTTAAAAATGTAAAAAGCAAAGGAAATATTGGGCGTACAAATTATGGAAATTTAATGTTTATAAGAAATGTTGGAGAAATACCTGAAATAGTAGATGGTAAAGTTCTACTCTCCCCAAAAGACAATATCTTTACAAATATGACATATGATCAAAGTTTTATTACTCATAAGAATTATAGAATTAGACCTGGTGAAGATTATCTTATTATCGATCCAATTGCTTTTGAAAATAAAAAATTTAAAAGTATAGAGCCAATGGACTCTTTTATAAAAAATGAACCTATTGATAAAAAATATATTAAAATTTTAAGTGGGAATCCTGAAAAACTCAATCAAGCAAAAAATATGGGATATGAAGTTATATCAGACCCCAAACTAATTCAGAAGTTTTTAAAAATTAAAAGCACTGAAAATACAAATGTTGATAGAATTAATTTAAATAAAAAGGGATTTGGATATTTGGACGGAGTTGAAGAATATGATAAATTGGCCAATGAAATAATAAAACAAAAATTTGGAGAAGTTGATTATTCGTCTGTTAAAGCTTTAGAAAATGTAACCGGGTTAAAATCAGGAGTACACCCTGATAATTTTGATGTAATTTATGATTTTGATCAATTTGCTAAGAAAGTAAATACAACTCCAATGTCGGAATTAAAAGATATTAAATTTAGTTATCCGAATGGAAGATCTATAAACCCGTTTCAATTAAAGAATGAGGTTTCTCCTGAAAAAATAATGTCTAGAAAGTTAGGTTATGATCCAACAACCCATGCTGAAATTGAAATTTTAGGAGAAGAGTTTGCGCATCCGACCAAACAAATGCTTTTATCAAATCCTAGATTGAGAAATAAAATTGAATCGGTTAAGTCTTATCCTATACTTAACGTTATAAAGTAATTACAATTCTAATATCTTAAATAAAAATTCCCGACATAAGCTCGGGAATTTTTTCGTTTAAATATAGTTCATAAATATATTAAATCTATAAATCTATTAAGTATAGTTAGTGATCAATTTATTTCAAACTTATATCAATTTATTTTGAACTCGTATCAATTTATTTTGAACTTATATTAATTTATTTCAAACTCGTATCAATTTATTTCACCACTTTTTTATTATTTTACATTTTCTTTTTCATTTTTATTTTTATATATTTGTAATCATAAATAAAAAGATAAAAAATTAAAAATAAAATGATATGATTAAACATACAGAAGTTCCGCATGAATTAGATAATCTAAAAAACCAACATACGTTGGAACATGGAGACAAAATTGTATACACTGCTATAAGACGTTATATGAATAAGGATACCCGAGAATGTTATCCCGCGTTAAATACAATTGCCACAAAATTAAAATGTAGTACAAATAAAGTTGTTTCTGCTTTAAACCGTTTAGTTAAATCTAATTTAATTCAAAAAGTAAATGATGGATATAAAAATCATTATATATTCCCAATTACAGAATTTGATAAACGTTTCGAAATGTTCACAGATGAGTTTCTTGATTTAGATCTACCACTTAACATTAAGGAATATTATATGGATATTCAACCCTTCTTATATGGCAAAGAAACTGGTATAGGTAAATGTTCTTTTTCAAACGCAGAATTATCAAGACGTACTGGGTGAACAATTCCTTCAATAAAAAAATATAATACTATGTTAATTGAAAAAGGTCTTTTAATTGAAGAAACTACAGATAAAACTGATTCTGCTGGGTTTACAGTTATCCAAAAGAATTTTAATCTCACTGGTTTACAACAAGCTTCACTTTGGGTAAAAGCTGTAACAGAACAATTAACGAAAAATACAGATGATATTGAATCTATCAAAAAGGAACTTGAAGAATTAAAAGCTTGAAAAGCTAAAAAAGAACTTGAAGAATCTTTAAAAAGAAATGAAACAGGATATACTTTTTAAAATTCCAAAATTTTTAGTAAATTTGTACATTAAATATTTTTTATATGGCAGTAAAAACGAAATGAATACACGGGTCAAATATATCGACAGATTCCTTAGATACAGGTACTGTTATATTTGATTCGTCTGATAAATTAATTAAATTAAAAACAGATTCAGAAGTAGAGATATATGGAGAACCTGATATAAAGGAAATTGTCAATATTACATGGTCTGAACTTAAAGCATTACGTGATGCTAGCACTCTTGTTCCTGGACAATATTATAGGATAACTGATTATGTAACAACAACCAATGGAAAATCAAAAACTTGTTCTTCACCAAATTCAGAAACGCCTGTAGAAGGTCAATCTAGAAGTGCCGGGCATCAGTTTGATATTATTGTTAGAGCTGATAGTGCATCAGTATTAAACGAAAATGCTAAAGCTGCAATTCATGAAGGTGATACCTATTTTGTTAGAAAGTATGGTTCGTGAGCTGGACAAACAATTCATGTATCTGCTTGAAAATTAAAATATTGTCTTGATAATAACGATACGTTATATAAATGAGCAGATACAACAAATGGAAAAGGTGTTATCTATCAAATGATAGACGAATACGATAATAATCTCGGTTACGATTTCAAGAATATTCAATTTTATCGTGCTGATGTACCTAATACATATTCAGAAATATATAATTTAGGTGAAATACAACAACATTATGATGGAACTGATTTTTCTGGTGCCAAATTTCAATTTAATACTGGTTGGTATTATACATTTGGTTACATTCGTTCTGATATTACAACTTCAATAACACCTGATGATATTGAAGATGCTACAGTTGTAGGAGAGGGAAGTGTTGCTGGAAATCACATTCCACTTATAGATAATGTCACATTACCAGATATAATTGAGTGGGCTCGTAACTTTAATGATAATAAATTTGGAGCATTTTGTTATAATTTAACGTTCTTTGACCAATCATATTGCAACGATAATCAATTTGGTGAGGTTTCTAAATCACAATTTGCAAGTATTAATAATGTTGTATTTTATAAAGGTTCAGACAATTTAATATATAGTAAACAAAATTTGATAAATAGAAGTACAGCTACTGATAATTCTCGAACAGGAATCAGACACAATATATTTAATCTAATAGGTAATACTAAAATTAGATGCTCGTTTTTTTCATCTAAAATAAATGACATGCGCAGTAATACATTTGAAGTTACTGCAGATAATAGATATATAGGATTTCTTACACAAGAAGGAATACTTCAAGGATGTACATTTTCTCTTGCTGGAAATTTAAATTATACAACAATTTCAGGATTATTTGCTTCTAATACTGTAACAGGTGCGCAAACGGGTGCTCTATATTCAGGTGCTATTCAAAATTGTGAAATTGGCGCAGTACAAACATCTTCTTTTTCTGGCTATATTTTAAATTGTAAATTTCCCAAATTAGTTTCGTGTACACTTAATCATTGTGGATATATAAATTTTGTTGGAGACGATGCTTCAGTTACAATCCAAAATATGTATGCGACTAGAATAGTTGGATCAGCAAGTAATTATATTAACATAAGTACTTATCCGAATTTAACTAGTTTAAGTATTCCAAAAACATTTGGAATTGATGCATCAGGAAGAATCGTAGGTAGTTATATGGATGGTGCTACTATTAAGGGTTACTATCTAGAATCTGCTACAGCTACTGAATGGAAAGAATTAACTGCATCAGAAGATTGAAAACGAAAAACTGTTGAAACTGGAGAATCAGATATAACATTAGCAGCTAATACAATTACACTATTAACTGGAACTTCTTTAACTTCTTTAACTGTTTCTCTTCCAACAGAAGCTACAACGGATGGACAAGAATATATTTTTCAGTATTCTAAAGATAATTTAGATGAATCTGCTACAATTTCATTTGATTCTTCTATTAAATGGGCTAACGGATCATTCATACCTAGCCCTTCTACTATGAAGACCGGGAGTGTAGTTCAGGTTTGTATTGTTAATGGTTGTGCTACGTGAGCACAGTATTATGCAGTATCGTAAATATGGGAATGATAAGACATATACAACAAGCATTATATTCAAATAAAGCTGGAAATCAGTGTGAATATATAGCTACAGATGGATCCTGTTTAATTGATATAGGAATTGGAATGACGTATAGCTCTACAATGGAAGGTGTTTTCTATATGAATTCATTCCCTTCATCCGGAGACTTTAAATTGTGATCAAGAGGAGATGAAGAATTGTTACTTGATTCATCACGTAGAGCTCGTTGAAATCTTTTTGTATCTGAGAAAAAACGTAAAGATTATCGTACAGGTTCTGCATCTGGGCAATATTTTATTTATAATTTGTATAGAGGGACAGCAACACCAGTAACGTATGGATTTGCATCATCTTATAATAATCTTAAAATTACATCTAGTTTAAGTAGCACTGTTTACGAACCTACTTTTAATAGTCCATCAGTTGGAAATATATCAATTTTTGGCAAGATTGGGAATGAAGCAGGATGGGCAAAAAATGGAACTAGAATATATAGATTGATTGTAGATGGTGTAGAATTCTTGCCTTGATATTTAAATGGTGAGTATGGTTTAATGCGACAAGATACAGGTGAGTTTTTTGGTAAATCTTACGGAGATGGAACTTTAACAGGAATAATATTATAAAGTATGTTATATATAAAGAATGGAATAATTAAAGACAGTAAATATATTACTGTTATTGTTGACGGTAAGGTTATCGGAAATCCTACTTCAGCAATGATATTAGCAGATGGATGAACAGAATATACTCCTTCTACAGAATCAACCGTTCCCGAAACAACACATAATGTAAGTAAAGATACTTTCAACACATTACCACAATTGTTTTGAACTGGAGACACTCCTACGTCTAAAGATGATGGTAATTTTAAAGGAAAGATTACTTATATGTATGGGGATGTTGTTATGCGTTGTTATGGAACGTTAAAAGTACAAGGAACATCATCTGCTTCTTATCCAAAGAAAAATTTTACAATAAAATTATATAAAGATGCTGATTGCTCATCTAAATTCAAATACGATTTTGGTTGAGGAAAACAAAGCAAGTATGTAATCAAAGCAAACTGAATTGATATTTCTCATGCAAGAAATGTTGTATCAGCAAGAATTTGATCTCAAATAGTACAATCTAGAAGTACATATTCAAGTTACCCTGAAGAATTGAGAACTTCCCCTAATCAAGGCGTTATTGATGGATTCTTGGTCAAGTTCTATGTAAATGGAGAATATCAAGGAAGGTATGATTTTAATATACCGAAGGATGCTTGAATGGCTAATATGGATTCAAATAATGAATCTCAAGTAATTCTTTGTGGCGAAAATTATGTATCCGCTTGCTTTAGAGCAGCCCCAGTAATAGATGGGACTGATTGGACTGATGAGCTGCATGATACGGTTCCAGATACAATTAAAACTAGACTTACTGATGCAATTGCTTTTTGTATGGATAGTGACGATGATACTTTTAAAAGTTCTTTGTCGGATTATTTTGACGTACCTAGTTTAATTGATTACTATGTATTTGGAATAATGTCGTGCCATCTAGATGGTTTTGGAAAAAACCAAATGCTACAATGTTATGACGGACAGCATTTTATAGCTCAAGCATATGATTTGGATTCTACATGGGGTTTGTATTGAGATGGTTCACAGATACTGAGTTATACTTATCCAAGAAGTTCTTATGAAGATTTTCAAAGTTCTAGATCTGGTAACTTGCTTTATATTAGATTGGCTTCTTTGTTTAAAGAGGAAATTTATGCAAGGTGACTTGAGTTGAAAGAAACAGTTCTTTCGAGGGAGAATCTTATTAAGATGTTTGAGGATTGAACAAACTATAATTCTAATGATTTAATAGCAGAAGATTATAGTACTTCTACAGCCGATGGTGCATTTGTAAATATTCCATCCACAAGTACAAATAATGTACAGCAGATTAGAAAATTTATTGTACAACGCTGATCTCAAACTGAAGAATGATTAAATACAGCAGATTACTTTACATTGTCAGTTTCAAATGCTACACCTGGTGTCGGAGCTTCTGTTACAGTTAGTTATAAGACAAATCTTGAATCTCCAACTATTGTTTATACAGTAACAGGTAACGCTACATTTGATGAATCTACCATGACATTAACTGTAAATTCTGACGCATCAGTATCTGATGTAATTACAATAACAGCTGTACCAAATGGTGATGAAACATTGTCATCTACAGTGAAATTAACTGTTATGAATCTTGTATTGCTTTATTCTGTCAATAAAACATTTACTGGTAGTGATACATCTGAAATTGTGGATACTGGTTACAAGATATTTACTGATGAAATGACTGAATGGACAATATTTATACACTCACTCATTGAAACAGCGCCTACTGGAACACAAGAAACAGCTTTACACTGTATGAATGAAGTTAGTCCATATCCAGGATTTACCGTTCAATCAGGCACCTGAAGTACACTATGTGATTGCCAGATTATTACTGCATCGAGTCAATTAGCGAATATCGTGCGCTCAAATAACGATGTATGTGCTGGTATACGTCGTTCCGGTGATACATTGTATTATACTACCGATGGTACAACTTGAACAACTTATGCATATGCAATTCCAGATGTTGATTTGAGTTTATTGATAGGTGGATATAGAGCTTCTGACGGTACATTAGGTAGACCGTGAAAAGCTAAATTATGCTGCTATATATATCAAGGAACCAAAGAAGATCTGTCTGATCTATGGAGCATTACTCCTGGTAGTTCTTCTTAATTTTTTAACACCCAAGTTTTTTACTTGGGTGTTTTGTTTTTATTTTATATATTTGTAAAAAGATTATAAAATATAAAATTTAATATAATGAATAGTATAGTATATTTAAATACAGTAAATAAGCAAGAAACTGAGGACGAAGTTCCTTATCATAACTATGATCTAGATACTAGATTTAATCCAGTATCTGTAGATGTTCCTGAAGGAATGTTTGGATATCAGCCTCAATATCGTTTACCTGTAGACGAAGTAGAAGAACCTATATCAATGTCTGCTGATGAAGTTAAATATTCTAATAGATCTGATTTTGTTAGAGATTTAACAAATGCCTATGCTTCAGCATTAACAAAAGCCGGTATTTCAACTGATTATGCAAAATATTTAGTTGCACAAGATGCTTTGGAATCAAACTATGGCAAATCTTATGCTGGAAGATATAATTATGGGAATATTACAGTGGGCTCAGATACAACAGCTTCTTACACAGAAGGTGCTGACCACGATGCAAATGGGAATCCAATTACGCAAAGGTTCAGGAATTATGATTCCATGGAAGATTATGCAAACGCTAAAATTGCATTGTTAAATGGATCTAGATATAGAGCATTTACAGGAAACAAAACAGCACAAGACTTTTATACAAGAGTTAAAAATGCTGGATATGCCACAGACCCAGATTATGTTAAGAAACTTTTAGCTGTTTATAATTCTATTTAATATGAAACAATATTTTACGGTAAAGGAATTATGTGCATCTACAACAGCCGCTAAATTAAAAATTGACAATACACCTAATGCAGAACAAACTAAAAATTTAGAAAGATTGATTTCTTTTTTAAATCCATTAAGAGAAGCGTGAGGTAAACCAATTAAAGTAACGTCTGGTTTTAGATGCCCGGAACTTAATGAAGCTGTAGGAGGAAAATCAACATCTGCCCATTTAACAGGTAACGCTGTAGATTTACAACCTACATCTGGAAGTTTTGAAACATTCAAATCATTTGTTGTCAATTATTTAAAAGATAAAAAGGTAGACCAATGTATTATTGAAAAAAGTGGATTTGTTCAATGAGTCCACTTAGGATTGTATAATAACATGGGCTTTCAAAGAAATCAAGTTTTCAATCTAAAAGTAAAATAGATATTTAATTAAATTATTTTTATTATGGAACCTCCGCTCCAAGTTATTAAATCTATATTACAAAGCATTATCAATCAAATAGATAATGGTTCTTGTAATATGTCAGAGGCTCAGATTTTATCAAGTTTAGATATGCTAAGAATATATGCAAATCCAGAACAAAAGATTAGCAAAGCACAAGCTTGTGATAATCTGAAGATAAGTAGAGCTACATTTGATAATTGGGTTAAAGAAGGAAAGATTCCAAAAGGTAGAGACCAAAAAGGGTTTAAAGAAAAATACTGATTAAATAAGGATATCTATGGTAAATAGATATGAAACGGAATTCTTTCTTTATAAGGTTCCTTAAATTTGGACCTATTGTAATTAGTTTTATATTAACTAGTTATATTGCTGTTCATAAATATTCTTGAAGTAAATCATATATAAATGATATAAGCGGTACATCTGTAATCACTACAGTTGTATTTTATAGCGCATCAAGTGAATTAGGATTCTGTAATTTACATAGAAGTTTTATTGTTCATAATTTTATAGGAACAATTTGGATAGATGTAAAGATTATAATCATTAAAGAACTTTGTATTATTGTAAATGTTATATATGTATTGGTGTTTATTGTTTTAATCTTAGAATTATATAAAATAAAAGCTAGACACAAATAAGTGCCTAGCTTTTATTGTTTTATTTCACAACGGTGAATATGTATTTTAATCAACTAAATCTTTTTCTATTTTGAAGATAATCTAAATATATTTGATTATCATACGCTTCTTGTTCAAAGGAAATACTTCTATATGCTTGTACTTTAAATAGAGTAAAAACAGAAACGAGTACTTTGATTAATCATTCTAATATATATAATATATAGAATATAAAATAACCACAAAATCCAATTCCAAAATCATAAGCTTGTGCTACATGTATTGATTCATGATTATAAGTAACTTTTGAAACTGGTGTATTTTTATATTTATTCCTTCTAACTAAACAACCAAATAAGGTTATTGCATAATAACCATCAAATGGAAGTCAAGAGCTATATTTTAATTTTAATTCTTTCATTATTTAGATCATTTTCTTGCATTTCTAGCAAATGTAATCATCTTTCTAACAGAAGGATTTCCTTCAGATCAAAGTTCAGATTCTGTCTTACCTGTACGTTGCTTCAATCTAGTTAATTTTCCTTCATTTTCTGGTTTTATGTGAATAGAACCACCGTCTTTATATTCTGCAAACATATCAGCAAGTTTATCGTACGCCACTTGTCTATTTTTTACAGAATCTAATTTTCCTTCAGGTCTAACATACCCTAATGTCACACCTCTAACAATTCTTTTAGGATCATCACTAGAAAAATCTTCGCGAGCATTTTTATAAGATTTGTAACCTGAACCTTCCCCACCATCTGTTCAGCTTTGTTGGTCAGTTGTATTATTAATTGTATTTATTATATGGTTGATTTGTTTGTCCAAAGAATCATCCTTAGCGTGACGATTATAACGTTTTGGTTCTCATTGTATTAAACCATAATAGTTTTTAGAATCATTATATGTAGAATGAACTCCACCACTTTCTTCAGCTATATTGGCAAGTAAAGCAATATTCTGTTTATATGGAATTCCTGCTTCTTTAAATCTCTTGTATATATAAGCTAAATTATCTAAAACATAATTCCTATTCCCTGTACCTTTTATTGTTCCTGCAGATGGTGTTTCTATTTTTTCAAAAGAAGGTCAAGGATATTGTGGTGGTTCTTCTTCAAATGTGTATATATCTCCATTTTTATCTTTATATCAAGTAGTCCCTTGTCCTCTTTCCCCGGCTATAGTTTTATAAAAGGTTGGATGATCTGTAGATTTTAAAAGCCTTCCTGTTGTAGGGTTTCGAGAATAACCATGCCCATCTGGATCTACCTCAGCTTCAAATCAATTATAACCGTTTTCATCGGTTGTATATGGAACTCCTAAAATGTGTTGTATGTAAAAATTTGGCATATTATATAATTTTATATTATACAAATCTATATATAATATTTGATATTAAAAAATAATTTTTGTAATTTTGTATCTGGACAAATAAATAGTATATAGTAAAACTTAATTATAAATACATAATGGATTGAGTATCAATTATAACTGCTTTTTTGGGAGTTATATTTGGAGGTGGTTCAATGTTTTGAATAAATTGAAAAGCTACTAAGAAAAAACCTGAACTAGAAAATCAGGCAACAGAAGCTAATACAGAAAGTACTGCTGTAGCTACAATGCGTGACGCTATAGAAGAAATAAGAAAATCAAACGATCACTTTCAAGAAGTTAATTCTCAAAGAGAAGCGGAAATTGAAAAATTAAGAGAAAAAATAACAGACTTACAAAAGGATTTATCATTGGCAACAACTTATATCTGCGGTAATTGTGGATGCTCTCATCGCATGCCCCCCTCCAGAGGAAGTGGAGAACTTTGGATCCAACAATTAAAGAAAGGTGAAGTTACTCCAAATTATGACCCCATAAGATGTGAGATTATTTGCATGAAAAAAGATAAATCTGAATAAAGATTTTTAATGTTAATGTTAATGAAAATATGCCAAGGTTACAAGACGGAAAAGAACACAGTACCTATAAAGGTAAAATTGTGGACAAAGAAAATGAAGAAGCAGTATTCTTTGATGATACACACGAGTATTATGAAAAGAAGACTGGTAGAAAAGGAATATCTGTTACAACATTAATTGGGGAATATGAACAACCATTTGATGGAGATTTCTGGGCTTCTTATAAGGCACTAGAACAGTTAATGGATATGCAAACATGAATTCAAATTAAAAAGGTTTTATTGACTACAAAGAAATTCGATCATAGATATATTACTAAATTTAATATACCTGAGGAAGAATTTTTAAAGAAAAAACAAGAAATTCTAGATTCTTATGAAGAGAAAAAGAGAATTGCTTGTGAACGAGGTACGAAAATACATGCTGCTATAGAGGAATCTTTATATAAAAAAGACCCTTCTATTAAGAAATTTGGAATCGGAGGTTATCTAGATGTTTATGAAGGTAATTACTCACGAGAACTAAAAAATGGAGTTTATCCCGAATACATGATTTCTTATTCTGACGATGACATATTTTTAATTGGACAGGTTGATTTGTTAATTATTGATAATAAGGAAGTTGTTATACAAGACCACAAAACAAATAGTAAGATTGACATGAAATCTTACTATAATCAGAATACAAAACAATCTGTTAAAATGAAATATCCACTTAATAATCTAGATGATTGTAATTATATGCATTACACCATGCAATTGTCAATATATGCGTGAATGGTGCAGCAAATCCATCCGGATTATAAAATAAAGCGTTTGGCTTTACATTGGATTGACCATGATAATAATGAGAAGTTTATTGAATGTAAATATTTGAAAACAGAAGTTGAAAGACTTCTGTCTCATTATAAGAAACAATTAAAAATAAAAGAAGAATTAGATAAGGATAAACCATTTGTAAAATAATGAGTGAGTTAATGTTAAGCAGGTTGGAAATTTGTAAAAAATGTCCACTTTATAAGAAAGGAACATTTGGACCAACTTGCGATAGTGATAAATATATGAACATGCAAGATGAAATTTCTTATTTACCTAAGCCAGGATATAAAAGAGGATGCGGATGTTTATTAAGACAGAAAGCATTAAATCCTAATAGTCATTGTCAATTTAAAAAATGATAAAACCTTTGAATATTATAATGGGTTGGTTTTATAGAATAACCCATAGAAACAATAAGCTTTATAAAGCTAGAATCGAACATTGTAATAAATGTGAAAAACGAGTACAATTAACTAAGAACGTATATTTTTGTTCAGAATGTTGGTGTGAACTTGGAGCAAAGACAAGAGTAATAGATGAAAAATGTCCCTTAAATAAATGATAATATGAATATAGCTGATAATATCTTAAAAAGAAGTATACAAAATATAAACACAGACGAAGTAGATGTTGTTCCTTGCAACAGAAACGTTATAGTTGAGTTTTATAGAGAGAATCCTTATAGAACAATTGAAACTACATCAGAAGGTTTGATTCTTGGTGTTGAAAGTACTAAAAAATATAAATCAAATGAAACTGGAGAGATAGAAGATTCAGAGGAATATGTAGCTGTGGGAAAGATTATTGCAGTCGGTCCTGCTTGTAAAAACTGCAATCCAGGTGAAGATGTATGTGCTGTAAAGCATATTGCAGTTCCAGTTCCATTTAGAAAGAAAAATTGATATATGTTGGATGAGGCCAATATTATGTGCCGATTCGTAAAAAAATAAAAAAATATGGAAGAGAAAATTTATTTTGTTCCTGGGGATATTGTTACAATTAAACATCCTTTACAGAACAAACCAAATAAAATGTTAGTGAGTGAAAAAGTAGAAAGATCTATAAAACTTCAAGATGGTAAAATAGAAACTTCATTTGTAGGAATTAAATGTAGATGATTTAACTTAAATCAAGAATTACAAGAAGCTATTTTTTCTACAAAGGATTTAATACATGTAAATAATGAATAACGAAGAACTTGTAAATAATGCAATAACAACTTTCTGTGGAGTACCTGAGATTTATCAGCAAATATTCAAAGAACTAGGTTCTGACTTTCCAGACGAGTTAGTTGCTTCAATAAAAGAAAAACCAGAAGATGCTGTTAAAATGGTTCAGAAAGATGAGCAATTGTTAAATAGTATTTGTACAATTTATTCTAAATACACAGATGATATAAACGCTGCTTATAAAGCAGCATCACAAAAACAAACAAAAATGTTCGAAAAAGGTTCTAAACTAGAAGCCCTGGTTTCTAAAAAACCTATAGCAAAAAAACAAGAAGGGGGAGCTGTAATGGCTGTATACCCTGATACATTTATGGGTGGATTAAAAAATTTATTTAACACTACTGATTTATATGATCTTCCTAACGAAGGCATTACCCACCGTCATATTTATGCTAAAGTTGATCCTAAAACTGGGAGACAACGAATTTTTTTAAGTGAAGCTGTTCGTGGTAATTCAGCAGAAACACAATATACCATCGATCCTGAAAAGAGAGATACCGTTATTATTCAATCATATCCTGAACCAGGCACACAACCAGATGGTAATGTTGAAGAATATATGATTCCTGGAACACCAAGATATAATGCATTGCTGAAGAGATTGGTTAATTCAGGAATATTAAATGCTATACATTCAGAATTTCCTAAAACTAAGAAATTCCAGAATGGGGGGGCTTTTACAGAAACTTCACTAGCGGAGATATTGCAAAAATTCAAACATTCTTAGCAGGGCAAGGTTACGATGTTGATATTGATGGTAAAATAGGGCCACAAACCAGAAATGCTATTATGCAATATCAACGTAAACATAACCTAACCGCAGATGGTATGTGGGGTTACAATACAAATAGTATCCAACGTGTATTATCATCTGATATAGTAAATAAAGGTTCTTATAAACCAACATATAGAACTGAAGTTGGTGATATGGTTGCTTATGGTCGTCCAAAAACTGTACGTGACATTACTCCAGAATCATTTCTAAATTTAGAGCTTTATTACTACGATCATCCAGAAGAATTCTTTGATGAGAATAATAAAAATGCTTCAATGTTTAGAGAAATTTTACATAATTCTGGTGATACTGGTGCCTTCTATATTAATCGTATCTATGGTATGATGACTCCAGAACAACGTAAAAAAGTAACAACGAGAACTAAGACTAAAGAAATGATTGCTAACGATGTAGCAGATGCTGCACATGAAGAACGAGAGAAATCCGCTTTACCTATTTTAGGTTCTATTGTTGCACCTACAGCAATAGCAGCAGGATTTAATGGATTACTTACCGCACCTGTTGAAGCTAAAATGGGAATTGTAGGCGGTATGAATGCGGGACTATCTGCACTTATGCGCCGACGTTAGGTTTATATAATTGGTGAAAATAATATTTAAAGCACTCAAAGTATTACTTTGGGTGCTTTTATTGTATATACAAATTAAAATATTTGCATATATCAAATATTAATTGTATTTTTGTTGCAAAACAAAAATATGGATTAATGTTAAATTTTTAAATATGAATTTTTTTGTATATGACAACTCAGAAAACAAGTTAACAATAGAAGAATATAGTATTCTATTAGTTAAGGAATTTAACGCTCTTTGAGATATTGATCGAAACAAATGTAAAGAGGATAAGACAGGAAAGCGAAGACTGAGAGCATATAAGGAATTAACTTATATCTACTTGGTTTTGGATTTCAAATCTCCTTATTTTCAATATTTGGAGAAAGATAAACATGAAGCTGCTTTAGATGATTCAGGTTTATCTGAAAAAGATTTGAAAGACGAAACGTTTTTAAAAGCTTATCATAAATATCAAGAGATACGTGATGCTGATCCTATACTTTCATTAATACAAACAGCATATAAAACATTGCACAAAATGCAAGTATTTTTGGATAATATTGATTTTAATATGGATGTAGATGCTGATGGTAGACCTTTATACAAACCTAAAGATGTTATTGCAGACATAAAATCAATTTCAGAAATTCGTAAGCAGTTAAAAGAGCTTGAAACGATGCATAAAAGTGATCTTGCTGCTAGTGGAGATAAAGTACGAGGTGATGCTGAATTAGGTTTCTTGGATTAATATCTGAAAATATGAGCGTTGTGAAAATGGAAACTCCTATACAAAAAGCTAAACGTCTTGAGGAAAAAGCAATGACATTTAGTGAAAATTATGAGGAGGAGTTAAAAAGACAATTGTTTGAGGAGACTCAAAATAACAATGAGTTAGATAAAGAATCAATTTTACAATCAGAAACAAGTGTTCATAAAGCAAGACCCGGTGAAAAATGGGATGTACCAATTACAGAGGAAATTGAATACTTTGATCCAGAACTTTCTTACGAGATTACAGGTTATAGACCCATTACTATGGAAAGTGGATTAGATTTTGATCCTACCCCATTTAAAGTTACTGGCGAAGTTTATGATAGAACAGGTAAATATACCGAATTTCCAAAGGGCACAAAAAAGTGACGAGAGTTTTGGAATAAAGAAGTTGATCGATGTAAAAATGGATATACTGTAGGAAAATATAGAATAACTGGAGATCATTACTTCTTCCTAAATTATTATAGAATGGAAGTTGTAAAGGAAAGTTCTACAGCAGGTAAGGGTCGTATGGAATCTTTTCCAGGTTTTCTTTCCAAACAATATGAATTTTTTCATTATATTGAAATGGCAGAAAAACTGAAGAAAGATGTTGGTGCATTAAAAGCTAGAGGTATTGGTTTTTCTGAAATCTTAGCTGATTTAGCTGTAAGACCTTATACCGTTATTCCTAATTACGATGTGATTATATCCTGCGCAGCAGATGCTAAATTAGCACCTTTGCGCGAAAAATGTTGAAGACAGTTAGACTGACTTAATATGAATACCGGTGGCGGTATGCGGCATGTTAGACAAGTTGTTAACAATAATGATACAAAACGCGCTTCAAAGAAAACTGTAGACAATGTTGAATTTGGTTGAGGTTCTCAGATACAAAGTATTGTAGCTGATACTTCAGATAAAGTCAGAGGATCGAGGGTAGATAGATTAATTCTCGATGAGGGTGGATCCAATCCATGTTTAACTGAATCCTGAATTAAAGGTGATGCACTTGTATCATTAGGTGGTGAACGATTTGGAACCAGGTTTGTAGTCGGTACTGGAGGAGACGACATGAAGCTCGAAGGATTACGAACAATGTTTCTTAATCCTAGAGGATATAACATATTACCATATAAAAATTATGATTCTGATGATGGTAGGCCAGAACTTACAGCCTTCTTTGTGCCAGCTCATAAATTTGCGTTGACATCAAAATATCTTGATTCACGTGGAGTAACAAATTGACCAGAATTTAAAAAATTCTATGAAGAGCAACGTGCAAAATTATCCGATAATGATTATTTAAATGAATGTGCCGAACACTGTTTTACACCAAGAGAAGCACTTTCTAAACATGGTGACAACGTATTCGATGCTGCGATTATAGCAGAACGAATAGTACAAATAAAAACACAAAATGCTTATACTAAACCTAAACATGTATCATTGTTATGAGATCTAAATTACGAAAATGGAAGAAGTAAAGTAATTGCTAAAGAAAGTCAATCATCTCCATTGTTAGTTGTTGAACCACCGCTTACAGATGATAGCGGTAGACCAATGAAAGGTTTATATGTTGCAGGTATAGATGCTATTGATATGGGACGTAAAGATTCTGCATCTGATAGTGACGTATCTGATTTTTGTGTTGTTATAAAACGTAGAGTATATGGGTCTAGTCCTGCAAAGTATGTTGCAATGTATAAATATAGACCTAATGATATAAGACAAGCATATGATTTGACAATGAAATTACTTACGTGATATAATTGTCAAGCAATGTTAGAGTATACTAAAATATCGATTCAAACATATTTTAGAGATCATGGAAAAGAAAACCTCTTAATGGCAAGACCCGCTATAGCAATATCCGGCGCATTACGAAAATCAAAATCCAATAAACGTTTAATAGGTGTACCTGGTACTGAATCTATGATTAGACATGGTCTTGAGCTCATCGCCAATTTCTTAAATGACTTTTGGTCTACTATTGATTTTGAAGAAATGTTAGACCAATTATTGAATTATTCTTATGCAAATAAGAGAAAATTCGATATTATCGCATCAATGCAAATGGCAGAATTAGGTGATGAAGATATGACTGGTATCATTCCAGCTAGTACAACCCAAGTTAAAAATACCTGAAAAGACTTTGGATGATATACAGATGCAAGAGGTTATAAACGTTACGGTGTGATTCCGACAAATTCATGGAAAGCATAGAACAAGACATTCTTCAACTAATTGAGGATTCAATTGGTTGTAAATATATTGGGAAATTAAAAGTAGAAAAAGATGAAAATGAAGACCCTCCTTTATGAGGGTTATTCCTTTATTTAGATTTGGAGTTTACTCCAATTGAATTAGCATATCAAGGCACAGAAGAAGAGTTTAAAGAATTTATTCGAAAAGAAATGAAAACTCGTAAAATGAATAAAATAAAGTTTTGAAATGCTATAAAAGAATATCGAGATGAATAAAGATATTGAAATTGAGAAAATTAATTCATGTATCGCTGATTTAGTTTATGAGAAAACTCAAATAAAGAAAGCATATAACTATTATCATTGTATACGTGATGAGGAACAATTTAGACATCTTGAAGAGAATTACGGTTTAGGAACTCCAACATCTGTAGGTTTTACACCTTTGATTAAAAAGCATATTGATGTGTTAATTGGAGAATACCTGGAACTTGATCCTGATTTACAAATTTCTTGTAAAGATGAAAAGACTGTATCAAATATTATGCGTGATGAGCAATTGAAAATTGATACAGCTGCATATAATTTCTATAAAGAGAAATTACAAAATGCTATTTTACAAGTTTTTCAAGAAGGTAAAGAACCAGTAAACGACCCGTATTTCGAACAAGAGTTAAACAGAGTCAAAAATGATGTTGCTAAAAGCTATGTGTCTGAATATGAATTAGCAGCACAAAACATCTTAAATTATGCAAAACACTCTCGTGACATTGATATGAAAAATAAAATGCGAGAGCTTTTGACTGATTTGTTAGTTACAGGAACTGCGTATTATAGAGTAAAACCTTCTAACAGTGGTACTTCAATTAAATTTGAGGCATTAAATCC
This sequence comes from Phocaeicola dorei, assembly GCA_963632375.1. GTDB lineage: Bacteria > Bacillota_I > Bacilli_A > RFN20 > CAG-826 > Onthovivens. Next base: position 106,845 of record CAVGUB010000111.1, on the reverse strand, counting down.
TAATGACACATTTATAGAAAGAAACTATAGTGAGTTTTATTTAAATAAATCGCCTAGAGCTGTTGTTAGAAGATGAATGACTAGAGAACAAATCTTGGTAGAATTTGGTGATGAATTATCTTCTGAAGCTAAAGAGAAAATATCTAAAAAACTTTATCATTCATCTTCTAATACAAATGAGGTTTATACATATGTTACCACTAGTATGGAACCACTTCCACAGAACACTGTCACACCAGGTATTTTAGGTGGTTTGGAAGTATCCCCTTTTAGAACTACTTCTACTAATATGTATAACACGAATACCAATTTGATTTGTGTTTATGAGTGTGAATGATTAGTATATGATGAAAAAGAAAACAGACTAACTCGTCACGAAGGTGTTAAGATTGGAGATGAGATTTACATTGTTAGAGGTGAATCAAAATACATCTCTCGATCTATATCAAATCCAAAGGATTGCACTTTAAGTATTAATGGTGCTTTTCTTGCGGATCGAAACGGAGATCCGTTTAGTATTGTGTTAAATACAATGGATCTGCAGGATCGATATGATCTCGTAATCTTCTTTAGAGATAGTCTATTAGCTTCATCTGGAACAACTGGAGATTGAGTTGATATCGCATCCATGCCGAGCGCATTAGGTGTTGAGCTACCAGACAGGCTTCAAAAATGGTTAGCGTATAAAAAGCAGGGACTTGCTTTATATGATTCTTCACAAGATGGCGCTAATCTTATAAACACTGCATTTAATGGATATGATGATTCTGTTCGTGCACAAGCGGTTCAAGCATTTGAATTGGTTTTACAAAGTATTGAACAACAAGCTAGTTCAATTACAGGTGTATTTGCTGAGAAATTGGGCGGAATTCAACAAAGAGATGCTGTAAGTAATGTAAAGGTTGGAATTAGACAATCTTCTTTACTAACAAAGCAGTATTTCTCCACAATGGATGCTATTTACAAAGAAGTAAATTATGATATTTTAAATCTTGCTAAATTCGTATTTAAAAAAGGATTTACAGGAACTATTATAAATGGAACTAGATTAAATCAAATCTTTACTGCTTTACCTGAGTATTATACTATGACTGATTTTGATATTCATATTTTGGATAGTACAGAATCATTCCAGGATAAACAAGTATTACAAGCAACAAGTACAGAAATGATCAAAGCAGGATTAATTGATCCTACAATGGTATTTAACATTATGACATCTAAAAATATAACAGAGCTGAAAGGTTATATCAACGATGCTGTTGCTTCTAAGAAACAAGAAAATAATATGCTTGGTCAATTAAAACAACAATTAGATCAATTAACTCAGCAAGCAAAAGAACTTCAAAAACAAAATCAACAACTTCAAGAGGAAAACAAGAATCTTAATAAAACTATTGATAAGAATAGTGAGACTAAGTTAAATCTTGAAAAACAAAGGATTGATTTAGATACTAAGAAAGCCAAAGATGATAAGGAGCATAATGAGAAGCTTATCGAGGTTAAAGAAAAGCAACTTCAATTAGAAGCATCTCAACTTTTTGATAGTAATCCTTATAACGATGCAATTAAAAACTTATAATGATAGCTTCTGTTAATAATAAACCTGCACTGGAGTTCTCATTTAAAGGTGGCAATCTTATTGTTGAGGACGTTTTAGAAGAATATAGAGATTTAGATTTAACAAATTATGTTTGCATTGACTGTATTTTAAAAGATGATCAATTAAGCAATGTTTCTATTATTGAAAACATTACTTCAGAAAATGATTTGAAAGAAGCATCATTTGCTCTTCCTGAAGACGGAATGCATGCTTTTTATAGAATCTTAATTCCTAGGATAAAGAAATATGTATTAGATGGTAAGTTAGAAAAATATTCTTTCTTCTATTATAAACAGAAAGTGTATTATAATACTGAAAATCTAGACATAATTGATTTATCTAAGTGTAATGAAGTAGCAATAAAAGACTTGTTTAATTTATTGGACTCTGGAGCTTGAGTTGAAGGAAACAATGATGCAGTATATGTAAAATATTACGTTTTTTCTTATGAGCTTTTGAAGAAAGCATTTGTTGAGGCTGAACAAACATATGAGGATTCTAAAAAGCAAAATCATAAAGTTGACAAAGAACTTCAATATAAACGTAATGTATTACTTTCTGCTTTATTGTTGATACGTGAATATACCTCTAGTTACCAGCACAGAGAAGCATCTGAGCTTTTAGATGCTCTTGAAAGTTCCGAGTGTCTTGGTTTGTTTCTTAGGGATTCTGACAACAGTAAATGCGAATGTACTTCAAAGATTAAATTTGAAGGGATTAAATATTTAAATCCTATAAAAGGAGATGATTTAATAAGAGATTATTGAGTATTTGGGGATATGTTCCCTATTAAATTGTTTTAAGAAATGATTGATCTAAGTGAATGAACTTCAAAAGCCCCAAAAGATACGCTTTCTGCTGAAGAATGAAATGCTTTATTTAAAGCAATTGAGGCTGAGATAAATAAGTTCCCAGAAATTGTTATTAAAGATGTTCTTCAAGACGGAGAATCTATTGTTGATGAAGAAGGAATTGCTTCTGTTACAGGAATTAAGGATTTGCAAGTTAATTTAGCTTCCGCTAATGAGAAAATTCTTGCATTAGAAACAGAATTAGCTGATGCAATAGAGCGTATAAAAAAACTCGAAGAAAAAGAATCTTAATTAGGTATATTGAAAAATTTGTTGTATATTTGCTAAAAAGTAGATATACAACAAATTTTTTATTGTAATATAATGAGTGAAATAAAAGATATCCAAATTATAGAAAATAAAGAATGTGTTCTTTCATTTGAAAGTCAGATATTAGGACAAGAGAATATCGCATATATAGAGTGGATTACTAAAAATGACGAAGTTTTAAAAGGAGAAATAAACTCTGAGAAATTCAAATATGAGATACAAGAAGATGGGTTACATAAATACTATATAGTAGTGTGTCATATTCTTGATTGATTTTTGAATTCTACAACAGCTTTATATACAATTCCAATAAATGCGGTATTTTTTTATGATAATGAGTTTTATCTTGTGACAGAAGATTGTATCGATTCAACTTTAGAAACAGTTTTAGAAAATTCTGAAGCATTGAACGACACTACTGTTATATGGGAAAAAGCACAAGAAACAGAATATTGTGATTATGGTTCTATCGAACATTATTGTTTATGTTTATTTAGCAAATGCTATATAGCTAGACAATTGGAATTTTTAAATAATTTTTTAGACAACGGGTGTTTAGGTTCTTGTAAAGAGAATTGAGAAGTAGATGTTAAAAGTTATTTAACTTTAATATCAAAATATATCTTAGAATATTTACGTTGTTTAAATGATTATGACGAAGTTGACAGACTATTAAGTATTTTGAATTCTTGCGATCAATTTTTATGTCCTAAAGATGTCATTACTAAAGCTATTTCAGGAGGGTGTAATTGTGGAAAACATGGATAAAATTTACAATACTTTTAATGCAGAATTAGCTGATTTAATGATTGGCCACGCTTTAAATGATGATAGAATACAGTTTATATTAGATTTGATAGCACATGATATTTGCAATCAAGAAGATATTCTTGAATTGCAAGAAAATTATTTATAATATGGCAACAATAGATAATTTTAAAACTAATACTGCGCCATCAGAGAGTTGTAGTGCAAGTAAAGCTGTAATCAGTGAATTCGTAAAGGCTTCTTGCACAAATGCAAAATCTTGCTGTAAAACTTCTTATCAAGGTCAAATATTTGAATATCTTGGGCCATGGGCTGAGGGTAAAAAATATTATGCAGACGAATATAGACTATCATTCATAAGTTTTGAAAATACTTTTTTAGTATGTAATAAATCACATACTTCTTCCTCTGATTTAAAACCAATTATTGAAACAGATAGTACTGGAAAACCGATATCTGTAAAAAATACGTATTGGGATATTGTATTATATGGTATTAATAGTACACCTGAAGTTGACCAACTTGAAAAAGCTGTAACAGAAATTCAAGAACAAATCAAAACAATACAAACCAACATAACTTCTTTAGAAGGTGTAACGGAGGAAATTTCTAAAACAGTTGTTAGTAATACACAAAATATTGATGTTGTAAAAAAGCAAACACAATATATTGCTAAAACTGTTGATAGTCTATCTAAAAAAATTGATGAAATAAGTAAACCTTGAATTGGGTTTATTTACTCAAATCCACTCGCCAATGATTATTATTGCTTTACCAGCAGAGATACATATAATGAGTGGGTTGAGGCTGGTAGTGATCCAGATTCATCTTTGATTGTTTGAAAAAGTGATGAAGTAAAAAATAATTGAACAGATTTTAATACAGAAAAACCTATAACTAAATCTAGGATTTCTGTTTTTACAACAATAAATAAAAAATAAAAAATGGCAGTTTCTTATAAATTTTATCACGGTGCCACCGAGCCTACAAATTTTGCGGTTGGTGGTATCTGGTTTGACACAACAGAACATTGCGTTAAAGTAAAAACTGACTCTGGTGTTGAAATATACGGTGGAGTTGTCGATGCAAGTGTTTCTACAGATGGAACGGTAAAAATCATCAAAGCTGATGGCAAGGAGGTTGCAATTAATCCTTATGTTGGTGGTGATGGTATATCTGTTTCTAATACAAATATTGCAGTATCTTACGATGATACATTGGAAATTGATTCAGATAAAAAATTATCTGTAAAGAATTCTCTTTCTGATGCAGAGAAAAAATGGATTGAGGATCAATTATTTGAAAAATTGTTTGTAGTAGCAATTAGCGCTAATCCATCATCAAGTGTTTTCAGTGGTAGTAGCATTGCTGTTACTTTTACATTAACTGCAAAATATGATGGTTCTCTTGTAGATCTTGATGAGGTTCCTTCTGGTTGGACTAAAACAGCAGTTGGTACTTATACAAAGAGTGGGGAAATCACCTCAACAAGTGGTAGCTCTATTAACTCAGGCAGTGTAAGTTGTAAATACAATGGTAATTCAAAAACAGCTAGTGCAGCTTATTCAAACAATACAAAATATTCATTCTATATTGAGTCTACTGCAGAATCACTTTCAAGTACAGATCTTGATGCATTGGTTGATTCTACTTCTGCCAAAATTAGCACGAGTAATTCATTGGCAGGTGACAAGAAATATACTATGTCTGCAGATGGATATTTGTATTTCGTAATTTCAAATACGTCTTCTATTTCGGATGTACAAGCTATGAATGTTTCAATTCTTCAATCAAAAACACCAACAAATATAACACGTACAAATTACGGTTCTTATAAGGTATATCGTTCAGCTGCAAAACTTGGTGCAGGAGAACAAAGTTTCACAATAAAGTAAAAATGGAGGTAATAATATATGGCTAGTGAATTAGAAGGAAAACAGTTACTTCCACTACATCTTGGTGCAAGTACAGCTGATAAATTTTTGCTTGAAGCAAATGCGGTTAAATATTTAGGCGCAAAAAGTGAAGATAAAGCATCTGTAGAAGATGCTCTTACACAACTCTTTGCCGCAGTTGGTGGTAAAGGAGTTGTTGCATCAGTTGAGTTAACTGATAATGGTACAAAACTTAAAGTTACTTACGCAGATGGTTCTGAAAATTCATCTGATATCAAACAGACAGAGATTGTAGACAATCTTACATCGGATTCAACAGAAGCGGCTCTTTCTGCTGCACAAGGTAAAGCTCTTAAGGGGCTTATTGATGCTCTTAAAGTTAAAAATCTTGTTGCAGGTAATGGAATTAAGCTCGATAACAACGATGGTGAATGGACAATATCTGTACCTGTAACAGACGCAGATGGTTTCCTTACTTCTGATGCAGATGGTATAAAACTAACAGGTGTTAAAACTGCTATCTCAAATGCAGTTGATGCAGAAGCAACAAGGGCAAAAGCTGCTGAGAAAGTTAACGCAGATGCAATTTCTGTATTAAATGGCGATTCATCTACAGCGGGTTCAGTTGCTAAAGCAGTTGCTGATGCAAAATCTGATTTGCTTGGTGATGCAGCAACTGAATATAATACATTGGGCAAACTCGAGGATAAGATTCAAGAGGTTGACGCTAAAGCTTCTGCAGCACATACTAAAGTTAATGCAAAAGCAGATGGACATGTAACAGTTTCTGTTGAAGAAAAAACTACGGCAGAAGGTGTTGCATATTCTGAAGTAACCGTTGCAGAAAGTGATATTGCTTCTGCTGATGATCTTACAGCAGAAATTACCAGAGCTAAGAAAGCTGAGGAAACTAACGCTACAGCAATCTCTACTGAGGTTGATAGAGCCAAAGGTGTAGAAAGTGGTTTAGATACTAGACTTACCAAAGTAGAAGGAAAAATCCCTACAGAAGCTAGTTCTACAAACCAATTAGCTGATAAAGCTTACGTAGATGATGCGGTTGATGCTATAAACGGTACGTATGTAATTGAGTATACTGATACAGGTGTCCCTACTGGTACATATTCAAAATTAGTTGAATTTATTAATTCCAATAAAATACCTTCAATTGTAATTAAAAACGCGGATGCAATCTCAACTAACTTAAGGAATATAGCATATGTATCTTCGATATATACGATCAGTAATTATGTTGCACTCATATGTTATAGTGAAGACAGTTATAATACCAGGCAATCATTACCATTTTTCGTTACAGTATACATACAGTCATCAGATGGATCCGCTATAGTAGAATCTGAGTCATCATATCAATTAGCAAAAAATAGCGATGTTGTCGCAAATAAAGTAACTGCAGCTGATAAATCTCTTACAGTTTCTGAAACATCTACGGGCACCACAGCTAAAGTTAACATTTCTTCAACCCCCGGGCTTCTTACACTTGAATCTGACGGCCTTTCTGCCAAAGAAGTTGCATATACAGGTTCTAACGCTATCAATGTTAACAACCATGCTATTGGTCTCAATATTGATACGAATGACAAAATTCTTTCACAAAGTGAAAGCGGGCTTCTTTCTACATTGAGCCTTTCTTACAACTCTACTGATAAGAAGATTTATCTCTATGGTAAGGATTCTTCAAGTTCAGACAAGGCAATCAGTTCAATTGATGCAACAAACTTTATCAAAGACGGTATGCTTAAGTCAGCAGAATATTCTGCAAGTAGTCATATCTTAACTTTGACATTTAACACTGATGCTGGTGCAGAACCAATTAAAGTTGATCTATCTGATTTAGTTGATACTTACAAAGCTGGTGATGGTCTTGCTCTTGCTGACGATGGAACTTTTAGTGTTGATAGTACAGTTGTAAGACAAACTGATTTAGCTTGACTTGAATTTTAAAATAAATAATTAGGTAGGTTCTTTTGAGCCTACCTATTAAAAATATATAATTATATGATCAATTCCTGTTCAAATGCAATTAAATCTGAAGAATTTTATAAAGGAAAGTCGTTTGACTTTGCTGGTGAATGAAAAACCGGAGTTCGTTATTTTAACGATGCTTTTATAAATTCTTTTGTAGTTTATTATGATTTAGATTCATTTGGGGAGATGAAAGGATCAGCATTACTTGCATGTAAACAAAGCCATGTTTCTTCTTTTAGTTCTGAATTAGATGCTGCTTATAATCAACCACATTTAAAATACAATGATTCTGGAAGTGTTGTAGACATTGAGCCAAATGATTATTGAATTTTTATATGTGGTACAATTAAAGGTGATAAAGGGCAAGGTACTAATGTTGTTGAGAATTATGCAAAAGCATTGGCACTTGCCACTAATTCAAACAAAGGTGAATTAATCTTTGTAGAAAATTCAAAAGAAGAATATGTTGTTCTTGGTAAAAATCAACTTGAAAAGCTTGCTACAGGTTTAGACATTTTGAAATTGGAAAAATCTAAAGTAGATAAAATTGATGGAAAAGGCTTATCTACAGAGGATTATACTACAGAGGATAAAGAAAAACTTAGTAAAATTGAAAATAACGCACAAGAAAATGTTATTGAAATAATCAAAGTAAATGGAGAAACATTATCTGTAATTGATAAAACAGTTGATATTATTGTATCAGGTGGGACTCCTATTACAATTGATTCGGAATTATCTTTAACTTCTACTAACCCAGTACAAAACAAAATAATAACACAAGCCTTACAAGAAAAACAGGCATCTGCTTCAGGTGATTTAAAAACTGAATCAAAAGAAATTATTGGGGCAATTAATGAAACATTTGATCTTATTTCAAATCTTCTCATAGACGGAGGAGGAGCAGGAGACTAACTTTATTATTATGGCATATAAAATCCAACTAAAACGTGATTTACTTGCAAATTGGGAAAAGTATGACCCAATACTTGCAGATGGTGAAATAGGGTTAGTTACTGATTCAAATGATCCAAAAAAATATACCAAATTAAAAATTGGTAACGGATCTTCTAAATTTTCAGAATTACCGTGATTTACACAATCTGGAACTAGTGATTATTTAGAATTAGAAAACAAACCCTCTATTAACAATAAAACTCTTCAAGGAAATCTTAGTTTAGATGATTTAAATATTCAAGAAAAAGGGGAATATACTACACTTGGAGACGTAATAAATAAAATAAATGAATCAATTGAAAAATCTTTAGAAAATTATTATACTAAAGACGAAGTTGGTTCACAATTAGAAACAAAACAAGACACCCTTAAAAGTGGAAAAAATATTTCCACTATAAACGGTCAGAGTCTTTTAAATGGAACTGATATTGTTATTGATTCGGGAACAAAAGATTATTCTGAATTAACTAACAAACCTAGTATAAATAATGTTGAATTAACAGGTAACAAATCGCTCTCTGATCTAGGTATTCAAGAGAAAGGTGATTACGTTACAAATAGTGATTTAACAAATAAGCTTTCTAATAAAGCTGATAAAACTGAAATACCTACAAAAGTTTCTAAGTTAGAAAATGATAGCGAATATCAAACCAAAACTCAATTAGATGAAGCTGTAAACCAAAAACAAAATACACTTGTTAGTGGTACTAACATAAAAACCGTTAATGGCGAAACTATTCTTGGAGAAGGTAATATTGAAATTCAGGTTAGTGGAAGTGTTGATTCTGAATTAGATGAAAATTCTGAAAACCCTGTTCAAAACAAGGTTTTAACTCCATTGTTAAATCAATTAATGGATAAAGTATTTCCTTATTCATTTGAAGTAACTGGCGGAGCAATCCGTTATAAAGCAGATGCTCCAATTCAGATAGTGAATGTTGATTGGAAATTTAAAAAGGGTGATGCTTCTGATTATCCAGATACAATTACTGTTAATGGAAAAGAGGTAGACCGTACTTCTTCAAGTACAAGTTTTAGCAGTGTGGCTGCGAATACTAAATACGAAGTTAAAGCCACTAAAGATGGGAAAGATTTTAACGGCACCGCTTCCGTGTGTTTTTACGATTATTGTTATTTTGGTTTGGTTGATTCAAATATTACCGTAGAAAATATAACAGCTGATCAAATTGTAGCGTTAGGTGTTGCATCTCCAAATAATGTTCAAACTTCAAGATCTTTTACAAAAGAAATTGATCTTTTTGTTGATAAAAAATACCTATATGCGTATCCTAAAAGTTATGGAGCGCTTACTTATATCAAGGATGCAAATGGTTTTGAGTGTATTCAAAGTTATGTTTCCACAACTATTACAATAAATGATATAGAATATTATGTATACATTCTTCAGGATGCAACAACTATAGATAAAGGTACGGTTAAACAAATTTATGGATAATGGCTATTTTATTAAGTTCTAATTTTTCTTATCAAGGAAAATTACCAAATTTTGAAAGAGACTCTTTCGATACATTGGCTGATATGAAGTCATTTCTAGAGACAAGTTTGGATGACGGACATATCGCTTATTGTAAAGAAACGGGTGGTACATATAAATATAAATCAGATAATACTGAGGACTCTGAAACTGGAAAATGAAGATTATTTAATGGATTAAATGTTTACAATATTAATCTTTCTCAAGTGGGGACATATGAAATTCCAGAAAATAAATCCCAAGTGGAAGAAACTGTTTATTATATTACAACAGGTAACGATATCTCGGGATTGAGTATAACATTGGCTTCTGAAAATATGAAATGATGTAATGGTATAGAAATATCTTCAATTTCCACAAATAAAACATATGTAGTCTCAGTATTAAATAATATGGTTGTTTGAGGAGAGTTTTAATATGAGCGTATTTAGAGATTTATTAATGCATTATGATAAAACATCATATTATATAAATTTTAGTAAAGATAAGATTGATTTTATAAATACAGATGGAACTGAACAGAGAGATACTGTTGAAGTTCAATCAAATACAAATTGAAAATTAAGTTAATATGGCAATTCCTTCATGATTAACAGTGACCCCAAAATCGGGATCAAACAATGAACAAATTACACTTACCGCATCTGAATTAACAGGTCGTACTAAAAGAACAGGTAGTGTACATGGTGCAACTGTAGGTACATCAACTATCGCATCTGCTAGTGCTGATCTTCCTGTAACACAAGTAGGTAAAGCAGAGCACATCACTCTTAATTCCGGAGAAGCTACAAAAAGTGTAGTTAATACAGGTGGTAAAGTAACAGTTCAGGGTGTAACGAACTGTGGTGTTTTAAAATTAGCATCAACTACAACTATAATTTCTGGTGTCACTGCAACATTAAAAATAGATAAAGAAAGTGGTTCAACTATTTCATGAACTGATGTATCGGGTTGAGATGGTAAAGATTCTACAGCTGTAACTGGTGAACCAGGTGAAACACATGAATATAGATTTTTAATTACATTTACTATTCCTGCAAACGAGACTGATTCAGAAAGAAAGCATATTTTGAGTCTTTCAAATGCAGCATCTGTATCATCTTCACAAATTACCATTACTCAAGCAACAGGTGTAAAAACTTATTCGGATATTACGATTTCAAGTGTTAGTTGTGATCCTGTTCCTTCAGATGGTACAAAGAAAACAGTGAAAGTTGCTTATTCTCAAACTTGAGGATGAAATGGTTCAACTACAGGTGGAGGCACAATTGATAGTGGGGCTACTACTTCAATATCTTCTTCTTCAACTGCGTTGGATATTGACGGAATGTCTCTTTATAAGAACGATGGCACAACTTTTATACAGACTGGTTCTAAAGCAGACACGTATACCGTAACCGTCTCTTTAAACGGAAAAACAGCAACAAAAGACTTTACTCCAACTCGTGTTGGAAACGAAATACAAAAATTAGATGTTTCTATTAAGAAGTCAGAAAATGTTTTTAATTATTCCGATATAACAGCTAAGGAAACAACAAATACCCCTAATGTTAGTTACACAGATTGTGATATGTTTGTTATTAAGTGTACTTTTAATTCAGGTTCTGTTGTTGACTATTATAATGGCTCAGCAGAGATTAATCCAGTATTGTATAGCTGATTTGAGATTGAATTTGATAGCACCTTTACAAAGCAATCTGGTAATGAAAATATGTCCGTTAATTCAAGCACAGGTGTTGTTACAAGTGATATGGGAACAACGTGATCTGCTGGTAGATCTTGTGTTGTAAAATTACAAGTATCTTTAACTGGTACAAATATTGTCACTTCAACTAACCACCCAAAAGCGAGTGTGTCAACAACAGCAACTTGTAATCAATCAGCCAACTTGATAACAGGAATTTCATTAAGTGGTTACTCTATCAGTTATTCAAAATCTGTTCCTGCTTCCGGTTCTACGTCGGTAGCTCCAACTGAGACTACACCTAAAACAACTTATACATATACTTCAGGAAAATCTACATTGGTGCCTCCAACAGATGAGTCAGGAAACATACCAGCAACTCTTGTCGGTTCAACTGTGTATACTGCTGGAACTGCTCAAAATGGGTTTAGTACTGCTAACACTACAACAGGTGTAATGACCTCAGAATCATGTGGAACAACTGTAACTGCTGCACGAAATTCTAGCGAAATACAAGCAACTTTTACAGCTACATTAACGCCAATGTCAACTGCAAAATCAGCAGGGCAAGCTGAATTAAAAGTAACCGCAACTTCATCAGACCATGCAACACAAGTTGCAAATATTGCAACATATGGTGATGTTGTTATTACAGGTGATTATTCACAAGCTGATGATGATCTTCCTGCTTCTGGTGGTTCTCGTGCATCGATTAATGCTTGTTCCGCATCACAGACCGTTACTTATACATCAGGTGCTTCTCGTGCTGGAATCGTTTCAAAAACGTGGGGTACAGCTGTAGGCGCTAATTCACTTGGAACAACTGTTAAAGAAAGGTCTTCTGTAGGCACATTAACTGTTACCGCAACTGGTGAAGGCTCTAAAACAAATAACAAAACATATACTGTTTATCAAGCAGCAAACGCAATTGTTACATATGGTGATGTTACAATTATGCAAACATCCCCGATCTCAATTAAACCAGAGGGTCAAGATTATACTATGGATACTGCAATTGCTCAAACGATGACGTATACTTCGAATGCACAGCGTCATATATCTGCAGCTGTATCTAAATCTTGATCTGTTAAAACAATTTGTGAAGGATTTAGTCTTGACAAGGATACTAATACTGTTACAATTACAGCCAATCCAGGTGTAACACAAAGAGGTGAATATGTTGTAACATACTCTGTAACAGGTGAAGGTAATAAATATACAACTAAAGACATCGTCTTTACACAGCAAGCTGCTTCTTCTTATATATCATTTGATCCAAATTCATTGACATTTATTGCGGCAGGTGAAACTAAAACAGTTACAGTTAAGTCTAATGACTCTTGAACTTTATCTTAATATTGTTAAAAGGAAGACTCCGGTCTTCCTTTTTTCATTTTAAAATTGTATATTTGTAGTATGATTTTAAAATAGAAAAATATGGCAGATAGTTGATTAACAATAACTCCAACAAGTGGTGGTTCAAAAACAGGAACCACATCTACAATATTAAAGATAACGGCTTCTCAGAATACAGGGGTTGCACGAACAAGCACTTTAGTTTTTCAAACGTCTAGTGGTGTTTCAAAAACATTTACGATAACACAAGAAGTAGGTGCAGCAACATATGTAGCTAAAATTAATAAAAGTACCACTATTTCAGCAGCAGGTGGAAGTAACCGTTTTGGTGATAATCAAGAAATATTAATTGCTCAATATTTAGGAGATACATGGATGGCAAACATAAATCCATTTGAAGTTGGATTATTAGTGTCAGCTGTATCTGATAGTGATTGGTTACGTGTAACGGGATATGGATCTGGTAAAGTAAATTATTATGTAGATTCTAGAGGAACTACTATAGGTTCTGCTAGAACGGCTACTGTTACATTTACTTTCAAAAACCCTGATGATTCAACAAAAATTTTAACAATTGATTATCCAATTGTTCAAGAAGCAAATTCAGTAACTAAACAAACATTTATTGATTTTGAATTTTTACCAATTGATTTATCACTTGTTGACCCTGAACCTAGTATTTATATAAATCCATATAGTTGTACTATGGATACATATGCACGAGTTAAAGAAGTTTATAGTTCTGGAGAATCAGCAGAATCTCTTTTATCTGATACTGATTGTGAGCATTTTGTTGTTCTCAATAATGTTGTATTTAAATCTTCAACAGATACAACAGCTGCTTCTTGGGAACGCGTTTCTACAGGTGGTATGCGTTTGCTAGCTAGTACAGCAGCCGTTGTACAATCTACAGGACTTACCAAAATTACAATTCCTGGATATTCTGATACATGGTCTGCAACATCATGAGTTTGAACAATTCCTGCCGAAGTATCTGATACAGGAGTTGCAAAAACTTATACTGCTTATAGATTAATTCCTCAAATTAAGCAAGTTGAACATTATACATGTATATATACTGATACACGACAATGAGTACCTTGGGATTATTCTGGACCAGTTACAAAAGTTTGTGGAATTGGATTAAGTGTGAAAGCTGTAAACTCAACTTATATAACATATTTAACGACTGTTTCTTCGAGAACGAAAACAACCACAAATAGCTCAAGTTTTACTAAAATACAAACTTCTAGTATAGAGGATGGAATATATAATGCGGTTCCCTGAACAATGTATGTATCTTTTCCAACAATGTCTGCGACAGTAACATCATATCCATCATATGCATTTTATCTTAATGTAACTAGTGTTAAATATTCTTGCGATACAACAAGAACTAGCTATGCTACAAATCTAAAACGTTATAATACAAGCTCAACATGAAGTACAAATACATCATGCTCTCTTACAAAATCAGATACTGTGTATTTTACCTACTTATTCTCAAAAGATGGTTCCGGTACTAAATACTTGAATATTGGTTCTGATACACATTTTACAATTTATTATAGTTATAATGGATCGGAATATGTTCAAATTTCAGGATCGAAAACAATTGGAGCTACATCAGGTAACAAGTGTATAACATTTAAAATTGTTGCCAATCAAACTACATCAACAGGAAATACATATGTGTCTGTTAATTCTTCTTCTTCGCTTAATAAAATATTTACAATAAATATTAGTGCTGCTGAAGTGAAAAAAACGATTAGATCAACAGGTACTCTTTACATACACGATAGTAATTCTAGTTTGGAAGATAATCAGTGAGTAGGGTTACTTGCCGAAGCTGGTTCTGGGAACAGATATCTACTTGCTTATAGTCAATATGAAAATGATGGTTCTGGTACATACGATTTATTTACTAATTCTAATTTAACTGTAGATGTCGGTGGTGAGACAATTACCACCTTTATTATTGGACGTTGTTATGAATCAGATGATTATACAAATGAAGCAAGCTACGATGTATTAAACGCATCTGGTGTTGATAACGATGCACTAGTCAGTAGGTTCTTGTCTGAGGAAGATTATGAAAATGATAGTTTGTATGCTGAGTACTATCTATCTACTGATGGTTCAGAACAGATACAAATTGATCAAGGTTCTATTGAAAATGCCGGTGAAGAAGTTTGAGTATTTGGCAATTCTTCAAACGTTCCTTTCGTTGTTGAAGCTCAGTAATGTTTTTATAAAATATATTTTAATAACTCTTTGTATGTGAATAACTTACAAAGAGTTATTTTTTGTTTAGTATTGTTCTGTTTTTATATATTTGCCATATTATATTTGTACTGTGATCACAATAAAAAGATTCTTAATTTTTAATACATTTTATTTATGGCTGAAGATTCAAAAACTTATGTATTTGGTCAAGATAATTATTCTAGTTTAATTCCACTTTTACAGCAAAGAGGTGTTGATCCTGGTATATTAGCATTAATGAAAGATCGAGATGGAGGATTTGGAGATAATTATCTTTGAGTAATTTTCTTGTTCTTCTTAATGGGTTGAGGTGGTTATGGTGGTTTTGGACGTAATGGTTCTTCTAATTTAGGAAATGAACTAAACAATGACTATGGAAGAAGTCTTCTACTACAGGCAATTAATGGAAATGGTACTGCTATTTCCCAATTAGCAACCACTCTTAATTGTGATATTAATTCTGTACAGACAGCGATTAATTCAGTTCAATCAAGTGTTCAATCTGTAGGAAATCAAGTTGGTTTATCTGGAATGCAAGTAATAAATGCTATTCAATCTGGTAATCAAACATTGGCAAGTCAATTGGCGCAATGTTGCTGTGACAATAAACAACTTACTATTACCCAAGGTTATGAGGCTCAAATTAGAACTTTAGAACAAACAAACCAACTTGGAAGTAAAATAGACGGAAACACATCTTCCATAGTAAAAGCAATTGCGGATCAAACTACTCAAATGCAAGAACAATTCTGTGCACTTAAAGAGCGTGAGTTACAAAATAAAATTGATAGTTTAACTGCAATTAATACGTCATTGCAAAATACGATTTCGAACGCAAATCAAACATCTCAAATTCAAGCTTATATTGCAAGTGTTGTAAATCCGTTATCAACAGATATAGCAGCAATAAAAGCTGCTCAACCAAGCACAGTTTCTGTACAATATCCAAATTTAACAGTTATTCCTAGCTATTTAACTGGATATGGAACGGCTACAAATATATGATCTTAAATGGCTATTACGAGATTAAATTTTGTAAATAAATTAGGAATTCC
This sequence comes from Phocaeicola dorei, assembly GCA_963632375.1. Taxonomy (GTDB): domain Bacteria; phylum Bacillota_I; class Bacilli_A; order RFN20; family CAG-826; genus Onthovivens. The sequence goes on along the minus strand of CAVGUB010000111.1, from coordinate 90,657 downwards.
TGCTTTAGAAACAGTCAGTGCTACTTTAACAACCACCGGGGAAACTTTCTATTTCAATAGACATCCAGCATTTGATATATACTTTCAAGGTATATTTCTAGTTAAAGTATCAGGAACTGAAACCGCACCAGACACAGCAGTTCCTATTTATTTTGATAGTGTGGGAACAAATAACACTAAAACCGCAGTTTATAATGCAGCTGGTACAGCTTTAACAACTGCTACATGACCTGGAGATGGTGTTTATTTGTTTTTCTACGATAAAAGTACAGATATGTTAAGATTATTAACTAGTTAATCAATACGTATGTTCCAATCATTAAGAAATAATAATCCGGTTTATATTTTTCACAAAGGAAATAAACCATTTTTAGAAATAGGTTATGTAGTATCTGTTTCAACACCAAGACCTAAATATCCTGTACCTGCTAATTTTAACCAGCCTCAAGAGATGTTGGTTGATTTGGTTGTTAAATTAAATGATCAAACCGTTAATTATAACGGATTATCGGCACAATCAAATGTTGCGGATACTATCTTAAACGGCGATTCCATTGTTGTTACAGATAGTAAAGAAACTATGAATGCCGAGATATTAAGTTTAAAACGTAAAAGTGAAGATATAATTAAAAGTATTGATTTTCATAAAGCTTTTATCGTTGATTGTGATAAAGCATTAACTGATTTAAATCCAGAATTTGCTGAGAAACAAGCACAAAAAATTGAGATTAGTGAATTACGTCAGCAAGTAACGGATATTTCTAAAAGTATTATTGACTTAATGGAATCTAACAAACGTTTGATTGAACAACTAAATACTAAATAAAAATGAGAATGTGGGAAATACGTGAAGGTCGCTATGGTAAAGATTACTGAGACGATATACGTGAAAAGGATGAAGACTATAGATATGGAATGAAATCTTCAAAAGAAATCTATAAATGTGGATATGAAGATGGATACAAAGAAGCAATGAAAGAAATGAGAAAATGAGATTAGATAAATATGATACCTTTCCTTCAGGAATGGAAAAATACTTATCATATTATGGGTGACATTTTAGTAAACGAATGTTTGAATGAGCTATTTCAAATATGAAATCTAAAAACAATAACGTACATAAATTAACTAAAGAAGAAGTTGATAATATATTACTTAAAAATAATATAACAATTGAAAATAAAACAAGTTATGACTATGTATATGTTGCAAATATGGCATCTTTTGATTATTTAAATTCTTCTATTCCTGATGAAAAACATTTGGCAATGTTTATAAAAGATTATGTAGATGATACAGATGGTTATTCTGAATTACCGTTTACTAGATTTTATGCTGATTGTATAGGGAAAGGTATTCCTATAAACTGAGGAGATATGATATAATGGTAATACAGAGCATCTATTTAGATATGTATGATTGATTCATCAAGATATTTTATAATGTTGATTTAATTTGGTTTGTTTTAGATGAATTGGAAGCAATGGGAGCATCAAATAAATTTCAAAAAGAAGCAATTAAAAATCTTTGTATTGAAGACAATGGATTAATCTATTCCGATATCAAACATAGATGCTCTATTATTGCGTTGACACCAGCATCCTCGACGTCTGAATTTCAAAATACTTTGGATCATGAAAAATCACATTTAGCTGTACATATTGCTAAATCGTTAAATATAGATATAAACTCCGAAGAGTTTAATTATCTATTTGGTGAAATAGGAGAAAAAATGTATAAAACTGCTAAATTGTTTTTATGTGAAGATTGTAAAGACTCCACTATTTAGTGGGGTCTTTTTATTTTGTTTTGTTTTTTGTATTTTTGTATAAAATTTATGTAATATGAAAATAAAGTTAATATTAATTGGAATAATAGCTTGTTTAATTGGGACTATTTCCATTCAACAGGTTAGAATTAATCATATACAAGATGCTAAAAATAGATATCAACGTAACATGGATGCTGCATTAACTGAATGTACTACTTGAAAAACAAAAGATAGTTTATCTGCAGCACAAAATGGAATTTTGACATTACGTATAAGTGAACTAGAACGTTATAAAGCTGAGGATTTAAGAACAATCAATGCTTTAAAAAAGAAGAATGAGGATTTAAACAATCTTATAAAAAACAACACAAAAACAGAAATAAAAATAATAACCCAAGTAAGGGATAGTATCATATACAGAGATACTGCAAAAGTTTTTTCATGGAAAGATAAATGAGTATCTGTGGATGGAATTGTTTATAAGGATACTGCTAAAGTAGATGTTGCTAGTAGAGACTCCCTTGTTATAAGTGCTACTACACAATATAAACGATTCTTAGGATTCCTTTGAAAAACAAAAAAGATTAAAGATCAAAATGTATATGTTATTTCAAAAAATCCACATACAACAATTGCTAATATAGAATATTATGGCATTAATAAATAATGGTGAAATTTTAGGAAAACCAAATAAAGATTTGATTCTTGAAACATCTGGACATTTATATATAAAGGTTCGAGATAAACTATATGAAATTGATTATGGAAAATTAAATGATATTGACAGTTTAATTGGTAAGGCTGTAGAACAAGCTACAGACAGTACATCTGAAGATTCTTCTGATTCCAATAATCAACAACAAGAACAAATCAATCTAGATGATTATATTACATCCGAGGATTTACGTAGAAAATTAAAAAATTATGTTACGACTCGTTCTTGGGAAGATGTAACAAAAACACAAAAAGCTCTAGAAAACGCATTGTTAAATGGATACACACAAACTATTTCTCCAATAACAGTTAGTACAATGCAAATTTCTGTAGGATCAGAACAACTACAATTTGAATGAGTTAAGAGTTTTACAGATATGTCTGTGGCCGAAAGCCCATTGAAACTTAATGATGACGGGTTTGTAGAATTTACACCAGGATATATAAAACATTACACTTTAGATGGCCCATCATCGGTTACTCCAGATAATCAAAGTAGAAGTGGAAATGATTATTGGCGTTGACAAATCCTTAACGAGGATTGTGAAGAAGAATCAATGATATTAACCCTAAATAATGATGAGGCATATTATTGTTATTTGGTAGTTCCATATAAGAGTGTACTTGGCATTCAAGAAAGTAATCCTGAAAAACAGGGCACAGGCTTAAATGGTGCTAATATTAGTCTTGAATATGACACAGAAAGTGGTAAATATTATTCAGGTGAGCCTACCGTATTTTATGCTGAAAAAGAATCCCCCGATGACACTAAAAATGGACCAGGTTTATATGCTAAAACAGGTACAGGTTATTTCTACTATACACAGAATGCAGTAGAATACAATGAGGGTGATGAATGATATTATATGCTTTATGCCATTGTAACAAATGGAAGTAGTTGTCCTAGTATCAGCACAATGAACGGTTTCACAGAAATTACACCTGGTCAAGTGAGAGCTTATTTATTTGCATCGCCAGATGGTACAAGTTTCCTCGATTTGCAAAACGACAAACTAAAATTAGGTGAACGTTTGATGTACGGTGATGGCAATTTACTTCTTGATGGTGTAATGGTTCAAAGAGATGGAACTGGTGAACAACCAATAACAATCTTTAGAGGTGAGTGAAGTTCCGTAAACACTTACACACAAAACGATATTGTAACATATACTGTTGATGGTAACGTTGTATCGTATATTTGTAAATCAAAAGTTACAAGTGATGTTACACCAGATCAAGATACAGAACATTGAGGTGTGTATGCTACAGGTACGAAAGGTGATCCGGGTGAAGCAGGTAAGTCAGGTGCTATTAGTCGTTTTAGAAAATGAAATGAAACCGATAGATATTATGATGGAAAAACGGTATCTTTAGAAACAGAAGATGTAGATAAAGAGGTTTATTATTTGGATTACGTATCTTATGCAGACGCTAGTTCATCTTCTTGAACCTATTGGAAGTGTATTGGTTTTGATGAAACAACACAAAATATAAATATAAAACCAGGATCTGATGCAAAGATATGAGTACAGATTTCAAGTTTTGAAACTTTGTCTACAGGTACAATGTTAATAGGTACTAATCAAGGCTGATATATTGATGGTGGTGTTATCAAACATTCAAGTGGAAATCTTGAATTACGTGGTGATGGAACCATTATTGCGGGAGATGTTACAATATCAGACAAAGGTGAACCTGAATTGGGCGATGGTGGTTTCTATGTTACCAAAAACGGTACAATTGGAGCTAATAGCGGAATTATTGGTAAATGAAAAATAGATAGTAATGGAATCGCGTACGCTGATTCAACTGCTGGGGATAAAAGTACTAATTTTGCAAACGTATATCCAAATTCATTTTGAATTAAATTCGATGCGCCGCTTACTTGAGATGAAGTTGAAACAGAAACAAAAACAACTAAAAACGAATTCAAAATAAATTCTAACAATGCAGAGATTACTGAAGTCCCTTCAGGCGAAATTAGAAGAATTTTATATGGGGCATATCTTTCTTCTGTATATACAAAAACATTACCAAATTCTTATGCAAATGTTTTAAATTACGAAATGCCTGCTTGCAATGGTTTGTATTTAAACACAGAGGCGTATACAAGTAATTATAATTTCGCATTAAATTGTGGTAATGGTACAATAGCAGGTTTTAAACCTGCACCGTATTATATAACGGGTTCTAATCAAATGATCCATACAGACGAAGCTGAGAATAATGATATATTGTTAAATGAGTATAGTTATTATTGAGTAAATAATACATCAGATATGAGTTTAAAACTTCCAAGTAATCCAAAACATGGTCAATATATCAAACTAATTCATATGAATAAAAACAAGACTTTGACTATTTGACCAAATGATAATCAAACTATATATTCAGTAAAGGATGAAAAAACAATAGAATATGTAAATACAAGTTCTAGAATTAGTCTTGAATTTCAATATCTTGATTATTTATATATTCCAAACGGAAGTGGGGAAGTTGTAAAAACTTCAATAAAACAATGGTTTTTGTACAAATATGCACTATCTGATACTTAAAATTAATAAAAATTTTGTTTTGTAAAATAATTTTATTATTTTTGTCGAAAAGATCTAAATAGAACAAATATGTAATTATGGAAAATGATGAAATTCTGGTTCAGAATTTTGAAGATATGCTAGATCCAGCACCTTCAGAAGAACCAATAACACAACCAAATGAAGTGGATCTTTCTCAATCAGAGGAAACTTCAGAGGTTGGGGAAGAGCAATCTTCACCAGTAGAAGATCCTATTTATGCCTTTTTGCAAAGTAAAGGAATTAAAGATCCGTCTAAAATTTCATTTACAAATGAAGATGGCACTGAAGAATTTCAAGATTTTAATTCACTGTCGAATGAAGAAAAACTTGAGATTCTTAATGAGATTACAGATTCTGGTTTAACAAATGAGGAAGCATCACTTATTAACTCCTTGCGAGCTAATGGTGTTACATTTAATCAAGTTTTGAATAAGTATGCAGCAGATGCAATCCAAACTTATTTGGAAACGCATAAAGATGCTGTACCACAGAAAACTTATACAATTGATGATTATACAGATGATGATCTCTATCTAGTAAACCTTAAAAGGCAGTATCCTGATTTTTCAGATGAGGAACTTCTTTCAAAACTAGAAGCGGCGAAAGAGAATGAAGAACTTTATAAAAAAGAAGCTTCTACTCTTAGAAATACATATAAAAAATATGAAGATGACGAAAATGCAGCATTACAGGCACAGCGTGAACAAGAAGCCTCTGATTTAAGAAGGACTATTGAAAATGCTGTAAGTAATTTTAATGAAATTGCATTAGATTATACTGATCAAAATAGTGACTCCCTTGTGGTCGAGGATAAGGACAAGCAGGAAATGTTACATTATCTTCTTGAACAAGACGCAAATGGTAAGTCTCAATTGATGAAAGATTTAGAAAATCCAGATGCATTAATTGAACTTGCTTGGCTTAGAACACAAGGCGCTAACGCTCTTTCTGATACATCAAAGTATTTTAAAGAATTGTTGGCCACTGAAAGAGCTGAAAATAAAAAATTGAGAGCTCAATTAAATAAGATAAATAAAAATAGTGATACCGTGGTTATTCCAAAAGTCGACAAAATGGAAAAAAATCACGACTTCATTTCAGCTTGGGATAACTCGGATTTATTGTAACAATTATAAAATTTTTAAATTATGGCAATTAGAATTTCGGGTTTTTCAACCGTTCGTCCGAATATGCCTGCTACGAGAACTTATGAGGATTTCATGAAGTTCCTTGGCAGCAAACCGTCTCGCTTGGGTATTGTTTCTACGTTGTATGATCAATACACCGCAACTCACCTTACTGAAGCTCTTATGAACTGCTTCGCAGGTGATAAGAAACCTAAGGGTTTCCAATCTCTTCCTTCTTTCGTTGTAGAGTGGTCTTTGAAAGTTTCTAAAATCAAGAGACTTCCGATCGTTAGAGCAACAGAAGGTAGCGGTGAATGCGCAGGTGACATTAAATTTTATTTCGGAGAAAATTATTATCAGAAGTATGATACGTTTGTAATCGAGAAAACAAGACAGCAGTTTATTGTTGTTAATCGTCCTCAACGTATTGCTGATAATTGTTGATTGGTAGTGGCTCAAATCCTCGATGATGATTATGATTCACAGATCATAGAACCTGCAGTTGGTGATATGACTCACTTTGTAACAAATTATCATCCTGAGCTTCATGCCGAAGGGTACACTAAATACCAATCTAACTGTGAGAATTTCCGCACTTATATTGCGACTCACAGATGTGATGTAGATATGTCTGCTATGTACAAACCTATGGAGGATGTATTTATCCAGATAGGTGCAGGTGAGAAAGATGGTACAGATCCTGTCTATAAGATGAATACTGCTGAGAAGGATTGTTTGGATAGCTTCATGGAGGCTAGAAACAACGCTCTTCTTTGAGGTAAGTCTAATATGGACGCTAATGGAAAACCTTGACATTTAATAAGTTACAGGGCTATATAGTGGTGACACTATATTGAATTCAATCAAATTGCTGGAAAGCCTTTAAGCAAATAATACCACAATATATTTATGATGGTTTGAAAAATTTATTTGATTAGGTGATCAGCAGCAAAGGCTGCTTTAAGCAGAATGTTCAACGACTAAATGTTTGAAATCTTTTATATGTTTAAATACATAGTTTATAAAACGACAAATAAAATAAATAATAAAATCTATATAGGTGTTCATAGAACAAATATAGATATTGATGATGGTTATATTGGATGTGGCATATATAATTCTCCCAATAGTATCAAACAATTTAAATCTTATAAGTTTCATAAAGCTGTTAAAAAATATGGTGTTGAGAATTTTATTCGAGAAACATTATTTGAATATGATGATACCGAAGTTGGAAAAAGAGCCGCATATAAAAAAGAAGCTGAATTAGTTAATCGAGAATTTTTAAAGCGAAAAGATGTTTATAATATGTGTTTGGGTGGAAAAGTACCTTCCTCTATGAGCGAACGAGAAGTTGCTCAATATGATATGGATGGCAATTTTTTAAGAACATATCATTCTATAACACAGGCATCTCAATTAACTGGAATTTCACGTAGTGGAATTCAATCTGCATGTTCAGGTGATATTAAGTTTTGTAAAGATTATCAATGAAAATACTTTACAGGAAATAAAAAAAATATCCCAGCTTTACCTTTAAAACAAAAAGTAGTTTACCAATTTGATTTACAAGGTAATTACATTACATATTATAAAAATTGTGCAGAAGCTTCAGAAAAAACAGGTATTTGCTCCACGTCAATAAATAATGCTTGTAATGGTAAAATTAGATCTTCTCATGGTTATTATTGAAGTTATGAAAAACATTTCAATTATAAACCAAAGGATTTGCAGGGAACCGCTATCGCATGTTATACGGATGATGGTATTTTTGTAAAATCATTTTATTCATTAACACAAGCTTCTAAAGAATTAAATGTTACTATATCTTGTTTAAGTAGAGCTATTGCTGGATATAGAAAACATTGTGCAAAATACAGATGACGTTATTTTTATGGAAATACGTCAAATATAAAGTCGTTAAAAGATTAAGATATAGTCTGCTCTTTATGGAGACATAAAGTTAACTAAAGGAAAACTTTTGATGAAGACGGAAGGCCGATAATTACGTCTGACGGAGTAATTGCTCAGATTGAGCGTTTTGCTAACAAATATGTGTTTAGCAAACTCAATATGGGTTATTTCGAAAAAGCTATGCAGGCTCTTGCAGCTAAATGTGAGAAACCTCAGGGAAATCAGTGGGTATTGCTTTGCAATCCTTCTTTCTATGCTGAGTGACAGAGAGCTGCTTCTGCTTGGATTGTAGGACATAAGACTGATGGCGCATTCCTTTATTCTATGGGTGCAAACAAGATGGTAAATCTTGGTGCTACTTATGAATCTTATTCTTGGGGTGGTAACACCTTGATCGTTAAACAAGATCGTTGCTTGGGCGTTGAGTATCCTACTCGTAAATTTGCGATCATGATTGATTTGACCGCTAGCTCAGCAACTGGCAAGCCAGCAATGGCAGAGTACACCTTTAAAGGTGGTGAGTTTATTCACAATGTTGTAACAGGCGTAAAAAATACCACTTGCGCCATTAATCAGTAATGATTAAAAAAAATAATTTTCTTAATTGCTGGAAGTTCCTTAGAGTCTTAAGTACTAGAAATAGTAATAATCTTAAGAATTGGATAATCAGCAGCCAAGTATCGGGATATGCAGATCTTTATAGATAGCTCCGATAAAGGTTCAACGACTAGTCTGGAAAGACGTAAATATTAATTTAATATTGAAATGGAAAATAACTATAAAACAATTGTGTATTTAACAGTTAATACACAAAATGATAAAATTTACATTGGAGTACATGATACATATAACCCAGATGTTTTTGATGGATATATTGGGAATGGGGTAAATATTTATCATCCGCACACAATAAAACATCCTTCGTGCCCTTTTCAATACGCAGTTAAAAAATATGGATTTAAGGCATTTAAACGATATATTTTATGTGTATGTGAAACTAGGGAAGAGGCTCTAAATATAGAGCGAACTTTAGTTAACGAAGATTTTATAAAAAGAGACTCTAATTATAATATTACATTAGGTGGGGGCACCCCTCCAATATTCGAAAAAAGAGTTTATCAATATAGCTTAAATGGAGATTTCATAAAAGAACATTTAAGTATTACTGATGCAGAAAGGTCTGTTGGTTTAAGCAGCGGTATTGGTTCTGCAATAAAATATAAAACCGTATCTGGAGGTTATTTATGATCGGATACAAAAGTTGATAAATTAAATTTAAAAGAATACAATGTGGTGTGTCAAAATAAACCTATCTATGTTTATAACAATGACAAGAAATTTATAGAAGAGTATCCTACTATTGCATCTTTTTGTAAAAAGTATAAGGTTACACTAGGACCTGTACAAAGAGCAATTATTACAAAAACTAAAGTGCGAGGAGTTTATGTTTCAGATAAAAAGAATGAGCTTTTTATTAAAGAAAAAACTATAAAGAAAATCTCTAAAATTTATCAATACACATTATCTGGGGATTTTGTTGCTGAATACAACTCTGGATTAGAGGCTTATAAAAAATTGGGAAAAGGATATTCTCAAATAATAAGTAAACTAAAACGAGGGTTTAGTGTTTGCGGAGATTATCAATGATCATTTGAGAAATTAAAATCAATGGGAAATGTTACTAAATATTGTGCTGCAAGAAAAGTCGGACAATTTGATTTAAATGGCAATCTTGTCAAAATATATAATACAGTCCGAGAATGCAGAAAAGATTTTGGTAATGTTTCTAGGGTTTTATCGGGAAAATGTAAACAATGTAAAAATTACACATTTAAATATATATAGTTAAAGATATAGTCTGTTTTAGTGCGAAAGCATTAATGAAAAGAGGTGGAGCGACAGGTCTTGCATCTGGCGAGGTTTCAAGTCCTGTAGCAGGTGTTAAGCTCGTTAACTGGGGTTACGCTGGTATTGCAGTCTTTAATCCTTATAAGTCAGTTATTTTAATTGGCGAGGAAGATAAATCAAGCTTTTGGGCTTAAAATATAAATAATCTAGACCTCTCCAACGAGAGGTCTAGTTTATAAATTTTTTACAGATAAGAAAAAATAGGTAAGTTGATATATGGAAAGTAAGATTATTACATTAAGAAATGTTTATGGAAAGGTTAAAGAGGTTCATTTTCAACCTTGTAAAATGCCGAATGGCTCACCTTATCCTTTTGTAAAACCTGTAAGATATGATGCTTATGGTAATGCTGAGCTTCTAATGTCTGATGCAGAAAGAAATAGTGAAGAAAGTAGATATTATATAGCAGAAGATGCTGATATTGTTGTAACAGATGGAACCACATTTAATCTTGATGACCCACTCCAGAGAAATATGTGGGAGTGTATTAAGAATTCTGATTTAATTGTTCCGGCAAGAGATTCAAGAGATAGTAAAGGTGATTTGTATATAGATGGTAATAAGCAACGTTATGGTATTGCTGAATTCTATATCGATATCCCTGGTGAAGAGTCTCAACGCAATGTTAGTAGAAAACAGAAAATTACAAAAGCTTGAACATTTATTGGTAATGATTCACCTTCGGGAAGACTTACCAAATGTAAAATTTTGGGCAAATATATGGAGAATGCACCTGCATCAGATGTAGAGGATTATCTTTATCAGATTGCTCAAAAGAATCCAGATCAAATAATTGATCTTTATACAAGTGGAGATATGGCTCTTAAATTGCTTTTGATCGATGCAAAGGCAAGAGGTGTAATTAGAAGAACAAATGGTATGTTTATGTATTCTGATACCGTACTTGGTGCTACGGATGATGCCACAATCATGTTCTTTAAAATGCCTACAAGTAAAGCTATTCTCGACCAGATTAAATTTGAAACTTATCCAGAATTTGCGCCGGTAGATGTATTGGAGGAAAAAATTGCAAAAGCTTCATCTTCTACATCTAAAAAAGGCACAAAATAAAAGTAATAACAATTAATGACTTCTAGGGACATTTATGAATTTACTTTAATAGAATTAAATAAGTTGGAAGCCCCTAGTTTACTTATAGAGGACTTTAATTATTTACTTAATAAAGCGATTCAACAATATATAAATCTTGTGTATAGTAAATCGGAGATCGATCAACAATCTACTGATGACATTCGTGTTTTAAAAGCAACTACCGTTTTAGTTCCTGAAAAATTTGATAAATACAGACCAGAACTAGGAACAGAAGGAATGTTAAGTAATTCTTGATACGTGAAATTACCTTCGGATTATATGCATTTACTTAATTGTATAGTTGAATATGAAGCTTCAAATAATAAAGGGTGCATTAAAGAAGGTTCACAAGTATATTACACAGCAAGAAGGCTTACTTCAGACATGTTTTCATCAATAATAGGTAATGCATACATGAAGCCGTCTTATAAAAGACCTTATTATTATTTGAATTATACAAACAACAAAACAGAATGAGGAAATAAAGGCGAGGATCTTGAAAGTAGTATTGAAAATACATTGGAAAATTTGAAAAATCCATTTATTTATACTACCGAAGAAAAAGGTTCCAGATGTTCTAATTCTCAAGATGTTTTAATGGAATTAAGATTGGGAGATACTTCTTTATATGAGCCAAAACATATTTATGTGGACTATATAAAATCTCCAATGCATATTCATCTTACACAAGACCAAATAGACGATACAGTTGATAATTCACAAACTGTAGAGTTTCCAGATTATGTTTGTTTTGAGATTATAAATATACTTGTTAGATTGGTTATGGAAAATGCTAGTGATCCAAGATTACAAACTGTAATCCCTATAAACAACACAATTTCCAATACAATGCAACAAGCATATGCTCAACAAAGTATTCAAAAATCCTAAATTGAAAATAAATTATGTTTAATTATATACACGAAACAATCCTTAACAAAAAGGGATTAATTAAGAAAGTTGATGCTGATACGGCAGTCGTTGTAAAAAGAGCAGGTAAATATGTTCTTGACAAAATTGATAGTGAGAGTAAGTATGTAGCAAAAGGTGTTGAAGGTGTAGCGGGTACTGCTACTTTTGCATTCGTTAAACCAGAGGATGGATATGTTGCAAGACTTTCTATTTTTGTTCATGCAAGAAGAGAGTTTGCAGAGTATGCACTTCCTGATTATATGGAATTTGGTAAGCCTGTTATTGTAGAGTCAGCTGCTGAGGATGCAGCAGGTTTAAAGAAAGCAATTGAGCTTGCTTTGAATCCTGGTAATGAGCTTTTCAAAGTTGAAGTAGAGGGTGAAAACATTGTTCTTACAGTTGCAGATCCTTATCTTGATTTTGCAGAAGTTAATTACGAGAAGGTAAAACCGCTTGAAGCTGGTGCTGAGGAAGTTTCTTCTCTTGGAGCTGTTGACATCAAATCTAGTATCGTTCCGTTCGCAACCGGTGAGTGGATTCGTGAGAACCTTCGTTTCCCTTCATATCCAAACATGAGATATTCTGCACTCTTTGCAGACGAAGCTCCTGTTGCTGGTCAGATTTATGATATGTACTCATTCCAATATAGAGTTGCAAAAGCTGTTCCCGGTGGCCTTTCAGGTGTAAATCAGGTTGTAGAATCTCTTACTACTCATGTGTTCTATGTACCGGAAAGTGTTAAAGAAGAGTTTGAAGCTGCATTTGGCACCTTTAAATCTGCACCTGCTCCTGAACAAGCATAACATTAACTAAGATATATCAATAAAGCGAGTGAGAGGTAATCTCGCTCGCTTTTTTTAATTAATAATATGACTGTTAATCAAATAGCTTCATCTATAGTAAACGATTTGTTTGCGGGGAATGTTATAAAACTCAATGACCGTGAACATATTTCTATTGAACAATTAGAAGATGAGATCATAGATTGCCGTGCTTCAATCATAAAAGAATTATATTTAAAAAATCTTCTCAACATTAAAGATATAGCTGTTGCGATTAATTGTATTCCTGTTGATTGTGCAGATCAAAATAAATGTGCTTGTAGTTCATCTATTGCTAATCCACAGATGGCGAAACATTTTGAAATACCTCAGTTATTGGGTGGTTTGGGTTCTGAAGCAATACTATATATTGGAGCAACTGATAGAAGTAATGCATTTAAAGTATATTACTCATTAGAAGCTACCAAATATGAAAAGTATAAGAAGCGCACAAAGAACAAACCATATGTTTATATCGAGAAAACTCCTAATGAAAATGGAATGTATGATGGATGGATATTTAATGCTCCATTTATTCAGTATATTGCAATAATTGGAATATTTAAAGATCCTCGTCAATTACAACAATATAATTGCTGTAATGAAGTTGATTATATGGAAATGGGAGCTATCAGTGATGCAGTGAGAACTAGAGTATTAAGTAACAAGATTCAATTATATCGTGTAGCAACACCTCCAGCAGCTAAAACCGTTTAAGTATGGCAAAATTATACAATTTTAAATCAGCATATTCTATGGTTCAAACCCTATATGGTATTGAGCCAGATCCAAATACATTTGAAGATGTTGCTCTTGTGGCGTGGGATAAAATTAACAATAAACACACTCGTTTGTATCGGTATGTAGGAGATACAAAAGATGGTGCTTTAGAACTACCGTGTAACGTATCTGTTATAGAATCTGTACACATTCCTGTTACAGATGCTACTATTACAAGTAATAAAGATGATTATGTAAATATGAATTCTGTTTGAACAGAACATTATATTGATGCTTGACCTTCGTTAAACAATCCATTTAATACAAAAGGTAAGTTAGTGAAATATAGAGAGGGTGACGGAGTTCTTTATTTTGATCGTGATTTTAAAAATGTAATGGTTGTATATCATGGTATATTATGTGATGATGAGGAAGGGCTTCCGTTAATAAATGATAAAGAAATGAAAGCGATTGCGTCTTTTGTTGCATGACGAGAAATGTTGAAAGATATGTTACGTAAAGGTTCAACAACAAAATATGCTTTTGCACTTGTTCAATCAGTTGAAGCTGAATGACTTAAAAATTGTAATGCAGCAAGAATTCCAGAACATTTATCCCAGAATGATATGGACGCAATCTTGGATGTTAAATATCGTTGAGATAGAAAGAATTATGGTAAATCATTAAAACCTATTCTATAATGTGACTTGAAAGATTTCTTCATGCAATATCTTGTAGTGATTTGTTTAGTACATTTAATTCCAGGGCTCTAAAATTTCCTAGAAAATTGACTGACAAATATGGCGCAAAGAACAAAAAGCATTTATGTGTTCAGGTTTTCAATCTAACATTCCTTCTCATACTTTTGGATATCATTCAAAATAATATTACATTTGTATTACCTTTATTCAATCAGCGACATGGAGTTATATATATGCAACCTATTGTAGGTGATCGATTGCAAGAAATTCGACAAAAGAGTGGAATGCTTGAAGTTGATCTCTTGTCAAGTAATTTTACTGCTTATAGGTTAACGTTTCAGTTTAAAAGTAAAGCAGGTGAAATGAAAGAAAAACTCATTTATGTGTCGTCTGAATTAAAGAAGATGATAACAGATAAAGTAAACCAAGGAAAACAATATTACTAATGCAATTAAAATATATAGATGATTATTATGAGCAAGTAAAAGAGTATTATCCAGATCTTTGTTTTGAAGATTATAAAGATATTGTCACCCGAGGGTTTAGGACAATGTATTTGTTTTCAAATAAGGGTGCTGATGTGTATCTGGCATCTAAGAAATGAAAATTTAGTGCTTATATTGGGAAACTCTTTAAAAAGAAGGATCTTTGGGAAAGATATAAATCCATAAAGTATAAACTAAAACAGAGACTTCTATATGTTTATCAAACCAAAATTTGAAATGGAAAATACTATTTTGCATTTACTCAAGAAGAATATGATAAATATATTCCTAAAAAATCTGGAAGAATTAAAAACAAAATAACCTTTGATAAGTTAAAACTTTATAAAGCTGAAAAAGAACCATTTTGTGATAGTAAAAAACTAAAATATCTTTTTGAACTTACTGGAGAGCCTGACCAAGGTATGTTTTGCTGTAAAAGAAATTATACTACACGTAATATCACTTTAATTGCAACAAGAGACGATAACAATAAAATAACATATTTAAATGGGTAGAAAATCCGCACAAAATCAATGATCAGAAGGTATGATCAAGGATTTAAATCCGATTAATGTACCTAACAACGTACTTACAGATTGTTTAAATGGAACAATTATAACATATAATGGAAATGAATTTAGTTTACAAAACGATATGGGTAATTATCCATTGTCAAACTGTAAATTGAAAGAAGGATTTATTCCCATTGGTTTAAAAGAATATGCAGGAATTTTATATATAGTTTCATACAACCCTTTAACGGAAGAGACAGAAATAGGTTCGTATCCTTCTACGAAAACTGATGTACGTGTAGAACAACCGTTAGATACCCAAGATATTGAAACAATTGAGTTAAAAGGTAATTATACAGACTTAATTAAACAAATTAAAAACATTAGTTTTTATCCTTTTACTAATGATTATGTTATAAATCCAAATGATGAGTATTCTTTAGAACTTGATGTTGAAGATTCAGAATATCAAGAACTTAAATATTATATTCTTGATTCTGATAAAAATCTTTTTGATATTTCTGATAAAGTCAAAATAAGTAAAGAAGCTCATAAAGTAACCTGACAAATTCCTGGTTGATTTATTATTAGAAACAGAATCGCTGAATTAAATTCTTTCTTTATCACTACACCTGTTTTGAATACAGATGTTTTTACAAAAACCGATAAAGAAGGACACACATATGGTTCTGTTTCAGGTATTATAAAATTTGCAATTCAAACTTATGATAATCTTTTTACAAGTACTGATTTTTCAAAAATTAGGGAAGATTTACAAATAAAATACGAAGTCTATCTCGATGATGTACTTAAAAAGGAAGAAACTATTTCATTAAATGAAAATGGGGAATACACTTTGTATAATAAAGCAAAATCATATATTGCTACAACATCTTTTAATTTTGATGAATGTACGCCAGATTCAAAAATAAGGATTGAAGCTGTTCCTATATTAAAAGAAATGGTATATGATAATATGCGGCAATCATATAGTTTTGTTTTGAAAAATATGAACAGTATCGATAACATTAATATTGGAACACAAACATGAAAATATACAGTTGATTCTAATTCTAATACGCTAACACTTTATTTTGATACATTTGGAGTTAACTCAATTTCTCAAAAAGATAATCTTGAGTTATATTACACTATTGAAGCATACAATAAGAAAACGTCCCAATTTGAGCCAGTTTATACTGGAATGGAATTTACTGCTGAAGACGGAACTGTAACAGAAGCTAAAGCATACAGACTTTATTGTGCGGCGTGAAATAAAGACGGATTTGATACAAATGAAACTATTTCAATGGTTCCTTATGTTCATGTAGAAATGTTTGGACATTATATTGATGAATGAAATTATTTGTTTCCTGAAAACATCTATCGTATTCGTTTTGATATCTGTGAAAAAATTCCAGATGATGATATTGCGAATTTTGAAAACTATATAAAGAAAACAATATATAAAGTAATTATAGCATCAGAAATAATGAATGATTTTGAAGATGCTAAATATGATGAAATCCCGTTTGATACTTGGTTTAATAAGTATAAAGACTATGTAAAAAACAAAACAATAAAACTAGAATCCTATGAAGTAGCGAGTGAGGACGATGTGAAGTTTGAAGAAAACGCTGCTTATTTAGCTTGGAAAAATGGTGGATCAATAACAAAATATAAAACATTTGTTGATTCTGATGTAGTTGGAGATTTAGGGAAATCAGTTAATTTACGTTGAAGTATTCCTTATACTTTAAATTTACATTGTGATTCTGATGTAAAAATGTTGAATGGTCCACTTTGAGATTCTATATTGGAAGGTGCTGTTTTGACTGATTCGTTTGATTCTACTCAAAAATTATATTTTGATAAATATACAGGGTCTTTACAAAAAACTGATGGAAGTTCTATATATTCTAGAACTATTGAAAATGAGTATTCAAAGGAAATTACATATACGCCAAATATTCTTCGAACATTGGAATTGTGCGATTATACGGTAAATGATATTTCTACAGCACCTTTAACAATCAGTACTTACGTAAGTGATATCGCATTTAAATCAGACGCTTATAAAGGAATTACTTTTAATTTAACTCTTCAAGGAGATACCCGAGCTGATACTACATGATCTATAAAAGTTCCAAAAGGAACCTCTAGTGTTTATAATGATCATACAGATTCTTCAAGTAATATAAATAATATTCTCCTACATTATCTTCAAACGTATGACATTATTAAATGTAATATCTTTACATTCAATATTGCTGCGGAAAAGAGTAATTGTTGAGCTATGTCATTTTATTATCCTGGAAATTTTAGTGGAGATGCGGAATCAGAGACACAAAAAGCAACCCATGCATATCAGCCTAATCTACAATACAATATTCACTTATATTGCATTACTTTAAGAAGTCCTAACAATACACCTTTTTATGTGTTTTATTCGGCAGATAATCAAAAATGGGATGATACAAAAGACGATAAAGCTGAATCAAATTGAAATACATTTTTTGAAAAACTTAAATCGAATTTCATTAAAGTGACATATGATGAGCATGTTGTATATGGCTCATTTATTACGTTGAATTCACCTACATTAAAATTAGAACAAATGGTGAATAATATATCTTTAGATGGAGAAATTAATATGGGTAATGTTAAATACTCTTATGAAGGCTTTGATTTAATAGATAAAACGTCACGTAATAAATATATTTTTGCATTAACCAATGATGAAAATTTATCAGATCTAAATACGTATAATTTAAGTCATGTTAGTACATTAGCTACTCTTCCAAATTCAATAACTCTTGATTCTATCAATACCGAAATCAATGTTAGTTTATCAAATAAGGCTTCGTTAGAAGAATCACTCGTTAATATAAAAGCTGAAATTGAAAATTTAAATTCAAAAATTAACACTGAATATAAACAATGTACTTCGGATTCTTATCAAACAACATTATATGCAGGCAGTTCATATTATTACGATAAATCTCAAAGTGGAATTGTAGAACCAACACAAAAATATATTTTGGATATACTTAATTGAAATAAGGATAGTAGTTTGTGAGTAAGTGATAGGTTATTATATGGCGCTGTTGTTGGATATAAAGATGAGGATCAAAAACTTATGGGTGTTTACATAGGAGAAACAAATGATGATTGAAATCATTTTAAATTGAAAAAATAATGGGTACGATTAAATTTAACATATATAAATACCCCAACGAAGGATCTTTTTCACATACTTATAGTGCATTACAAAACATTTTAGAAAGTGATGGATCTATAAAGGGGTTTACCATAAAAAACTTCAAATTAGGTGATTTGAATCATCCTGTTTCGATTGAATGCCAACCATCTTATGATGGTACAGTTAATCTTCTTATGACAGATGATTTAAATCCACCTAGAATTATAAATACACGTTTTTCAAAAATTGAAGATAATCGATTCAAGATAATAAAGAGGAATCAAATAAATCAAACAAATCTTTATAAAGAAGAAAATATTGATGAAACAACTAGGCTAATTAAGAGTACTGATTGTTTCCCGGTGATTGATTTAAATGGAGTTGAAACTTCTGGACAATTAAAAGGTGGTATATATACATTTTATTTACGTTTATCTGATGAAGATGATAATAAAACAAATTTCTTAACCGAATCAGGACAAATTATTATTTACAAAGGCACGGTTTCTAATATAGGTTCTATAGTCGGTACCATGCAAAATGAGGTGACTGATAAAACGATTTCGTTAAGAATATCAAATTTGGATAAAAGTTATTCAAGAATATATTTGTATTATACTAGGGAATTTAGTGATACAAATGGGGTTAGCCAAATAGAAGCAATGCAGTTGAAAGACCCTATTAAGTTCAATTCTGAAACAGAATTAGTAAATATCACGGGTTATGAAGATACCGTAGAGGTTACTGTAAATGAATTAAATATCCAATATAATTTAATTACTGCGGCTAAAACAGAAGCACAAGTACAAAATATGCTCTTTTTTGGTAATGTTCAGAAGAATAATATAAATGTTGCTGAATTACAAAAATGATCATATAAAGTAAAAGTTACATTAAAACAATCTTCTGAAAGTATTGGCTGAATTAATTCTTCTGATTATAGTTATAATGTTGAGGACGATCAATCTCGTACAGAATACTATTCGCCATGGAATAATTATTATAGACTAGGATATTGACCTGATGAAATTTATAGACTGGGTATAGTTTATATTTTAAATGATAATTCATTAACACCTGTTTTTAACTTAAAAGGTTGTGAATTTACAGATATAAATCAAGACAACGATATTAATTTAGAATCAACTGAAGAATATGAAAGAGATACTTTTATTACAAATGAAAAGTATCTAAACAATACATTTGGTGTATTTAAATTGCCTAAGTACCAAGTAATTAATTATTCAAATAATACCGTAAAACCTTTGTATTTTAATTTTGAATTAGATGATTTAGTTATTTCAGAATTAAAAGAATTAGGTGTAAAAGGATATTTCTTAGTAAGACAAAAACGTATTGCTAATACATTAGGGCAAGGTTTAGCACTTGGAATCGATGGAGTTAGTTACATTCCTATGTTATACGAGCTTGATGATGATGGTAAAACCGGAATGTTTTTTACAGAAGGATTTTTATCAGCAACTGAAGCTAAAAAACGTAAAGCATTAAGTAAATGATTCAAAGTGTTAAATGTTGCAAGAGCTGTTGTGACCGGTGATGTTGTAACCGCTGCATTGGCAAATAAAGTTGCTACATCTAGTGCTAATTATGTAACTTATATCAAACCAATGTTAACAACTGATTTTGAATCTAGAAAAATATACACAGATACTTCAAAAGGAAGTGCATTATTAACATTGGATTGTACAAGTGTCCCAGAATTAAAATCAAGGTTTGATGGTAGTGAATTTGTTTTACGTCAAGTACAAACAGGTGAGTTGTTAACGGATACATCTGAAGATAGGCACTTTTATATTAAAGGTGAGTCTTTAGAAAACAAAACACTACTAAATACTAATTTGACATACGTACAAGAAGACACAAAGGCTAAATACGTAAACGGATATTGTTTTGCATCAAAATGTGGTGCTGCAGAAGATGTAAGTCAATTTTCATTCTTTTCAGAGAAGGATTGAGATGCAGACACAAACCTCTTATTACGTGGCAATTGAACGGATTATCTTGGAGTTAATTCTAATCTAATTCCAAATAGCTTATATGAAATAAAAATACAAGGTTATTCTGAAAGTAAATTAAAGGATTATTTTACTATTAGAAAAAATGATACTAGTCCGTTCTATGCTATTTCTAATAGAGTTGATTTTAATACAAAATCAATGGATTGTTATCGTGGTGATTGTTATACAAATACGATTACAATTCGTTTAAATAGAAATTTTATTGATGGTACTGTTCCAATTAACGATACAATTATAGACCCTGAAACTTGATATAAGAATTATAAAGGTTATAATAAAATGGTTAATGGTTGGAATGCTGCAGAAAAAGGATCTACTAAATCTGATTCCGTTGGAGATTATTCTGAAATGAATAGAGGCGATATAAATGCAGTGCCAATGGGAATGTGGGTAACATTTAAATGTCTTTCAAGTTATAACCTTGGTATTAGATGTATTGATCATTCTCACATTGATGAGGAAGCGTTACTTGGTAACCCTAGAACATTCTTTCCAAATTCGTGATTTAATATAACATCGTCTGGAAAGGGCGCTGAATCAAAAATTGTAGCACAGGGTTATGGTAAAACTTTGGGCAAATTACAAAATTTTATTGTACCTAATGTACCATATTTAAAAGAGTTGTTTGATAATCGTATAATGTTTAGTGATGTTCAAACATTTGGAAAATTTGAAAATTCGTTTAGAATTTTTAAATCTTTGGATTATCAAGATATTGAAAGACAATATGGAGCTATAGTAAAATTAATTCCTTGGGGTAATAATTTATTGTGTGTATTTGAACATGGTGTTGGTTTGGTTCCAGTAAACGAAAAAGCTTTACTGGCTACACAAAGTGGTCAATCAATACATATGTATGGAGCAGGTGTATTACAAAACCAAGTAACAGTTTTAAATCCTGATTTTGGAAGTATTTGGCAAGAATCTATAATTAAAACACCGGTAGGTGTTTATGGAGTTGATACTACCGCTAAGAAGATTTGGGTTGTTGGTTCTAATAATCAGATGCAGATAATATCTGATATGAAGATTCAACAATTCTTAAATAATTATATTAAACTTTCTGAAGCAGATAAGTATCCAACTATTGGTATCAAAAACGTTAAAACTCATTATAACAACAATAAAGGTGATGTAATGTTCACGTTCTATAATGAAAGTGAAGATACAACTTGAAATATGTGTTATAATGAAAGAATGGGTAAGTGAATAACACGATATTCTTGAACTCCTTTGTATAGTGAAAATATCGATAACATATTTTATTCTTTGGATCAAAATCGAGCTAAAGTTTTAGCACATATATATGATAATAAGAATTGTAATTATGGGGTCAGATCTTCTAATTCAGAATGAATACTTGGGGAAAAATTCAATACAGAATTAACACCTTCACCTAATATGAGTGTCGATAAGTTAAACTCTGTTATAATTCAAAAAATAACCACAAGTTATTTAAATGATGATGATGAAAATATAAATGTTGAATTGAAAGATTCTGATGTTTTTGAAATAAATTCAGATAATTATCCAATTGTTTTACAATCGAAATCTTATGATGAAGTTTTAAATTACTTTAAAACTAAATATAATATTGATTTTGTTCCGGTTTATTTTAATGTGTATTGTTCTTGTGAATTTGGATATGGAGATGCAAGTTATACAACAAATGAAGTTATTGGTATAGTTTTAAAATCTTCCAATGATATTGAAATTAACACAAAACAACAAAACGCATATCTCAGGAACGGATTCTACATTCATGGAAGATCGGGAATATTTGATGAAATAGATTATGAAGATGCCAAATTCACAAATCAAATACTTCCTACTAAATGGTATGAAACGCAAGAACCATTTGAGATGGAATTTGTTGTAAATCAAGATGTAGGTGCACATAAGATATTTGATAATTTAGTTATTATATCAAATAATGTACAACCTAAAGAATTGGAATTTACAATAGAAGGTGATGTTTATGGATTTAATAAGGCGGGTATTTTTAGACAAAATACATTTAAAGGAGAATCTGAATGAGATACTAAATTTAATCCAGCTAAAGAATCAGAGATTCGTACTGCATCTGGATTAGATAAAGTTAAAATTCAATCATCACAAGAATTTAAAAACGTTGATATTCAATGAGATACTACATTAAATAATTACTATTTAAATGTAACTCAAGAATGTAAAAATATAAATAAATATGGTAGACGTTTAGGTAATATTCAATATAAAGAGGATTCTTGATATTTAAATATAGAACCTATTCGTTATCGTTCTAAATATAGAATTACGTCTAGTGATGGAACAAAACAAACCGAACTAGATAAAGACGCTAAGTCAACTAGAATTAGAGATAAGTATTGTAAAGTTAGGGTTAAATATTCTGGAAAAGATTTGGTTATAATAACTGCTTTACAAACATTGTATACATTAAGTTATTCATAAAATGTGAAACTGAGTACAAAACTTTTTTAATCCTAATAAAGCCAAACAAAAGGATCCTTCTTCTAATGGAGTTAATCCGAATGGAAATAACACAAACCAAAACAACACTTTGGGAGGTCCTACGGGTACAGACCAATCTAGTCTATTTACATTAGGAAATTCATTGTTATCTTCAGCACAAAGTGCTGTACATGAAAATTCAAAATATGCATCTGATCCAACTGCAACTTTACAAAATCAAGTTAGAACGGGTATAGAAGATGCAGCAATTCAATCAGGTAATCCATTTGCAATGGCAGCAGGTGTTGCTGCCAAAGCAGTGGATACTGCAATGGATGCTACAGGTTTAAGAAGTAGCAACATTCATAAAGATGATGCTAAAAAAATGGGAATTAGTGATGCTGCTAGAATTTTGAATAATTCTCAAAACTTCTTACCTGGTAATATTTTAGCATTAGGTGGTGCAAAAGTAGCAGATGCTGAAAAATCTATTGATGTTGATGCGGTTAGTGATGCATTCGGAGGAGCCGTATCTGATATAAATACAGCTTTAGAATATGGTGGCACGAGTGTTAATTTCTTATTAGGTGGTTCTAGGAAAAAAATACAAGACTATATTAAAGAACAAAACGAACGTAACAAATTATTAACCGAGTTAAGTCAAGTTAATACATTACGAAAAGCTTCTAACTATTCACAAGATCTTGAAAATCAGAACTTCAACCGTTATAATGGACAAACAAATCTAGTTATGGGTAAACGTGGTATGAAGTTACCAAGTAAGTTTCAAAATGGAGGATCAATTTTGATCCCAGAAGGTGCTTTACATGCCCGAAAACATAATATGGATTTAGTAAATCCAGAGCTTGCTGAAAAGGTAACAAGAAAAGGTATACCTGTTGTATCGGTGGATTCTGCTGGAAAGATAGAACAAGTTGCAGAGATAGAAAGAGATGAAATGATATTTGAAAGTTCCCTTACAAGTAAAATAGAAGCTCTTTGAAAGAAAGGTGATGATGAATCTGCTTTAAAGGCAGGTAAATTAATTGCAGATACTTTATTTCATAATTGTGACGATAATTCAAATCTTATAAAGAAAGTTAAATAATGGATACGATTAAAGTAAAAATAGATAAACATGAATATAATCTTCTTTGATTAAAAACGGAAGAAGAAAAAGAGAAAGGTTTACAAGGAATAACTTCTTTAGCTGATAATGAAGGTGCATTTTTTGACTATCGAGATGACCCACAAGACTTTATATGATTTTGAATGAAAGATACTAAAATTCCACTTGATATTATTTTTGTCGGGGAAGATGATGAGGTATCGGTTGTTTATGAAGGAGAACCTGATAGTGAAGAACCTTTAGAAGCAGAAAACGTTTATTATGTTATTGAATTAAATAAAGATTCGGATGTTTATGAAGGTGACGAAGTTGAAATTTTAGAGAGTAAAGAATTTACAGATCTACCAAGAAATGAACTATGTATCTTAAAAGGCGACGGAAGTCTTCAATTTACTTTAAATGGTGGAGAACGAATTTTCAGTAGAATTTCAACTAAAGTTATTATTAGAAAAGCTAAAAAAGCCAAACGAAGCAAATTAGACGCTGATTATAAAGCATTAGGTCGATATGTTTTTGGAGAAATGACTCGACAAGAGAATAGAGATCCGCAATATGTGGATCACCCATAAATAAAAAATCCCAGGCTATAACAACCTGGGATATGCGATCGAAAAAATATTTTAATGTAGTTTGCCGTAGCAGCGTTCACACTCTGTTCTAATTATATCGCAATACAAAATTAAATATATGTTTATAACTTTACAATAAAATTTGCTATTGTTTTTATAAATTATTTTTATTATTTTTGTCCAAAATAGAAATAATGAATATTTCACAATAAGAAGAAGATTAGTTAATATAAAAATAATATATTATGTATATAAAGAAATTACAAGAAGGCGGAGCCGCACCAGTAGCTCCTGTACAAGAAGCGCCACAAGATGGGCAGCAAGATCAGATGATGCAACAACTTGCACAAATGGCTCAGGAAATTATTCAACAAATTGGCCCTGATGCAGCTGCTGCTTTAGCACAGATGATTATGGAAATGCTTCAAAATGCACAACCTGTTGCAGGTGAACAACCACAAGAGCAACAGTTTATGCGTAAAGGTGGTAAAATTTGTAAGAAATCTGTACGTAAAGTAAAGTAATATAAGGAATAAGATTTTTTCTTTTTAGGAGGTTGAGGTCGATATAAACCTCACCTCCTTTTTTAATTATATATATATGGCACAAAAAAAGAAAAAAAGAGTACTTAGTGAGCAAGATTTAGAAAAGACACGTAAAGAAGGATTTAAACAAGCTGAAAAAGCGATTGATGAATCAATTCCAAATCCAGAAGAACAAGGTGTGGATTGAAGCGATAATCTAACAAAGGACGATTATAGAAGTGGGGAAAATTCTTTATTAAAAGCTGTTACAAGTACATTAAATCAAACTGATGCAGAGCATGGTAATTATGAAGGAATGTCTTCCGATGATAAATTTGTCGCTCCAACATTGGGTAAGTTTACAATGAATGGACGAACTATCTCTGGACAAACAGCATTGGATAGACTTTACAATGCGTATTCGTCTTCTGACTTTGGAATGCGTGGAATGTATGATGTTGCTGCAAAAGCTATTAAAGATGGCAATGAAGCTCGATATAACCCTGAGAACAATACTATAGAAGTATATGATTCAAACGGTAATAATGTTACTAGCCAATATGCTCAAGGTATTTCTGCATCTCCAAATGATTCTAATTTTAGAAAAACAATGCAAGCTACGTTTCATACTGCTAACGACAGATTTAAACGTAGTGGAGAATATATGAAATATGTAGATATGAATGAAGAACCTGTTGAATATAAAGGTCCTAGATTAAAATGGGATCGTGGTTTTGGTTGGTTTGATCCATATAAAGAAGGCGAAGAAGATTCTGCATCTAATAAAGCGAAATGGGGCATTGTTCAAAACAATTTTAATAACATTTATGGATCTTCTAATATTGACGATATTATGAACGCCCCAGGTTTTGACATGTCTGCTTGAAAAGGTCATGAATCCGATTTAAAGAGATTAAGAACATATCTTAGTAATGTGGGACTTACTCCTGAAAATAGAGAAACATTTTTCAATGATTTACAAGATAGAGTACGAAAGGGTACTGCAACTCAAAACGATCTTGATTTTCTTAAACTGATAGGATTCTCAAAAGATACTCCAGCATCAAGTGGAAATGGAACATCAGGTGATTCTGACGATTCCAATAATTATGAATGAGGTGGGAATAAAGACTCTTGAGCTGGCTCAAATGGGGCAACTATTACTAAAAACGATGATGGCACATTTAGTGTAAACGGAGGTATCTTTGGGGATTATAAAAATTGGTATTTGGGAAGGCTTGCACCATTTAAAGGTACTAAATACGAAAACGGTTTCCTTGTAAATGGAATACTCAGAACAAGAGATGAAATCATTGCTCACCCTGATTTGTATGCTCAATATATTGGTAGTTTTATTAGTAATAAAAATTCACCTGATTGAGCAGCTTGATACGATGCAGCAAATGCTAGTAAGGTTCGATTTATGGGTGATAGAATTTGGAACGGATTTGCAGCTGATGATAAATCTAATTATGGTGAATATACTAGCTATAATTCCGATACACAATACAGTCCAGAATTATATGATTTTTATAGAACAAATAATATAAAAGGAGCTGGACACGTCGATGCAACAGGTTTCTTTGAAGGTGTTCCAGAAGGGCAAAAAGTGTATGCATATTTGGATCCAACTAAACGTAATTATGCTGGGGTATATGTTCCACAATATGTTTATTTTGATGCGGATGGTACTGCTCATAAATTTGATTCTAGAGAAGCATTGGCAAATGCTACAGGATGGAAAGTTGCAGGTTATGCAACATCCGGCCAAGCCTTAAATCCAAGCGCGTGACAATGACGTGGTGACCAAGAATTGGGTGTAAAACGTACATTTAGAAATAATGGTCAAGACGTCACAATAGCTTCCGATAGAGAGGGTAATACATGAATTTATTGAGGTGACAATCATGCACCAGTTAAAGTTGCACCTGAAAATATGGAATTGTTAAAACGATATATGAATGGGGAAAAAGCAACGACATCCCAATTAGAAGCATTATCTAAAGTAAAAAGCAGGGGTATAAGTTATCAAGAAACAGAAAACCCACACATTAGTAACGTACATACCAAATTAGGAAAGCGTGCGAATGGGGGTAAAATTGATTGAAATAAATTATCTAAACTACAATATGGTGGAATAGTTCTTGCTCCTACAACAAGGACTAAAACTTTTGAAACTGATGCTAAAAAGGATGTAATCAAAGACCACAAACTTAATGGTTCTGACGGTGGTTTGTCTACTGCTGAAAAACAACAATTAATGGCAGCAGGTTTAGATTTGGCTGGAGTTGGTGCTAGTATGTTTGGACCAATTGGAAATATTGTTGGAGGTTTATCTGGTATTGGAGGTAGTATACTTCGTTATAAAGCCGATAAGGCACAAGGAAATCAAGGTGAATCAGGTGTTTCTGGGGCAGGTAAAGATTTAGCAATTGGACTTGCTTTAGATGTTGCGTCTATGATACCTTTAGCTGGAGTTTTTGCAAAAGCTGGAAAATCTGCAAAAGCTATTGCAGGTATACGTAAAGTTGCCAAACCATTGTTGACTCTTGCTACGGTAGCAGGTATGACATCAATGATAAATCCACTTAAAAAGGTTATCTCTGGAGAAGATTTAACATCTCAAGATTTAGTTGATTTAGGTAGAGGTTTATCTTCTGGTATTTTATTCGGTGCTGGTGCAGCAAAATCAATACGTAAAGGCATTGGTCAAAGAAATTTGATTAAGGACACATTAGCAGATGTTGATGAAGTTAAGCATACAGCCAAAGTTGGTGATAAGGAATTAAAGAAAACTGCTTCTGAGATTCAAGAAATGGTTGAATCCGCAAATGGTTCTAAGAAGGAACTTATTGCACAAGTTAAATCTGAAGCCAAAGATTTGGGTATTGAACTATCAGATGGTGATGCTAAAAAAGCACTGGATTCATTTGGAATTAAATTCAATAAATCTGAAAAATCAGGTCATTGGTATAATCGCAATAGAAAAGTTACGGATAGAATAGGAGAAGCTACATTTGAATCATCTAATCCAGAAGCTCGTTCTACGATAGGATATGCTGTCAGAGATATGTTTGGTGGGTTTGGAAATCAAAATATTGATAAATTTATTGCACAAAATATTTCAGCAAGTGATTTGAATCGTGCAGCTAAAGACTTTAATACATCTATATTGAAGCATAATTCATCTAGAGATATTTACTTACGTGATTTAGCATATAAATATCCACATTTATTTAAACCAGATACTTTTGAAAAAGGTTCTTGAGATTGACGTGCATGAAGAAATATGGCAGGATCAAGATCAGTACCACAATCTAAAGTACAACCTTCAGTACCACAATCTAAAGTACAACCTTCAGTACCACAATCTAAAGTACCACATTTAGCAGCACAATCTAGATTTAGATTACAACGTTTAGTATCACGATCTAACGTACCACGTTTAGTACCACAATCTAGAGTACGTTTAGCATCACAACAAACACCAAAGCAAGTTGGATCTTTACAAGATGGAGGTATAATGTTACGTAAAGGTGGTAAAATATATAAGTTCAGCGGTGGTTCTTTTGGGCAAGCGCTAAAAGCAAATATTCCTAATTTAATGGATTTGGGCTCAATGATTAGTAATGTTGCTGCTGTAAATTCAGTTTATAAGGATAAACAAAAAGCTAATAATGCTTTATATTCTGTTAAATTTGATACACCAAGACTTGAGGGTCAACGTTTTTCAACAGCTAGTATTGATAACTCTACAAGGTTAGCTGAAAATCCATATAGAGACATTCAGTTTAATTCATCTGATGTCAATTCAAATATGGCGGGAGAATTACAACGTGCTGACAAAATATCTAATATAGAACAACAAAAAGGTGATAATATAACAAGATATGTAGATTCTTGAAATGCACAAGATGTTGAAAGAATTAATAAACAACGTTCATTAGATACACAAGCAGCTAATCAAAAATCTCAATATTTTGCCAATGTAAGAAGCCGTGGTGCAGAACTTGATGCGAGTCAGAAGCAAGAACAGTGAGTAAATAATGTAAATCCTTATATGTATCAGGTACGTCAAAATTATCGTGATGCTTGAAATAAGAAGAATGATCTTGCTCAAACATATGAAATAAATGATTTACAAAGTAAATATAATGACGAATTAGACAAGCTATTGCATACCCAATTTGATTCTGCATACGAAGCTGATACAACTGAGAATAAAGCAGAATTTGATAATTGAATATTGAGTGATGCTAATAGAACTGCTTATACAAATTTTATGAACTCACCGATTGTTAAACAATTACAAAATAAGTATAAGAAATCCATTTATGACACAAACCAACGCTATGTAACTAGACCAGCTCAAACTTTTTCTTTTAAGCAAGGTGGAAAAACTTCTATAAAAGCGGATCCTTTAGCACAAATGGCGATTCAGGGTGATAGAGAAGCTAAACGAGCTGTACAAATTGCAACACAACATCTTAATAGAATGTTAGAAAAATTAATGAAATAAATGATAATTAGAAAATTTGCAGGAGGAGGTATTACTTATCTTCCAACAACAAATAGAAGTAAACAAGAAGAGGCTACTACAACAGCCTCTTCTTCTACTTCTAAAACAAATGAATTTACAAAGAAAATTATAGATTTAGTTACAGAAAATGGAATAGACTCAGATGTAAATACATTTCTTAAAAGTGTAGAACATACACTTGCTATGTCAGGTGATCCTTCAGGTGATAATTTATCTATGAAAAGTATTCTTTCTCTTGCAAGAAAAGCTTCATTGGTAAAAACTAATTACGAGGATTATAAAAAATCTAGAGAATCACTTGATGCTCAAGATGCTTGAGGAGATGTTGCAATTGATGATAGAGGACAAATATATACATATGATATATCTGAGAAAAAATTAAAAACTGTATCGCCTAATGAATTAAAAAAGAACGCTGAAAATTATCAAGTTTTAACAAATGAAGACTTGATTAATTTTAGAAGAAATAGCGGTTCTATGGCATTTAATAATAACATTTTAGATAATTTATCTGCAGCTGTTGGAATGAAAACAATTACAGATTACGCAAAGGATTTAATTGGAAAATTTGCTAATACTGAAATTACAGGATACTCTACTAAAGCTGGATCTGATATTAAATCTGGAATACAAAATATTGTAAATGCAGGTTTATCTGGAGGAAATACTTTACAAGGTGCAATTGTTGCAGGAACAGATGGTGTGTATAAAATATCTGAGAAATCTACAATTGCCGATACTCACATTGAACAGGCTTTAAATTATTTAAAAATTTCTTTACCTAATACATATAGAAATAAAATAAAAGCAACTGCTGCAGTGGAAGGTTATACAGAAGATGCTTTGTTACTCAATATGCTAATTTCAAATACAGGTAGAACTATTTCTGTAGATTTTGAATCCGAACTTGATGAACAAGGTAGACGTTCTAGTGGGAAAACAGGATCTACTACGGAACAATATGATAAAGATACTTTGGCAATTAAAGTTGCAAAAGGTGACTTAACACAATCTCAGGCAGTAATTTCCTTGAATCCAGAAAGAGCTGCAGATAAAGGCTGGATGGCATTCCAAGCTTGAAATGCTGGAACACCTGTTACTGATGATTATAAGCCTGTACACAATAATAACTTGGATGAAATGATGCCATATATAACTCAGTTCAAAGCCGCAGACACATCAACTGTTATATTTGGTAATCAGAAACTTAAAGCCGGCGATACTAAAAAACTTATATGAGATGGTTCTAGTTTAATTAAACGTGTTGCATTGCCTGTAAGAAATGAAGGTGGTGAGCAAGTTCCAGATTTCACTACGTTACAACAAGTAAATGAAATAAATCGTTGAATTTCAGAAAATCCTGGTTTAACTAAGATGGAAATAATGACCAAGTTTAGAGAATTACAAAATCCAAATGTTAGTTTTGATGAAGAAACAAAAACATTTAAATGTAATAATATAGGTCTTTTCTTAACATTCGCTTGTTATGCTAGTGATAAGTTATTAGACATTGATCCTTCATCAGAACCATTCTTAAAACATCTTAGTCGCCCAGAAGGTAGAGATATACAAAGTATGTATAACAATTATGTACAATATGGTAAAGATACAGTTACAAAGAGTTCTATAAAGTTGAATGATTTTGGTGATGCTGGTGCAGGAAGTTTTTATCATGGCAATATTTATGTACCAATAGTTGATCCTATTCAAGGATTTAATTTAACAAGACCTTCTATTAGACCAAAAGATGAATTTAAGGATCCTGTTAAAGATATGGAAGTATCACAAATAGTACAAGAACGTGCAAGAAATAGTAATTGGGAGCATACAAATTTCCCTAATAATTAAACGAGAATATGGCAAATAATGATTGAATAGCTACATTGATGTATAATCAACCTTCGTCAGTTGATGAAGTGTTTGAGCATGGAATAACACCTGAAAATACGGATTTAAAATCAATTGATTATTATAAAAACAACAAAACAGTACAAGAAACTTTCCAAAAAGATGGAAAGTTTGATGAGGAAACATTTAATACTTTTTACGATAGTGCATTAAGTATGTATAATGAATTTTCTTCAACTGATTGGACAAATAAGGTGATTAATGAAATGGCTAAAGATCCTTTTGACTACACACAGCCTTTAAAAACTGAAATTAAGGATCTTAGTGCAACGATTGTAACAACACCATATACACCTGATAGACGTGCTGTAGGTATTGAGGGAATAGGGAAAATGTCTGATCCTGTTTTTAGTCTCCGTGAAATTGCACAGGATAATTATGTACGCGATGAAAAAGGTAATGTATTAGATTGAACACCGAACCAACATAGTGGTATTTTTAAATCTCTTGCGGATCCTACTTTGGCTTTAGCAGTGTATGACGAGGATACTACAGAAGTCATAA
The DNA here is from genome assembly GCA_963632375.1 of Phocaeicola dorei. Classification (GTDB taxonomy): domain Bacteria; phylum Bacillota_I; class Bacilli_A; order RFN20; family CAG-826; genus Onthovivens. The sequence continues at coordinate 58,538 of CAVGUB010000111.1, read as the reverse complement.
ACGGTACTACTATAACCCATAAGAAAGGTGATTATAAATTTGATGAAAATGGGGATGCTTATTATGAGATTCTTGGTAATAGAGAATCTTATGGTAGAGATGTATTGCATTATACCGATACATTAACCGTTGACGGTACTACATTAAATAAATTTGATTTCTTTGATTCAGATGGTCTTACCAAAAGTATTGGTGGAACATTAATGAAAACTGCTGTAGAATTAGCACCTTATCTAATTCCAGGCGTTAATACTGTAATGGGTGCGATTGGTGTTGTTTACGGTTTAGCAAGTGTTGCCCCTACATTAGGGAAAGCAATCAATGGTATATTTGGGGATAATTCTGGAGCTATAGGCCAAGGTCTTACTAAAGGTGAGAATTTCTTTCAGAAATTTATGGGTTCTCAATCTGACGAAGCAAGAGCTGGTGGTTTTCTATCATTTGAAAGTATAGCAGATATTTTATCGTCATCTGCATCACAATTGTATTCCCAAAAAACCTTAGGTCAAATTACATATAGTTTGGCTAAAATGAATGATGTTCAAAAAGCATCTAACTTAGGTAGAAATCTTTCATTAGGTTTCATGGCTATTACATCATCCGAACAAACATATTCTGATTTTAAAGCTGCTGGAGCATCAGATGCTGCGGCAGGTATTGGTATGCTTGCATCAATAGGTGCTTTATATGGTTTGATGAATCAAGACTATTTTAGAGATCAACTATTTAAAGGTGGAGTTCTTGATGAATCAGAGGCTGTAGAAGTTATCAAAAACTGAGTAAAAACTGATGGAGAACCGGCATTGAAAAATTTGGTTGAAGAAGGTGTATTAACTCCAAAACAAGCAGTAAAACATTATAACGCTATTTCAAACGGTATTACAAAAGCATGACAACGTTTCTTATCTAAACCTATATCTGGTAAAGTGCAAAGTTTGACATCTTCAAATTCTGCTACTAAAGCATGAGGTATAGGATCTAAAATGATTAACCGTGCATTTAATGAGGGTGTTGAGGAAATGATGGAGGAAGTATCGACTGATGCAGTTAAATCATTATTTGCAGGTGCTAATGCTTTGGGTATTGATGTTAAAGACAAGAATACCGAGAAACTTGATTTTGGCTTTGATTTTAATAGTATATTAACACGTTATGGACAAAACTTTATAGGAGGTTTCTTGGGTGGTGCTGTGTTTGAAGGCTTAAATCAATATGAACGTTTATTCGGCCCACATGTCGTACAAATGACGGATTTGAGTTCTAATGAACAAGTTATGTATATGATTGCAACTGGGCGAACTAATGAATTATTGGATCGTTTGGATGTATTATATAAAAAAGGTGTTTTAGGAGATGCTAACTTATCTGCAACTGAAACAAGAAAAAGGAAAAACAAAGAAGGTAAAGAAGAAACACTTTACGCAAAAGGTACATCTGACAATAATCAAAATTTAGCTATGTATAGTATGCTCAAAAATGGAATACAATATATGAGCAATACATTGAATGATTTTGGTTTAAATATAATGTATGGACAAAGTCTATTAGACCCTTCATCAAAATTAATGGCAGGCTTGGGTATGCTTCAATTTGATGAGAAGTTTAAAGATGAATTAGATAAACAACAAGCAGAAATGGAAGATTTAGGTATTTCTGCTGATGAATATTTAATGAATAATAAGACTAATGCTTTACTTGAAACAATTAAAACATACCAATTTCATACATCATATTTAAGTGATATAACTAAACTAGGAAAGGATTATCTTGATAATAAATCTAAACTCGATAAATTAACTGCATCTAAACCTGGTGTTTCAACAGAGGATGAAAAGAAAACAGAATCTGAAAATCTGAAGAAACAAAAGAATGTAGAATATTATACACAACGTATTAAAGAACTTGAAAAACAAAGAAATGATTTGCTTTTCCATCGTAATGATGATAGATATGCAAGTCAAGTTCTTTATATGACTTCTAAGGATTTACAAGCTAATTTTGAAAAATCTGTTCTTGATGATAAAGAAGAAAAATCATATTGGCAAACTTCAGTAGAACATTATACCGAAACAATGTATGATAAAAACTTCAATGAGTTGTCTGATGCTGAAAAGTCTAGAATGAAATCTGAATTTAGCAATCTTAAATTAGCTGATGTTGATCGTTTAAAATTCGAATCAGATTTATATTATTATTATTTGGAAAGAATGTCTCCACGAATTAAGGAGATGAATGAAAAGTCTAAAGGTTTAAATGAAAATAGTTACTATTTACATGATGAACTACATGTCGGTTCTAAGGATTTTTCTCAATATGAAAAAAATTCCGCTGAATTATTAACTGTTAATACTGAATTAAAAAGTGTTTTAGATCAATCAAATGCATTGATACAAGCAACTTATGACGAACTAATCGATTCTGGAAAATATGATTCAATAAAAGGCAAAAACTTTAAAGAATTAGAAGATATGCTTAATGCGGGTGAAATTACACCAGAAGTTGAAACTTTTGCAGATCTTAAATCTGAAGTTGATGCTAAATTGAAACTAAATACAGAATTTACCGCTTTTCAAAATCAAATAAGGGATTTGTCAGAAAAACAAAACAATCTACAACAGGCCATTAATAGGTATAATAATATATATAAAAAATATAGTTTGGTTTCAGAATCTTTAACTGAATTGGGTAAAACGGAATTAGCCACACCTATTTCTAATGCACTTTTAAATCTTCAGGATTTATCTAACGATTTCGATACATTAATTGGAATAGATGGAACTGAAGGTATTGATTTATGAGAATATATCGATAAATATAAATTGGATTCAAAAATAACTTATGATGAACTTCAAGATGTATTGCGTGAAAAAATAAAAACTACAAATAAAGCAATACACGACATATTAATTGATTTTTATACTAAGTTACGTGATAAAAAAATTGTTTCTGATAATGATATTTTCTTTAAACGAGTAATTGCAACTGCCTGTAGTCCATTGTCGAATGCGCTTATGTTTAATTCCGCTTTTGCTAAAGCAACAAGAAGTTTTACAGGAGATGAAACCGTTTTAAATGAATTTAAATTAAAGCTGTTAAATCTTCTAACTAATTTAGCAAATGGAAGAATTGATGTTTCGGAGTTAAATAAATTAAAAGAAGAAGGCGATAAATTATTGCCAAACTTAATTGATAAAGTAATTTTTAACGCATCGCGTTTTTCTAATATCACAACGCTCGTAAACGAAGTGGCAAAACTTAAAGAAAGTATTCCAACTTTAAGTATTGTTGATTTATTAAGAAATTTTGAATTAAATGTTGGGGAATCAACTATAAAAGTCATTGATCTATTATCACAGGAAGAAAATACTTTAAATAGTCTAGGTGATATAGAAAAATACATAATTAATAATCCTAGTTATGATGCAGCTTTAAGAAATGTTCCTAAAGTTTGTGCAATGTTAAATACATTGTTAAGTCCATTTAATAATGGCTATACAGAAGTATTAAATATATATAGGAAAAAAGCTAAGAAAGACGCATTAACAAGTGAAATAACTGATGTAACTAAAAATTTTCTTAAATCTGAATTAGTTTATCTAACAGATAAAGCTAATTGCTTAATTGCTATATCTGATAAGAACAAGGGTCAAAAAATCACATATCATAAAAACTCAGAAATAGTTAATAAAAAATCTATTATAGAAGGTTTTATTACTGATAAAAATACAGAAGGTTTAACATTATCAGATAAATTAAAATCGATAGGACTTGATCTAGAGGATATATGAAAGAATAAAGCACATGGCGGAGAATTAGACGCATGAAGTAATATAACTACGTATACTACAGCATTTATGGATTTTGCGCATGCTTTATATGATGAGGTTACTAGCAAGAAAATTTCAATTGATTCTATTGTAAACACTATTGTTGAATGATTACCTAATGATTCATTTTTGAATTTGTCCGGTTCTTACACTGATAACAAGGAAAGCAAAAATACACCTTATGCCAATGCGTTATTTTTAGCTAGTATGTGTACTGTTGATTTCCAAGATCAATTTAAGAAACTTGATGGTATATACAAAACTTATAATAAAGCAAATCCGGATCATATATTATCTCCACTATGGGGGCAACAAATATCAAATGTATTAGTATCTTCATTCTTACAAAATCCAGAAATTTTTAATAAAATAACAAAACAATTACATGATGTAAAAGTTGACAAATATATAAAAGAAACATCTGGGCTTGATAAGGTTTCCATATTACAAGATCTTGCTTTAATTGAAAATATCTGTTTCTTACCAGGTTCTGCTGGAACAGGAAAAACTCAAATAATTGATAGGTTTGTTGTTGAATTGTTAAAAGCAAATAATGATAAATCTGAATTTGTTGTTGCTGCTCCACATGAAAAACAAATTAAAAATCTACAAAATGTAACAGGTGTTGACGACAAACATGCTATCACAATTTCTGAACTACTTGATAAAATTTGTCCAAAAAGACCAGAAAAATTTAAAGGAAAAGCGTTGCATGTTTATGATAATGATGATATCAATGTTATTGGAACTGATGCAGATTTATATACCGGTTTAAATCCTAAGTATTTAGTAATTGATGAAGGCACATTTATATCTGGTGCCGAATTACAAATTTTATCAAAATGAGCAAAAGCTAGAGGTATAACTGTTTTAATGACAGGTGATTATAAACAAAATGGAAAAATAGTTGAAGGTAGTTATTCATCAACAGATGATTGTATAATGACAATCTTCCCAGAACTAACTGCAATAATTAGAAGTGAAAATTCTGCTGTACAGCAAAATGCTATTGCTTCTGATGTTTTAACAAATCGATTTGTCGAAAAGCATAAAAGTCGTAAGGACTATCTTTTAAGTTTTGTATCTGAAGACGTTAAAGATATATCTCTTAATTTAGTATATTATGAAAAACCGGGTGAAAACTTTGTAGGTTGTAAAGTCATTAAAAGTGATATCGTAAATCATTATGTTAATGATTTTGCTAATTTTGGTTCAGATAAAACTATTGCAATTATCACAGATGACGAATCAAAATACAAAAGTATAGTAAGTACACATAGTAATATTGAATTAATAAATGCGGATGCTGTACAAGGTGGGGAATTTGATTATGTTATTGTCGACAAACACTTTGATTCTGATATCATGTACAATATGGTATTGGACTTCAATACTATGTTGAGTCGTGCTAAACAAGGTGTTGTTATTGTTGATGATTCCGGCGAGTTAAACCCATTAAATATCAATAATGTAGCACAAGATGCATCTATTGCTTCGGCACCTACTGCAATAACTGGAAATGCCACTGAATTACAAAAATGGTATGATTTCGTTAATGAATGATTGTTGCGTGAACCAGAGACTGAACCAGAGACTGAACCAGGATCAGGATCAGGATCTAAACCTAAAAGTAAAGCTAAAGGTAAAAAGGTTGCACCCAATGATGTCATAATTAAGCCTGGGTCTACACCAAGTGATAGTTTATCAAACTCGTTTTTTGCAACAGAAACGACATCGAAAGATGATGAAGCAGATGGTGTAACTGCATATACTTCTACTGGCAAATCTGCATCTGAAAAAATTGGCTCTGGTGTAAGTAAAGTGTCAACTTCTGTTGAAACAGATGGCAAAGTTTCTAGAGATCGTGTAAATAAATCATCAAAAATGTCTATTAATAAAGGAAATAATATATATTATGATCGTAAAGCATTTATTGATGAACTAGATTCCGATAAATCACAGTTTTGAATTCAAGAAGAGAAAAATAAATATAGTCTATTAAATCTTGAAGAATTTCAAGGTGAGGATGGTCACAAAAGATTTAAAACTTTTATTAGACTATTTTCATCAGGTGTATCTATAGGAATGGGTTTGCAGCAAAGACACGTTGAAAAATTAGCCTCATATTCAAATGTATCTACATCATTTGCAAAAGCTTTTTGTGATGCATGAAATATAACATGTAGTAGTGACTATAAATTATACGTCAAAGCTATTACAAATTTGGATCGTTCGATCTTATATCTTCCATTAACGGTACATGATAAAAATTATTTAATACCAATTGGTACATTAAATAAGAAGTTTAGGGGTGTTATAACTGTGCCACAAGGTGAAGTTTTATTCAATATTGCTACACCAAGTGAAATGGTAACAACTACCGGGAGTTTAGACAAGAGTATAAATAAAATGCGGTATGGTTCTCTTTACAGTCAGTCAAAAGTTTTTACTCCAAATGATGAAGATGATTTTGGGGATAATAACAAGAATGGATCATATTATAAATCAAAGTGTCGTGATTGAAAAGAGGAAAATAGTGGTAAAACATTCACCGCATGAAGCGCTATTGATATTCTTACTGACGAAGACTTTGACCAAATATGAAGTAATAAACAAACAGCCAATACTAAAACAGCTTGATATACTAATACAGACATTCAAGAAAATCCCGAGGATGAGAATTGAACTAATAGTGCAATTGTAATGGGTAAATTAAACAATAGAGCTGATGGAACTGAAGGAGACGTTGTTCGCGCACCTATACAATTAATCGATAATCATAGAGTAATTTCTATATTTGATGCAATAAATACAGCATGGGTTGTAAAATATATTTCAGGATTAAATTACGGAATACTTAACTCGACACAACAAGCTCTTTTCTCAGGAAAAAGTAAAGTAAATGCCATTAATTATGTTAAAGGTATTTTAGGTGATTTTGAATATGATTTATTAAATGGAGGTAGTGCATTAGAACAATCAAAAGTTAATGCAGAAAACATTTATAATTTACGTACAAAGTATCGTTTACTTGTTCCTGCTGCTGCTAAGCATCTATTTAATTCAGTTTTAGTTGCAACACAAAATCCAAAGAACCCAAATTATATGGATTTGTGCACACAATTTGAAGACAATGTATTTGAATTAATCCAAAGGGAAATACCATCTAAAAGCGGGAGCGGAAATATTAATTACCCTTGTCTAGTTGTTACTTTTAACAAAGGTAAACAATATCGTAGCTATGCTGTCAGATATGATAGTAAAAATAACGTATATAACGTATATGAAGAAATCCTCAACGATGATAACTCTCATACAGGTAGCTGACGTTTTACGAAGAATAAAAAAGATGCTAGCATAGCTCATATACCTGCCGTAGGTGTAAAATCTGGTGGAAAAACTTTATATTCTAAATTACAAGCTGTTGTTGAAGGAATTAATAAAACAGGAAAAAATAAAAATTTTGCTCTTGAATATAATGATAATAACATACGTTCTCATCAAATATTATTTGAACTCAAAAATGAAGTTTCTAATCCAAAAGAACATAGACGCAACATTTATCCTATGATGGATTGGGACTTAATATTCCACTTCTTTAAGAAGATGCCAATATTAGATTTTGATATATTTGAGGATTGTTTCAGAGAAACTTATTTTAAAACTGGTTTAAAATTAAACGATGCTAAAGCTACTGTTACAGATCGTTCAAAAACAAGATGAGCGGATTTACGTATAAGTAATTCCCTGATCAATACTCGATTTAGTAATATTGATGAAATGTTGCCTCCTGTTTATAAAATGGATATGTCAACACACCCTGTTCAAAAAATAGAAGATAGCGATATTGAGGAAATATTTAAGAAATCAACATCATCAGAAGTAAAACCTAGTACAACTTTATCAGTAAATCCTTTAGAAATTCGAGATAAATTATTAAATTTGTTCTTACTCTTTGGAGATAACAAATCTAATATTTTAACTAAAGAAGTTTTTGAAAAATGTACGGATATGTCGGAGGTTGAAATATTAGATATGGCTAGTGAGTTGTTATCTAAAGCGGATGGCGTTAAATATACTATAACAAAAGATGATATATCTGAAGATTATCAAATAAAAACAGAAGAATTATCTACAACACCAACTACTACAACACCAACTACTACAACTGAAGAAACATTAGAATCAAAAATTGATAAAGCAATAAATGAGAAGTTTGAAGATGCTAAAGACGTTAAGATAGATAAATCAGGAGAAACTATAACTGTACATCTTACAAACAATTCAATTGAATATGATTATGTATATTTAGATAATTTAGGATTAATTTCGCCAGAAGCATTAGCGCAATTTGATATTTTGATTCAAAATGGATTTCTTAGTCAAAGTAAAAAGTTGGAAGCAATTCAAAACTTTATGAACAATAAAGAAAACTTTGTTGATGATATGTATGAAATGCTTGAAGATATTGGTATAGAAGGAGATACTAAAATTAAAATACAAGATGCACTTGATATTTTAGACGACGAAGACGATACTTCGAATATAATAATGTACTGTTAAAAACATTAAATTATGGCATGTGTAAGTAAACATATTTTAAATGATGAAAAAGGTTTAAGAACGGTTTTGCGTTGAGCCAAATATCGTGATGATTGAGAGGATAAAATTAGAAACGAGTTCGAAAATGCCGATGATATAATAAACTTAATTAATAGCAAGGGTGAAAATATCACCCTTGCTGATTTAAGTATTAAAAAGGCACCAGTAAAAGAAAAACAAATTCCAACTGTAAATCAGTTTGCAAAAAAGGATACGTTTTTGGATATAAATTACGATGGTGATTCGTATCTATTGAAGAAAATGTTCAGAGACTTCAAAAGAAAAATGTTGGAAGTATCAATATTTAATATAAACGAAAATAGAATTGTTTATGCAAATGTTAAAAGTACCAATAGTTCTTTTTCAAATATTTTAAATGAAAATATTTATACTTACAAAACGTCACTTGTAAACAAAATTTGAAATCTGGTATCGCCTGGTAAGTATACAACTTTTACAGCAGCTTCTGAATTTATTTCTATTATGAATGAAGCTATTGCTGCATTTGATAATTATAAGGGTGGCAGAACATCACAAGCTTTTTTAGATGCTCGTGATGCTTATACGATATTAAAGAATTTTGATGCTTTATTAGAAAACCAAGCTTCGTATATTAAAGTAAATCCTAAATATAAAAATATTAATGAAGCTGGGGATAAATATGAGTATAAGGGGGCGAATATTGATATGTTCAAAACATGAACAACCAAGGAAGACGTCGATATAGAAGGTCAAATGAGTGATCTCACTGTTGCAATAATTGAATCTTTTCATAAATACAATCAAAATAATACTGCTATTTTAGATTCGACTTTAACAGTTCCAGAATTTAATATGGTTATGAATTCATTTAAAGAATGGATTAATAATGGTATGAATATAACTCATTTGGGTTTAACTGGTTCTGAAGCGGAAAGCATACTAGAAAAGAAAAAAGCATCTGTTTTACGTGTCGATGTTAATTCAAGAGAAAGTGCAAAAACTGCGGATTCAAACTTAAAAGAAGTTTTTCGTGCATTTATAAATGTTGCTAGATTGGGCAATATGAAGGATGTTGATGTTGAAGTTGCATTGGGTATTAATGCATTAATAAATTCCGATCTTCAATCTGAAATCAAAAATTGTTTCTTTAATTTAATGTTTAAAACAGATAAGAATCGTGGTGTTATTATTAATAATCATGATAATACAATATCTTTAAAGAAAATTGAAGACAATTATAAAAGTTCCGCACTTTATCATATACAAGACTCTATTACAGCTGCTATTAACAAATTCCGATTTAATAATAAAAAAGCATGACAAGATTTAAAGGATAAATATCATATATCTATTGATGGAAATGATGTTGTATTTAAAAGGGGAGCGGATAAAGACGCCGTTGAATTAGGTAGGTTGAAATTAGGTGATAATAATAATATTACTTGGAAAGGAATTACTATATCTAATAAAATCGCGATTGAAATTATTAAAGATATATTAGACATCAATATTCCGTTAAATTATGATTCAATTCTTCAACAATTAGGTGGTGGAAAATCTACAGTTGGACAATTGTGAAATGAGTTTGTCGGACCAATTGGAATTACATTATTAGCATCTGATTCTAGTGCAAATAAATTAACGGATGAATCTTTTTGGGAAAATGGAGCTAATGATCCTATAAAAAGTCAATTTAAAACGAGACAATTTTCCACACCTATACAAAAAGCCACAGACTTTTTGGGCTTAGCTTGGGGGTTGAATGTTTCCAATACACAACGAAATAGTTTTGGAAATAACGTGGCATCATATAATCTTACATCTTTAATCAATCAAATGCCTCGTATGATCACTAATATGAAAACCAAAACTCCTGAAAATATATTCAGTGATCATCCGGTTTATAAACAATTTGGAACCCATATTGGAGCACCTAGAGTAAGACTTGATGTAAATATAAATGGAAGAAAAAAATCTGCACGGGATTTAACTGTATCTGAATTAGCACAATGTTCTATTATATATGAATTCTTTAAATCATATACTGGGTTTAAAGATAATGCTGAGAATTATATATATTTACAAAACAGTTGTTTCTCTGATAAAAACACACATTGATTAATCCCTTATCATAAGAATTTAAAAATTGGAGGTCAAACCCTACAAACTATTTTAAGTAATATATTATCAACGGATTCAAAAATGCACAATTCGGGAGTATCCACAATGATAAATGCTATTTATGATGCACGCAAATCAGAGTATAGTAAAATTTTAAATAGACTTATATCTGATTTTATAGCTGTATCTGATGTGATTAAGTCCGATGAATTTGCAAAGTCTGTTATAAAAGACTCGGAAAAAACAAAACTTGCAACAGTCATTGAGAATTTGGATAAATTAACAGTTGCTTGAGATAAAGAAAATGAATCTAAAACTGATTATTTAAAAAATAAATTTAATGCGATTAAAACCATTATTGATACAATTTCAAATTCATCTTTTAAAGATAATGTAAGAAAAGCATTTTCTAATAAAGGTTTGGATTTCATTGAAGAAATGCATTATTCAAAAGCTGGATTTAATGAAACATTGGAACATGATATAAATATGTATGTTCTTGATGATACACGCAAATCATTTAAGAATCGTATTAAAGAGCAATCTGATGAATTTATTAAAAATCTAGAAGAAAATGATTTTAGGTTTGATGACTCTGTTGATAAAATTACTTATTCGCAATTAAGAAACACAATTGGTGAGGAATGATTTGATTCAACTACCGGAGAAATGAAATTAAAGGTAAATGATAAAATAAATCCTCTGCTTAGTGCATATTTTTTATCTGATGTTTTTCTTTCAAATGGATATAATGATTTAATTTTTGGAAAAACATTTTTTCATCCAAATAAATATAAACCGAGTGATAAAGAAATAGCGTATAAAGAAAAAAATAAAGTTTGACCTGAATCATATTTTCGATCTGCTGAAGCAAGTCGTTTATCTTCATCCTTTAAAAGAACTGTGATTGCAGGTGCTACAACTCATACTTTTTACCCAGATGTATTTGGAATAAATTCAGATATACGTTATGCTGTTATTGATGATTATCAAGCTGATGTATTTAATATGTTGGGAAAAACATCTTCTGTAGATGCAATGGATGGAGCAGGTTGATCTTCTCCAATTCAATCTATGTTAGAAAATATGTCATTACTTGATGCAAAAGTGGGTTGAGATAAGAAGACAATCTTTGGAGATGTAGACCCTAAAACAGGATGTCCAAAACTTCTTAAATGGGCTGTTTATGCATTGACAAATGAAAGACGTAGAAATTCTAGAGCAAGTGATATTAGTGCGGATAACGTCTTTTATAAAATGCATAACATGAAATTTGATAAATTCGTTGATTTGTCAAAATATTACAAACCGGGTGAAAAATTTGGATATAATGTTGCTGGAAGAAATGTAAGTGAACAAGAGTTTATTTATCGTGAAGATCCTGTTACAGGGAAACTTTATAGAATTGATAAATTAATTTTAGTACCCAATCCTTCTGACGTAAAAACCTCTTGTTACCAAGTATTTGAAACTGAAGTCAATAAAAACGGAGAACCTAAATCCGGAGCAACATCCCAGGTTTATCGAAATCCTATTCGTATTGATAGTATTTATGCGATTGATTCAATTTTTGGTGGAGCTTGAGCAAAACAATTAGACAAAAATTCTAATACTTTAGTTTGGAGTAACGTTAACAATAGAATTTGCACCAATATAGTTTGTGTAGAAGATTTAAAGAGTTATATGTGTGCATATTTAGTAAACAAATCTGCAATAAAGGTTGGAGCTTGTAATATAAATACACGTGATACTTGGAAAAACAATGAAGCTTTAACAACTACAAAAATGTCTTTAATTTTCGGTGGAGTTCAAATGGATGCAGATCATGTTTTAAGCGATGATACTGATGTAACTGAGATGTCCCAGATGATTAGCTCCTTGATTCAATCGGGATATTATACAGATGAAGCAATTAATATTTATAAAGAAATCGGTAATGTTGTTGAACAATCACTTCGTGAAAAGAATATGTTAGTTGGGGAAGGTGACTTTACTAATTTACATCAAATATTGGGGCAAGAGTTCTTAAAATCATTCTCTAACAATACACGTGATACTATGGGAATGGCACAAGCATTTTTAACTAAAGCCGCAATAGAACTTTCTAAAAATCCTAATGCTACAATCCAAATTCCATTTAGTGATCCGACAACTATTAAAATTTTCAATGCTACTATAATTTCGAATCTAAATAAAAAGGGGATTCGAAGAAAATATGCAGGTATTGCATCTGTCCAGGTTCCTTCTAGAGGTATGATTCAATTTTTCAATTATAACGGAAATACAATGACATATCCTACATTGTGTAGAAAAATTCGGGAAGAAGTCTTATTATCAAACTTTACTATCGATCAATTGACATCTCGTGATGTCAAATATCAAAATGGAAAATTGCTTTCAGTTTTTAATGAAAAGACATTTGAAAATCCATTTATTAAATTAGTACAACCATATCAGTTAGATATGGGAGATACTGTTTATCTTGTTAATAAAGATGGAGAGATTGAGCAGATTTGTTTGGATAGTTGAGAAAACTACGATAAAGCGAAACATGATAGTCAAAATAAGCTAATATTTAAACATGAATTAGCACCGCACGATTTACGTGGATCTGATACTACATTTGATGTCAAAGGTAAAACATACTCTATTTATGATTTAGACTCTGTTAGAGCTACACATTATATTGCTGAATTTGAAAATTTAACAGCAGAACAATTAAATTTAATAACTAGTGTAACAGGTTTCACACTTGATGATTATAATAGAGACGAAGCATTGAATATAGCTAAAGCTGCTGTTAATCAAGACTTAAAATTAATTGACGAAGGTAATTACATTGGATATAATTCTATATTCGATGGATCAGGGATAGCATACGAAAAAGTAATTGATTTAGTTAACAATAATTCTTTGAATGATTTGCAAAAACTTTTTAAAGATGTGTATTTTAGTAGAAATATTATCAAAGAAGAAACCTCATTAAAAGAATTTGAGAAAGCATATGGGATTGATTTAACAGCTGATTATAATGCATTTAAAAATGAGTTTACTATCAGTAATGTAAAAACTCGAGCAGCAGAAATTATCATGGGAAAAGTCAATAAAGATCAGCTTAATTTAAATGATGATGAAGATATTGCAGATGTTACAGATGCACAATTCTTTGTTAATAAAATAAAAAATTCAGAACAATTAGTTGATAGCAATATTGATAAAAATAGTTACGATGCTATTTTAAAAGGTGCTAATGGTGAGAATTTATATGTAAGAATTAATCAATTACATATGGAAACAGATCCTCTTACTGGTAAAAAGATACAAACACCTTTACAACAAAATTGAATAAAAGACGCTGCATCTTTTGAAGAAGTTGATGGAGATATTTATCACAACAATAAATATGTTTGTAGTGGTAATGGGAAAGTATTTTATTCGGCACCTGGTGTTGGGTCAACTAATTATATGGTTACAATAAACGATTGATCAGAACTTGAAGAATTTTTGGATTCCGACCAATATAATAGAGTGACATATAATTTTACAAGAGGGAATCTTGTTGATTATTTGATAAGCCATAAATTAGTAAACGACGAATACAAGTTTATTAAAGACTTAAATTTCCATACTCTTACTGGAACAAAACAAACTGAATTAAATTCTAACCAATTAGAATATTCGGTAACATCTTCGATAAAAGCTGGAACTTTTATTGGCGATATAGATTTAAACGAGTTAATAAAGTCTCTAAATACAGAAGAAGTATATAAAAAAGAAATTGAGATTGAGAGGTTAGCTATAAATCAATATGTTGCATTCCAAAAGCAATTAGAATTTGTTGGAGCACGTATTCCTACACAATCAATGCAATCCTTTTCAAGAATGAAAGTTGTTGGATATACTAATAGTAGGTATAATGAAGTTTATATGCCAGCTGAAATTACTTGGTTACAAGGTTCTGACTATGATATTGATAAATTGTATTTGATGGGTTATGAATTATCGTCTAAAGGCTCTTTGATTAACTTCAGTAAATTAACATATCAATGTCAATCTATTGAAAATATAAATCAAGTAATGAGTTTACCAAAACCTAATGGTGTAGAATATTATGCAACAGGTACTAATAGTGTAGCTTATCAAGTTTCTAAAGATATTGTAGACAATGTAATAAACTTTAGAGATCTATCTAAATTGAAGGATTGTTTATTGAAAAGTAATGGGCCAATCTCTTTTACTCCAGATGTTTCAAAACAAGAAGCAAAAACATTTGTTTCTATTTTGAACACACATAGCAAAAGTAAATTATCAAATCGCAATGCAGAAATTGCTTTACGTAATTCTGTTGTACATCAAATTTTAACACTTCTTCAACATGCACGATTGTTACCATTTGCACACCAATCGGTTGATGATAGTATGGCTGTATTTAAAGAGATTGCTAAAAATTCATTTCTGGCAGCATCTGAGTTATCGATGACTAGTGATAATCCATTAGTTAAATTTATAATGCAAATGCAGAATATGGTGGGTAAAGATGTAATTGGTATTACTGCTGTGGGAATGAAAGTATTCTTTGCAACATCAACTGCAGCCAATCAAATGGTTAATCAAATTGCAACAGCATTACGTTTAGGTGATTATAATAAAGCATCTAATTTATGACGTATATTAACATTTGTTCATCCGATAACCAAAAATACTTGTATGTTGGCAAATGTTAATATGGAACCAATAACTTCACTTAAAACCGATACATTTAATCCAGCTAATTATTTAACTAACTTCAATGATGTTGTTAGTCATACAAAAGAAATTGATGCCGCATCATTAATATCTGGTTTGTTGTCAGCTGCAACAGATAATGCTAAGGAGTTGATTCTTAGTAAAATTAATGCAACTGTTGATTTTGCAGATGCTTGAAGTTACTTAATTTCTATAGGTACAAATCCAAAAACGATTAAAGATATAATGATGTCGGAACCAATGCAACTTGTACAAAAATATAGTAAGAGTAATGTGTTCGATAATGTTAATACTAGTATCAACAAAAAGAGTGCAATCGAATTTATTTTAGGATTACGTACATTAGGTGGAGTTTCGAATCGAGACTTAAAAATATTAGTTGGCACTTATGCAAAAGAGGGTGAACCTTCAAATGATTGTTTCATTGATAAACTATTATATGAAACAGATGATGATGGTAAACTTAAATTGGATGCATCAGGGCATGTAATTCCTCGAGAAGTACCTTTAGTAAATGAAGAAGAAGTGTTTAATAAAGAAACGGGGCTTAATGCAAAAGATAGCGTTTTTAGGAAAAATTTAATAAATCTAATTATTGATATTGGATTTGGTGTTGCAACAAGAAGCTTTGATTCTTCTAAACTAGATACCACATTAAGTATTGAACGAGAACTCTTTAAACACGTTAATTATCTTATTTCTAAATCAAATACTGGGGGACGTGGATATGGTAATGAATATGATGAAAGTTATGAAGATGATATGAGTTTTGATGGAGGAAATTTAGATCCTACAGAACAAGAAATGATGGATCTTGATTCAGGTATGCATAATGACTACGATATGTTTAGTGAATATGAGGATGATTTAGAAGGTTTATCATCTAGCCAAGATTCACACGATTTTGGAGAAGATGATAAGTTTAAACTTTCGAAACAAACCTTAACAACTATTGCAAAATTCTTAAAACATTATTTGATACCTAAAAATACTGCATTAAAAGCGGTTACAGACAAGAACTCTGTGAATAATTTATATAATTTTTATGAACTAATTTTACCAGGTGTTGAAGAACAAACTATTTTAGGTTCAATGCTAGGTGTAAACCAAGGTTTAAAAACAAATCTAACTGACTTTGTTAAATTAATAAATAGGATAAATAATTTTGTTAATAAGAAATGACAAGCATATATGCCTAAAACAAGTGAAACATTTAGTATAATTAAATTTCTGTCAGATTCAGAGTATCAAGCAACTTGGATTAATAATTATGAAACAATAAAAAGTTCGAACAATATTTTGAGAACAATTATTTCTACTCCTAATTTTTCAGAAATGTTTAAACAAATTGCATTAGGGTATAATTTACTTGAACATTCTGTTCAAAATCGTTTGACTATAAAATTAGCCAATGCGTTGTTGGAGTATAATCAGGAAGGTTCATCTCTTACTCAAAAATTGACTGATGATGAATTTGCAAAAGTTGATAGATATGTTAGAGATTTAATTCTTGAAAATTGATTATTAAAACAAAATATAGAATTTAATTTACCTCTTGGTGAAGAATTTTATAAAAAGGATAAATATTCTAATTTTGAAATATCTAAATGTAAAGAAAAAGATATTGAAGAAAAAGCAAATGTAATAAAATTAAATACTTTTGAGGGTCAAGCCAGTTTTGTTCATTACTTTGAAAATTCACTTATCGATGTTTTGAAAAAACGTTATAAAGACAATGATGCATTTAAAGCTTTTTTCAATAATATTACAATAGCGCCTAAGTTAAATAAGACCCATAATCAAACAACAAACCATCTCAAATTGACTATTAATTCCATGATAGCTGATAAAAATGTTGAGTTAAGTATTATTTATTCCGATATATTAAAAGCATTTACTAAACTTGCAAATGAACAAATACCTGAGTTGAATGGCATGACTTTTGGGGATGCACTATTTTTATATAATGTATTAGTATATAAAAATGGATATACGCAACAAGGATTTACACGTTTACTTGAAGGTGTTATAAATACATCAGTAGATAATTTAGCTACTTCATATTCTAATTTCATAAAGTATGCAGATGCCAAAGGAATTGAACATCTAAAAGATAATGATGATTTATTCTTTGATGAAGATGGTCAGTTTGAATGAGGTGATTTTGAAGGAAATATATTTGATCTTTTACGCAAACTTGCATTTGACCCTAAATCAGCAAGGAAATTCAATATTCAATTAACCAAAGGTGCTGATGGTGCAATATCAGAATTGATATTTGCTGATAGTTTCGGAAATCCTATTCCGGATAAGCCGAGCTCAATTGCAATTGGGGTTATTAATGCAAATGATTGAACATCAGAAATGCCTTGTTTATCAACTCATTTTAATGGTGCATATAAAGCAAATTATGCTGGTGATTATAATTCAGCTCAATGTTTTAGATGAAACTCTGAGACAATTGTTAGAGAAGTTATTAATGCAATGTCCTATAAACTAGGATTAACCGTTGGTAAAAATGAAGATAGTGATATTGTGATATTTGACGATAGAGAATTACCTTCTTATGCAAAATATCAAGAAGATCCTGATTCTTATTCGATAAAATATCGATCATTTAATGATTGAGTTCGAATTAGAAATAGCTCCGCATTCTTGGATAATGGAAAAATTTATATTAATGTTCATAGAGCGTCTGTTGATACAACAGTTCATGAATTAATGCACTTATATTGTGCTGGACTTAAATTTAGTGAGAACGAAACATTAAGAAATCTTTATTATAATTCCTTGGATAGTGTGGTAGATTTGTATAAAACAAAAATGAGGAAAGAGTATCGTGAAATGCGTGAAAAGTATAGTGAAGATGTTGGTTCTGATTTTAAAGAAGAGTTGTTAGTTGCTTTTATGTCAAATCAATTTACAACTAAATTTAAAAATAATTTTGGAGCGCAACGTTGAGTTAAAGATATGCAATTTGAAATTATTCAAATCATCAATGATATTTTTAATTCAAAAGTACCTTCTGATACAGATCGTGCTAAATTAGGGAATACCAATCTTTCTGATTTTATGCAACATTTTCATTCTAATTTATTTAATACAGATAAAAATAGTTTGTTATCTGATATGCGATTAGATCAAGAAATGAAAACAATTAAACGTATTTTGATTAAAAACGCTGAAGATCCAACAAAGAAAAGTAAAATTGAATATAATTGTTAATTTATGTCTAATTGTGAAATAACACTTAAATTAGGAAATAAAGATTCAATGACTTTTAATAGTGATAGAGAGCTTGACGGAGAATTGCTTCGTCAAGCTTCTACACTAAAAAGTTGATATAAATTATCAAATGGAAAATTAGATAAAATTTTCCAGGTTGATACACAAGCAGAAGCATTAGATATTGTAGATGAAATATCAAAAGAATATAAAGAGGCATTAAGAACTAGGGGTTATTCAAAAGAAAGTGATGTAAAAGATCCCGAATTAGAAAGAATTACAGAAGGGGACCTGGAAATGAAAGGTCATATTTCTGGAACAATTTCTGTATCTGCAACCGTAAAATCAATTGGTGGAAAAGGTGATTTAAATTCTAAAGCAATTTCTGGTTTTAATAAAGATTGGGAAAATGCATTTCGTACAATGGAAGCAAAAGCGAAATATGGGAATAATGTAGAGCAATATGGGCCACATTTATATGATGCTGATATAACAGAAAAATGAAAGAAACAAGAAGCGAAAAATAATCTTACTGCTAAATTAGGAGAAGATGTACATATTATAAAGGAGTTAATCTTTAGACACCATAATGATCCGTCTATTGTAATTGATGATTCTAAATGTAAATACCTTAAAGGAGAAACATTTACAAAATCCCTTACAGTTTTACAAAATATTGCAAACAGTATTATTGCTAAATATCCTGGAGCTAAATTTATTCCTGAGTATAGTATTATTTCTAAAAAATTTGATAATAATATACAAGAATATTTAAAAAATAATGGACAACCCGGTCGAATGCAAAGTTCCGGACGACTTGATTTGTTGATTATTGATAAGGACGGGAAGGCTCATATATATGATTGAAAAACATCTTTACATCCGGTTGGTGATTGAGCTGAAATGGATAATGCAAAATGTCGTGAGAATGGATGAAAAACTAGTGCTCAGAAAATAACTAACTTACTTCAAATTGGTAGTTATGGTGCAATATTACAACAATATGGTTTGGAAGTAGGAGATAAAGTTTTGGAGTGTTTTTTACTTGATTTTGATGTAACAAAAGATGCATCTGGTAATTGAATTCCATCTGATATAAAACCTGTTAGATATGATCCACCTGTTGCAAATCCTAAAGGTATTACTCAACAATCAATGGCGAATGCTCGTCAACAACAAATGGAATTTATTTATACAAATAATAGATTCATTGATTGTTCTAATTTAAAACCTTCAAATGATATTTTAAAAACAATATTCCCTGAAACCGATTTAGCTAATACTCACATTAAACAATTTGAAGCAAGTATTGAATACTATAAGAAAAAACCTAACTTTATTCATGAGTTAAAAAATCCGGATAGTAATGAATATAAGCGAGGCAATCGTTTTGTTTTTTTCAAAAATGGATTAGGAAATAAAACTGCTGAACCTGTTTATTGTAAGACAATGGAAGAGGTTGATGAGAAATTAAAAGAATATGTAGCAGAACTAGAAAAATATAAAAGTACTGAGCTTTTACATTTTGCTAAAAACTTGCAAAAAGTAATGGCTACAACTGGAATGTCTGACGATGCTATATATGGAGAATGGTTATCTGCTTTTAATGATGAATCAAGAACATTCTTAATTCAATCTTTTAAAAAGTATTATAAGAACGGCTGGTCTTTAGTTCAAAATGATGATTTAAATTCAAATGGTATTTTTCTGTTTAATAAAAACGATAAAATGGAAATGGTTATTTTGACAGAAAAAGATCCTAGATATTTGATTCGTTTAAATGATCACGAAAACATATGTGGAACTAAATTAGCCGATAATGCAAACGGTACAGACCCATATTTTATGTTTAAATCATATACCGGTAATATGCTTTTTATGAAAGGTATGGCTATTCTTGCAACAAACCCTAAACTTTTAGGTGATTGTAAATTAGCTGGTATGAAGGTTGTAAATCCTTGACATGCTACTGAGTTTTATTCATATTCTAATTCAAAACTTGTTGATAACTGAAATTTAATATGTAAAACTTTCCCCGAAACGCATGCGCCAACTATGAGTATGGACGATTTCATGAATGACACAGATGCTTATATGGCAACTGCTTTGGAATTAAGTTGTAGTTTGGATTATAATATATTTGCTGATAAAATTTGTGCAACTAACCCAGACAAAGAATATACAACCGAAGTCATTACAGACATGATGTATAAAATGCGTAAAGAGTATGGGGAAGAATCTTGTAATTCTGTTCAAACTGATGTTGGACGAGTTTATTATAATCTCAGTCAAGCCTTACTTGCAGCAGATGGTTATTGTTTTACGGATGAAGCGGATTATGCTAAATATTTGAATGCAATATCTCCTTCAGGAACACATATTACCGCAGCAGATCAATCCAATTCTGTTTTAGTTAGATCTATGGGCAAATTGATGTCATATTATCGTGAAATGTACACATCATCGTTTACGAATATAGCTTCCCAATTTACAGAACTTGTTACAAAAGTATTTGATACTTGAGGGTTTAATGCAGCTGTCGATAGTCCTACCAAGTTTTGGGCGCAATTTTTTGAACAAGATGAAAACGGAAACGTTACGACAATGCGTTTAAAAAATCCTAATAGCGAATTCTTTACTAAAGGTTGTACAAAAGAGCAAACAGAGAGTGCCCAAAATTTAATTGAGTTTATTGCCGATTATTTCAATTCAATCAAACATCCTAATTGAGGAGAAGAGCAAATTATAATGGCAAAAGCTACAGGTGAGTATTATGAAATGCCTTTGCAAGAAGCTAGTTTTGGACAATTTGTTCGAGATCAATATAATCGTAACGGTATTTTAGGTGTTGGTAAAGGTCTATGAAATTCTTTTAAAAGTTCTGTTAAACCTTTATCGGAAGAAGTTTTTGAGGGTGGTAGAAAAACACAACGTGAATATGAAGCAAAACGTTCTCCGTATGTTGGAGCATTCAATCCATATTTAAATATTACGGATAAACAAAGAACTGATTTGCTAGCTCAAAATAATAGAGAGTGATGTACTGATATTCAAACTTTATTTTTGGAAACTGCGGCAGCACAATGTGTTACAAATGCATCTAAGAAAATTATACCACAATGTTTAGCATTTAAAACTGCATTAAAATGATCTAATTCTATTGGAGCATATACTCCAGAATTAAGTGAATGGATGGAAAAATACATTAACAATAAAGTGCTAAAACAAAAAATAAACGATGCTTCACTAGATTGGGTAAAGGATGTTATTGGTGCTTTAAAGAGTATCACTAGTGCAGCAACATTAGGATTTTCTACAAGACCTTTTGCACGAGAACTGTTAGTCGATTTGTATCAAGCAAACACTCGTGCTTTTACAAAGATATTGCCTGATATTACATGTGATGATTTTACTTGGGCAATGTCTGTTGTTGGAAGGTATACTCCGATTTCATTAGGTGGAGAAAACAAACTTGTAGAATTGTGTAAACGATTTGCAATGAGTTCATATTCTGCATCAGAAATGGCATTCTCAGAAAAAGTTAAAAAATACGGTTTACGACAAGGTTGAAATGAAATGATGTATTTAGGTTCAAAACTTCCAGATGATTTGTTTCGTATGGCTATTTGTATTGCAAAGATGCGACACGAAGGTTGTTTTGACGCATATGTCGAGAGTGATGATGGGCAAATCGAATATCAAATTTGAAAGGATAAACGTTTTGATAAACTCTTTAATTCGGATGGTACTATCATAAAGAAAGAAGATAGTGATGATAAATTGGAATGAGCTAGACAAAATAGTAAATATCTACAATATATTCAAGATTGAAAGAAAGTAGGTATTGAAGTTGAATATGGAAAAACTTTACCGGATTGTTATTCGCCGCATGAAAAAGCGACTGTAAGATCTATGGCATCTTCGTTATATGGTTTCTTTGACACTGAAGATAAATCTCTAGTTTCTGCTACTGTATTGGGTAGTTTGTTTATGCAATATAAAACCTTTATTAGTGCTAAAATCTCGCAACACGCTAAGATAGCTGGTTGGGAAAACCTTTGGCATACATATCAAGTTACTGATGATGAAACAGGTGAATTGATGTACAAACGTCTTGCAACAGATGAAGAAAAAGCAGAAGGAAAAGGTAAATGGATTTTCTTGAAAGAGTCTGAATTAACAGAAGCAGATAGGGAGAATGCAATTCCTTGAATGCATGAATCTGGCACATTCTCACAAGGTATGATTCAAGCAACCGGTTCTTTTATTCAAGAATTATTGAATTGTAGAACTCAAGAAGATTTTAATTTACTCTGAAAAGATGAAAATCGTAGAGCCCAATTAATAAATGGTTTAAGCGATACACTAGGACTTCTTGTATTTGCAGCAATTATAAAACTAATATATGGTGCAGATACTGTAAACAACAAGCAAGATCAAGATTGATGAACCCAATGGTCTTATGGAGTTTTAATTGGTTTTGCTGAAGATGGACCTGTCAATCATGTTGTATCTAGTGCTTTGGGGGATGGAACACCGCCAGCGATATCTTCTATACAACAATGAATGACAACGTGTAATTCAGTATTATCTGGTAATCGTTCTGTGGCAAATGGTTTGGTATCTGCATTTGGTGCAACACGTGAACTACGTGGTTTAAGCATGTTCGGCAAACGATAACCATATTTACCGAAAAAAATAAGCCCCAGTATCTTTCGATACTGAGGCTTATTTTTATTTTAATGTATTTTGATACTTTTTAATTACGTCTTTTACGTATTGTTTATAACTAATGAAATATTTATTTTGTTTAAGTTTTTCCCAATCAGAATATAACTTATTAGGAGCTTCTTCTGAAGCAGCTAGATAGTTGGCAACTCCAGCCAATGCTCCAGCAAGAAAGGATAAACTTATAATAAACAAAACAACAATTGTCCAAAAAATTCCCATATTACACTAATTTTTTAATAGAATTAAACAAATCTTTTAACGAACCATTATTATCAATTACATAATCAAATTTATTATTTTTATACAAATCATAAACTTCTTTTTCACTGTTATGTAGTCCGGGAGTGGAAACATTGCGATTGATATAAATGGTTTTAAATTTCTTTTGTTTTAATGTTTCGTATTCTACATTAAAACGTAAATCTGAAATAATGACATTATCAACATTTTTAAGTGTTGTTAATATCCATAATTTATCTCCAAAAAATTCCCTAGCAATATTTGTACCAAACACTTGTAATAATTGTCTGATAGTTATATAGTTAGTTTTTAGAAAGGATAAATCCTTTTTATTAACCAATCTATTAAACTTATTATTAGTTATAACATATTGTTTATTAGGTGTTTTGGTAATATGTAGATTGGGAAGAAAAATATAATAATTTTCTTTAAAATCTCTATTATTAAATTGATTAAACGAAACATTAAGCATTGTTGCTAATGTTCGTTTTAGAGATGTGGCAAAAGACAAAATTTTATATTTATTAAAGAACTTATTGAGGTGTTTATAACCTCAATAAGTTCTTAGTATTTTAGGTGTACTTAAACAATAATTAAGCATTTTGGCACTTTCGTCTTTTCCACTATTTTTTAATCCTCCTATTGCGTATTGTTTTGTTTGTCTTCTATACATAAATTATAAGAGAAGTTAATTCCAAATTTATCAAGATAACTAAAACTAGATGTATTAAATGTTTTCATTATAATATTTTCTATATAACTATATACTTCTTTTTGTATATATTCTTTATCAATTGGGGTTAATGTAAAATCCGTTTTAGTTGATTTATATAACAAACTACTAATGAAATCAGTATAACTATAATAAGAACCTGCTGGAAAATTTATATTTTTCAATAGTGTTTTTACTGCAATTGATTTCCAAGCATTTGTTTCTTTTAAAGAACGTTCAAATTTTACAAGTAAACTAGTTATCTTTATTGGGCATTCTACCCAATTAAATGTACATAGCGTTTTTAAACCCAATTCTTTACTTGATATATCACGAGAAGCAAACAAATCTTTTATCATTGTAAAGTTCTCATCTGTAAGAGAATTAGCTTGTTTTGAAATTTGACTACTAAAATTTACATCCAAATATATTTTATCTTTGAATTTTGGATCTTCTAACAAGTTTAAATCAACTTCTTTAGATTTTGGATTAATGTATGCAAATATACTATCTTTAGGTAAAATAGTATATTTATCTGATATAAATTTATTATTAATCAAATAACGAATAATAGCGTTATTATCTTCTACTTTAATATTTAAAGTTTGCCAAATATCTGATTTATAAACAAAATATATTTGTTCCCCGCTTTGTAAATACAAATACGAATTAGGTATTTTTACTTCTTTCAATTCTCCACAAACAATACAATCAGCTGTACTTGGTTTTATACTTCTTTTAAAGGATGTTGTTTCCAATTTAAATTTAGGAAACAAAGCATTTTTGGTAAAAATAATTTTAGAATTTTCTGGAACCGGATTTTGATTATATGTTATTTTTTGAAATGTAAAAGCTGCATCATACCATAAATAATTATGGCGTAATGCAGTCATACAAACTTTATTTAATATATATTTACGTTGGACATAATCCCATTGTTTTTCAATAACGAAAATATTTTTTAAGTCAATCATTATAGTATCTTACTTATTATTTTTGGATTATTCATAAATTTATTAGTACGAGCAGGGAACATCTTCATTAATGTTTTAATTATGTCAAAGATGAAATCCTCAGAAAATAGCACCTTTTCTTGAGAAGCATCAATGATTTCAATAAGCCTATCTTGTACTAAATCAGTTTTTGCTTTAGGTTGAGAGAAATAATATATGCAGTAATTCATCAATCTAGTATGAAGAACTGCTGCAATATTTGGTCTATAAACACCATTGGTATCATAAACACATGCTTCTATTTCTGGTTTAACCTTATCCCAAGATTTAAGGAGCATGTCTTTAGGTGAAATCAATTTATCAAGCTTGTTGTTGATAAACGTAGTAAACAATGTTCCAATAAGATTATCCTTATCTTCAAAACAACCACTAGCAATCTGCATAATAGTTGCTAACGAACTTGTTGATTCCCAATTTTCAATTCCTGAAATGGCATCACAGAACATTGTATAACTTCTTGGGCAAATAGTGGAACAAAGATTTTCTTCTTTAAAAAGTTCTGTGTGATACATCAAAGCAAAGTTTATTGCTCTTTCATCAACTTGATTTTGTTCTGCCCAAGAACTCCAGCTATCAATTGAAAAATTAATTTTAAAATTGATAAATCTACTTTTTTGAGCTGGGTCAAGGCTAGTAACCGAGAACTGCCCTGAATCAGGGTTTGAACTCAGTGCTATCATTGTGTTTTTAGGTAAAGACCAAGAAATGTATTTACCTGTTTGTATTAATGTCATAGTTGCTTGCATAAATAACGAATTACCACGCGTAAAATCATCTAAGACAAGTAGCACACCATTAGGATTTTCTTCTTTAGGAAGCCATGCTGGTGGTGCATATGACATTCTATATTCATCTGTGATCTTATAAGATTCACAAGGTTTATTAAAATAAGTTGAAATTAAATCATGAGCAACCCATTTAGAACAAGTTACATTTCCTGATTCATCTAACTCATTGATTTTAAATTCTTTAAGTGGAAAACCAATTAAATCACTAACCTCCTCGAGCTCAGCTAAATTGAGCTGAACATATGTCATTCCTAATTCTTCTGCTAAAGATTTAAGAATTGCAGTCTTTCCAATACCTTGACTGCCTTCTACACCAATGGCTAGTGGTGTTTTGTTTTGACTTATAAGTTTTATATTATTCTTAACTAAGTATTTAAATGTTTTTGAAAATTCTGTAAGATTCATTTTTATTTACGATTTTGTAAAAGGTATAAATATTTTCTTTCCCGGATAAAAATTGTCTTTATTTCCGTCAGGTACAATGACCCAAATTGTGTTTTTTAATGGAACTAATTTATTAGTATCAGCAAATCCATCTGTAAAAACTATCAAAGAATTATAATTGTTTATATGTTCTTTATAATAATTCCACATTGGTTCAAAGAAGGTACCACCTCTTCCTTTTATTTCAACTTTAGATTCACCCTGATAATTCCATTTCTTTCTTATATCTACGTCAAATTCAATTACATCAATGTAACAACCTGCTTTATAAATATAATGTAATTCAGTAAAGAATTCTTGTAATGATTTGTTATCAATACTTCCAGATGTATCTATGGCTACTAGTATATTCGCTTTTCTTTTGTGTTTGATTCCTGAATTATCTGGGAATCTCAATGATTCTTTCTTTCTAGTTTTCTTTAAAGCTTCATCTCTAATAGTACCCAACATTCTTCTAAAATATTGTTTCCAATTAAATATTTCAGGTCGTTTTAAAAACAAAGAATCAATATAGCTTTGAAACTGACCCGGAATACAACCATGTTGCCCACTATTTTTCATTTGTTCAGCAACATTTTTTGCTATACCATCAATTTGAGAAGATACTAATTTTTTGAATTCTTTAGAAGGAATATCATCAGGATTATTTTTTCCTTTGCCAAAACCACTATGATCATCGAGAACATGTCTTTGTGTGTTTTGTTGTTTAGGATTAGTTGGATTTTCTGGATTTTTTGGTAGATTATTATAGTACCATTTAGTTCCTTGATGAGGAGGCAGTCCATAAACATCTGGGTACACATAAGGTGGGATTTGCAATTCTACAATACTTGAATTAACTTCACAGTCTGCTGCAAAATTAAATCGAGTTTTATCCTCATATTCATCCCAATAAATCAAATGCTTGTATAATATATGTCCTATTTCATGTTTAATTACTGCGATTTGCATTTCATCAGACAACGAATTCCAAAATTTTTCATTGACTAATAATTCTGGATTAATTCCATTTATTTGCACACAAGCAGTAGCAACTTCGTCAGAAAAATATCTATTGACACCTAAAACAAAAAGACCATAAAATGGATCTTTTATTATAAGCATTTTAATACATTTATCTAGTGTCATCTTTAATTTGTTTTATATCTTTTACTTCATTAGGCATAATAACACATTTATTAATAAATTTATCAAGTAATACATTTGGTCCACCTATTGTATTAAGGTAAGCCGTAAGTATTTCTTTACGAGAAGCACCTTTTTTTACATTTAAATCAACACAAAGATTTGTAAAGTAAAAATTAAATTGCATAATTAAGTGATTTAAAATCTATTAAAAGGTTATCAGCTAAAACTTTTATATCAGGATGTGCTCTTTGTGAGCATCTCAATTCAAAGAAATGTTTCCAATCACTTTCAAAACCACATACATCAATTATAGTAGATGTTGAATTAGGAAGAACTTCTCTTGCAAATTGTGGTTTACTACCTTCTTTTAAAAGAGACATATAAGTGTTTTCTGCAGCAATCATAGCTCGATACCACAATCTACTTTCAACACACATTTTACTATATGGTTTATTAGAATCTTTTAGCCAACTAGGTAAAACAAAACTAACATTTCCACCAAATTTTTGAGCATTATATGCACAATATCTTTGACTTTGTTGAATAAAAGATAGACTTCTATGTCTTACAAGTTCGTGTGATACAGATCTTGAACAAACGAATTCCGCAGTAATTCTTTTTTCATGATAAACACAAGGTGTACAAAGATATTTCAAATCCTCTTCCCAATTGTTTTCTACAATAACTCGCATATTAGTAGTAATATACAAATTATCTTTATCATCAAAATTAATTTTGGAATATGGATTATGATCGTATTTATCGATCATAACATCATCAGCATCACGTTTATCCAAATAAAGATAAACTGTACCAAATTCTAATACACTTAAATGCCCATTCTTTTTAATCATATTGACAAATGCTTCAGATGTAACATTCTCGTAATATGAACTCTCCGAACGACTTTCTTCTTTATGTGCAAGAAGTTCAGGATAATTTGTAATTAACTTATGTGGAATGGACACATAATATGCTTTATCGAAGAATGGCCCTTCTTTACAAAGTATTTCTGAATTAGATTTCAATTTCTCTAAAATTTGCTGGTTTTCAGGCTTATTTTCGACACGAAAATACCTTGTACCTACACTCGCATAGCTAACACGTCCGGCTCTCTCTATGGCCTCAAAAATACCCTTTAAAGAAGGGTTTGTTTCTACAACAGTAACAGAACTATTAATTATCTTCATTATTTATAAAATTGTATTCATAACCTCCATTGCGTGGATACATTTCTTCGAGTAATTGCACAGCTTCTAGTTTTGTATTTGCTGTAACAGTTACGATTCTAGTATCTACACCGGGATTTGTAACTTCATATTTAAATTTCATTAATCGTATTGTTTTATTTTTTCGATTAAATCAGATGTTTTTATAAATCCAACATTACGTCCAATCTCTTGTTCATCTGAATTTATAAAAACCAAAGTAGGGAGACTTCTAATGTTGAATTTGTTGCAGAGTTCTTCATTTTCATCTGCATCAAACTCATCAATAGGTAAATAAGAAAAGTCCTTTAATTCTTTTTCTAAGAGTCTACAAGGACCACATCAAGAAGCATGAAAGAAAAAAATTTTACTTATCATTTTTCAATTTTACACTTATTTTCTTTATTTTCTCTTTAAGTAAAAGTTCATCAGTATATTTACCTAACAACTTTTTTAAAGGTTCGTAATACACCATAAAACACTCTGTAATTTCTTTTGGATCACTTAAAGATTTTACTGATTTATAATAATCTTTAAGCACATTATATTTCGTAATTTTATGGTTTTCAATTATTTGAATTGCGTAAGTTAGATTAACCAGAAAATAATATGATTCTTCTGGGGTCATATTTAAAACAGATTTTATTTTATCTATTTCTTTACGCAATTCAAGAGGTTTGGTTTGACAAAGTAATTTGACATGTTCTTTAATAATGTATTTCTTATTAAGACAAGCACAAATTCAAGCAAGTAAATCACTTTTAATACTGTGTTCAAACCAATCTTTTAATTCCAAAACAATAATTCCCTCAGAACCTGTATTTAATTTATATCCATTATTTACTACAATAAGATACTCATCTTTATTCTCTGGGGTTATTGGTTTTAGATTGTATATATAAAATATATTTTTATTCTGAATCAGTATATCTAATTCGGTCTGAGTCATATTCTTCAGAAGATAAAATATCAAAGAGGGTGTCAAATCCCATATCTATTTGCTTAAAAATATATTCTTCTAGAAGGTCTGCACCTAAATCACCGTACATTTTTACTAAAAGGTTATGAATTATTAGTTCATAACCTGTAAAAATTGGGGAATCAAAAATAGGACCTAAAACAGAACTTGCTTTATAAACATCATCTTGAAGTTTATTATAATTTATTATATATTTTTTTAGTTCTTCTTTAGAAAATTTTTTATCCTTCATTACATATCAATTTTATTTCTAACACATTTTCAAACAGGTTGAAGTGGAATGCCATCATCAGAAAGATAAAAATATGTACAAGTTGCCATTTGTCCAATTATATCATTTATATGATTGAATAATGATTCTTTTACTTCTTTTGATCCAACTGGTTTTGCTTTAAATTCTTTTCCGTCTTTTGTCTTCATTTTAAAGACAATATCTTCTATTCCACGTAAACCAAATTCATATCCGATTGTTTCAAATTCTGAATCCAATCTAGATTTTAATTTAATCATATCACGTGCACCTGGGTTATATTTCTTAGTAGGATCTCTTAATACTGCACCTTCCCAACCTTCAGATACATATTGATTATGAAGATTCCACATTGTTTTTTCATCGTTTACAATGTATTCTTGTGGAAGAATTTGAATGAAAATATCAAAATCATTAAACGTCTTATTGGGATCAAAACCTAAATTTAAATCTTGTTTTACTTTTTGAATTATTTTGTATCGTTCTGTAAAAGTTTTATCAAGATCTACAACATCATATATATAATACTGCAATTTAAATGGGATTTCTCCTTCTTCTAATCTAGCACAACCTGATAATGTTTGTAGAGATTTTCCAAAGACATATAATTCTCCATCCAAAACAAGATTTGGATTTTGTTTAAAGTATTCAATCAACTTTAGATTATTACGAATATGCGAAGTTGCATAATCATACACACCACCACCTCTTGAAGCAAAGTGTAAAGTGTTGTCTTTCATATAGAGTAAAGCCCTCACTCCATCTATCTTACGACTTGAATATCAATGAGTTACTTTATCTAAAGTACTTTTTGGAACACTTTGAATTAACTTTGCAAGCATTGGTTTTATAACACCTTCTTGATTTGTTTTGTTTTTTGGAAGAGTTTTTTCAATAGTTGAAACATCTCCTTCAATATACCCTTTATCAAGATATGTCTTTACAAGACTATTGTATTCAAGTTCCATTTGTTGAGAAATAGTTCTTTTAACTTTTCCCTTTTTAATTTCAAGTGGAGTATGAGTTATAAACTTACCGCCTTTTAATCCTGATTCTCGATTAATTGAATAAAATTGGAATTGTTCGTTCCAATCACATGTAATATTTATCTGTCTAATCTTTCCTTTTGAGTCTCTAGCAAAAAGTGAAATTCGTTTTACTATACTCATTGTAATAATTTTTTAAAGTACCTGCGTCATATCCATTTTGATAGCTCTCATCTAGAAGAAATTGCAGATACGATTTTTGTTTGTCTGTTAATGAATTAAAAAATTCTTGTTTATTCATAATAAAAAAGCTAGGGATTTCTCCCTAGCTATATATTTTAAAGCAAGTCAAGAAGATCTAATAAAGTTTCTTTAATATCTGGATTTGTTTTGTTCCTAAGAAGAAGGACCTCAGCAAGTTGCTTATCTGTAATACCGGGAAGGATACAGTTATTTTTATCCAAACACTCAAAATTAAGTGGAGTAGTTGTCCCAAGCATTGTTTTTCCTGCATAATTGTTAAGCAAGAAATCATTAGGTGTTAGCATAGTAATACCACTATATGATTTAAATGTATTCTCTTCTTTAAACTCTTCGGAAATAGGTTTAAAATTAGAAGTTTTTTCTTCAACATCATAAGCAGGTCTTTCTTCAGATTTCAATTTAGCATTTCTGAAAGCATCTGTAATTGTATCATCAGCTTTTTTAAGCATATCTACACCATTTTCAATATTGATAACAGGAATACCGTTTTCAGAATATTTAAATGACATATTTTTAAGATCGCTTTCAGAAAATCCAAGTTTTTTCAAATAATTAATCCAATCCATAATATTTAATTTTTAAATTCCAGTACTACCAAATCCACCATCTCCTCTATCAGTACTATCTAGAGAAGCTACTTCATCCCATTCAATACGTTCTACTTTATTAAGAACGGCTTGTGCAATTCTATCGCCAGGATTTACGACAAAATTTTCTTGACCAAAATTGGCCAGGATCACACCTACATCTCCTGTAAAATCCACGTCTATGGTTCCTGGAGAATTAAGGCAGAACACTTTATGTTTTGCAGCCAACCCACTTCTTGAACGAATTTGTATTTCATATCCTTCCGGAATTGCTACATGCAAACCTGTAGGTATTACTTGAACATCTCCGTGTTTCAAGACTAGGGGTTCTGAAATATTTGCCTTAAGATCCATTCCAGCAGCTCCAGATGTTGCATATTCTGGAAGTCTGTGATTTGATTTATTTACAATTTTAACTTTCATATTATGATTTTTTAATTCCTTCTTTTGTCCAATAATAAGTATTTCGAACTATAGGTTTATCATCTGAAATCCATGATATATCTTTACCTTCATAGTTCAAACTATTATAGATATATTCTTGAACATTTTCTTGTTCAGGAACAACATATTTATCTACACAATTATCTGTGTAATTAATTATCCATATTTCCATTTTCTTTAATATATAAAGAACAACAACATTTATCTCTTAATCTATAACTTTCACATGGACAATGTAAATCCCCATCATTATCGGGGTGTTTACATGGACAAATTCCATCATTACTTTCACAACGTTGCAAAATACTATTTACAACATTGTCTTTTGGATTCAAAATCCAACCTTCTTTTCTATAAATTTTTATCATTTACTCAAAATTTGTCGGTGATATCATAAAAGACAATTGGATTTGCATCCATTTTATGAAGCAATGAACCTCGTGCAAAAAATCTTTGATTTGTTTTTGGATTATTAAGAGGGCCAAATTCTTCGACATAAGGACCTAATTTATAATAGTCAAAATACTTGAGATCTATATCTGGAGATAATTCTTGTCTACCAGAATACCAACCAACTCTTATGTTGTAATTGTTCTTAACATATTCTGCTAGTTTTGAAACTTCTTTAGGAGAATTATCTCCACCCATAAATCCTAAACAAGTAATTCCTTCATTCTTATCTAGTAATGTTTTCAAACTAGTTGTATCTAGTATCTCACCGATATCTTCAGCAAGATAACTAGAATGACAACCAGGACATTTACATGGACAATTTGAAATATTTATACATAGTGAAATTTCATCTGGAAATTCACTAAATGTGACCATTGTATCTGTATATTTTAACATTAATATGAATCGTAAAAGACCATTTCAATTTCAGGATGTTCTTTATAATAAGATTGGAACCATTCAAGGAATACTAACGTCCTATACATTTCGTCAAACATTTCATCATATTCCCAAATACAATCATCGTGATTATCCCAATAAATCTTATTCAAGAATGGTCTCAAATTTTCAATTAATTCAGGAATATCATTAGATTTTACTTGATACTCATAAACATCGTTTCTTTCCCCATGAAGAACTCTAAATACAGCTTCACGAAGATTATAACATTTTCTCCAATAAATAGGTTCAAATGATTCTGATTCTGGGTTATACCAGCTCTCCTTATAATAAGGAGCTTTTTTCATATCTTCCTTATTCATCTTTCGAATAAGGAATCCATTATCCAATCCCATAATTTTATTTATTTAAAGGTTTATTTAAAAATTCAATGGAGGCAAATAAATTGTTGTCTTCTATATATTTTATGGCATTATACAAAGTTTTGAAGTACAATTCATTTACCTCTCCATTGAAATCCATATAATCAACTTTAAATTCTTTTTGTTCCATTTAAAATTTTATCTTTTTCATAACTTGTTAAAGACTTTCATCATCGTTTAAAGTCTTTAAATTTTCTTAAATGAATTTTTCTTTTTCCAGTTTTCATTATCCAATAATAAAATAATATAAACCAACTAAACTAAGGGTTAAATACAACATTACCTCGAAAAAACAAATCAAAACTAAAAGAAACTTAGATTTGTATATAGAATAGTACAGTTTATAATCTTTTAATCCAGATTTTAAATAAAATATACATCTAATAAAACATAAAATGGAAAAGATAAGCCAAATATACATTATATATAAGATGCTATTGTTGTAATATAATAAACAGTATCAAATGTTGTAGAAAGTACATTAAATATTTCTTGATATGAAATATTTGTACCTTCTACAGTTTGATAATACTTATTTATTTCTTCAAATAAATCAATTTCCATTATTCAGAAATTCTTTCAATGTATCCTTTATTGTGTTCAATACATTTATTTGCTTTTCTTTCAAACTCTGTAAAGTTTTCCAAAGCTCTGTTTAAGTGTTTTTTGTACAACTTACATTCTAGTGCACAAATTTGATATGCTTTGTTTTCAGCTTTAGCACGTGCAATTTTCTTGCCAAGCTCTACATCAAATTTGTCGTTTGTGTGACATTTGGCAACTGCTGTTACATTGAACGGCTCATTCTTATATGAGCCAAATACAATATATTTAAAACGACAGTCACATATACAAGCAACTGTTCTTTTTTCTTCATTAACAACAAATCGTGTATTTACTACTGAAAGTTTCATAATATTTTAATCTTTAATATGTGAAAAAATTCTTTTATTTGCTTCTTTATATCGCTCGTTACTATAAGAACTTAAAGGTCGAAGGAACCCAATAATCCTTATCCAATAATCGATATGATTGCTTCCACAAATAGGACATTCTTTAATTGGAGCATTTACTACATGTCCACAATCTTTACATTCACTAATAGGAATATTGAATCCAACATAACTAACTCCGTTTTTAGCATTAAATTCAAGTAAATGTAAATATTGTTCTTTAGATGGATGTGAATCCAAATGAATATGTGCGGCTTGACCACCTGAACAATATGATGCAATTTCTTTTCCGTGTAAACGTAATTTATCTAGAACAGAAATTTTATCATCCCATTGTTTAAAGAAATAACTGCTATATAAGTTTTGATCTTCTGGAACTTTATAACCATCGTTTTTATCCCAATTATAAAATTTAACAGCTAATTGTTCTCCAGGGATACCTTCACTGTTGAATATACATGGACGTTTTTTATCATGTATTGAATGAATTCGATTTTGTTCCTCAATTGTACTCAATAACAATTGTACGAATTTTATATAAGATTGATTATAATTGACATTATAGCCAAGAAATTCTGCAGCTTCACAGTATCCAATAAATCCAATTGTACTAAAGAGCTTTTTGGTATAAATATATCCTGCATTTGAACTAGAAAACATACCTTTGTCTTCCATATCATACAGTAGTGATTTAAAAGCAATTTGATATTTATAAACTCTTTCTAGAATTGAAATCAAATAATCTTTTAAAGATTGTTGTAGTTCTTTATCAGTTGTCAAAATACTTCCAATAAACTCTGGAGATGCTTTACCTATCTTATCACAAGCTTCAACATCACAAGAAATATAATTATACCAATTCTGTACTATTCTATTGAAATTCAATGAGATAACGTTAGAAGATCCGGTCATAATTCCGGTCAAACCTGTTGTAGAACTAAAAGTGTTATCTGAAATTTCATTACGAACTCTACAACAACTTGAGATACTTGATGCAGAATCACTTAAATAAACAAAGAAACTACTTCCTTTAGAAAGTTCTTCTGCACACAATTCTTTATATTCTTTGTCAACAATATCATTACCATCAGTTAGTAAACACATCGTTGTTACCGGAAAAGTCAAAGGTTTAATTAAACGCAATTCTCTATGAAGTTCAAGAAAAATTCTTTGTAAAGAATCAATCGCTTTCCATTCTGGTTTAGTGCCATCTGGATAACGAAATTCATCGAAAATACTTGCAAAATAATTACTATCAAAGAAATTAAGATTACTAAACGGTGAATTATATGAACGATTACCAGCTGGTTGAGATACTCCATAGATAAATTGTTTCATACCTTTTCGTATAGCATCTTTTATTGTACGTTGTTTTGTACAAGTATTAGTTGTGGTAACTTCAT
The DNA here is from genome assembly GCA_963632375.1 of Phocaeicola dorei. Classification (GTDB taxonomy): domain Bacteria; phylum Bacillota_I; class Bacilli_A; order RFN20; family CAG-826; genus Onthovivens. The sequence goes on along the minus strand of CAVGUB010000111.1, from coordinate 22,631 downwards.
TCAAACGATTATACCAATCTTTTCCAAATTCTGCAATTACATAGTAATTCAATGCTACAAAATAATCACCCAAAGCTACAGCACCACGTACTTGAGATGAAAGAAGAAATACTAAATTGGTAACCTGTCCACTAAATGATTGAATATCGTTTGGAGGAGTTGGTGTTACACCATCAATATTTCCTGTTCCCTCAACCATAAGTGGGTATAGAGTTGCTGCCATACAGTAGTTTTTAACTGTTGGTGAACTTGCCTCATCGTGTGCATAAATAATATGTGATTCCAAATCTTTGACATATTCGCTGGCAACTTCAGGAAACATTTCTTTTAGTCGTTTCTTCATTCTTGTTCTTTGAACAAGTCTATTTTGTACTTTGTATACTTCACCTTCTAGATTTGCAACATTTTTCATTGCAACATTTGCGTTAGCATCTGTTTCAGAAGAACTTGCTGCATTATCTCCTGATGAAGTATATTTGTCCATATAATCCAATCTGTCTTGGATAAATCGACTTTCATTATGTTTCTCTCTATAAAGAATATAACTCTTGGCAACAGAAAAACATTTACATTGCATTAGAATTGTTTCAACGCAATCTTGAATGTCTTCTACATTAACAACGTCTTTGCTTTCATAAAGTTTATTTATAGATTCGATTAAAAGTTCATTTATTCTTTCAAAGACATCAACTTTATCTTCATTAACCCATGTATCAAATCCGGAACTTCTAAACGCTTTATTAATTGCAAGTATAATTTTATCTAAATTAAATTCTTCTACTTCTTTATTCCGCTTTGTTATTACTCTCATATTTAATAATTCCAAATAATATTCCTACAAGAATGGTTTTCTCAAATCTATAAATAATATCTTTACCTTCAGTTATTTGTGAACAAACTGCAGAATAAAAGTTATGTAAAGAACCTTCAGTAGATGAATCAACATAATAATTAGATGTTGGTTTCAATGTTACCAAACGATATGCTTTAACTATATCTTTAGATGCAATTTGAACTTTACTCGAAATACTTTGATAATCATAAAGTAATGACTTTTCAATAAGTTTACCCAATAGTGGGGTTAACTCATTTGGCTTTATGAAAGTATTTTTAATACTTTTTAATTTTGAAGAAAATGTTTCTGGTTTACTCAACAATTCTTTAAAATTATAATCATATTTTACTTCAGGTTTCAATTCTTGGGTTTGAATCCAAGTTGGTTCAAATACACAAAGATTTTTGAATGTCTTGTGTTGATATGCTCGATAGTATTTAATCTCTGGAATTTTAGCATCGAGAGAATAAATCAAACCATATACTTCATTATACTCAAATTTTGGATCATAATACTGAGTATTTAGAGGTAAAATAGCCTGACACCATACTTTATTATATGTAATATCTTTAGCATCAATTGAACCTGTAACCTGTTCTGGCATTTCTACATGAATTTCAAAGTTATCTGTTAAAGATTTAAAAAACTCAAAGAAAGGTTCTACATAATCCTTAGTTGCAAGAAATTGTTTATCCTTAATGATGGTTGGTTTGCCTAACATTAAAGCATCATAAGTGATCTGCATACTAATATACCGCTACTTTGTTAATAATGTTAATATCTGGATGTAGGAGATTGATTCAATATTGTTCTCTTTCACACAAACAAAATCTAGAAGTTTCTTCCATTACTTGTACTGTGAATTCTTTATTTAAATTAAACCAATTCTGCATCTTTTTATTATAATGTTTATCTTTTGATAATAATCTTTTATGCTCTCTTAATCTCTCTTTTAAAGGTCTTGATGTACTCCCTATATAAAAATGAGTATCAATAATGATCATATATATGATATTAGATTTTGTGAGAGCGTTATCTAAACGATACATTAATAAAATTAGTAACTAAATAACGTATAAGTATTCTCCGCTTTATGAGGAGTATATGTTAGTCTAAATGCAACTTCGTGCTCAGGATCAACTCTATATACTTTTTTACAAATAAGGTCTTTATTGAGTTGTTTGATTAGTTCTTTACCTTTCTTTAGTGCATCCTTCTTTGATTCCTCACTGTCATATATTTTACCTTCCGAATCAAGAATCTCATAGACAAGCTTCTTTGAACAAGCGCCTTCTGTAACTACATTTTCAAGATTATAAGGATTTACTCTTGATACAGTTGGAGCTTTTTCACTCATAGTAAGAATACCTTCTCCTGGATTCGGAGTAAGATTTAACTTTGATGCCAATTCTTCAGTTGTTACTTTAGAAAATTGTTTATAATCAAATGTCGAAATAACAGTCGTATTATAATTTTCAGAGGCTATCTGTTTAGCCTCTTCATCAGTTGTTGCTTTAAATGTATATACTATCATATTTTAAACAAATTCTACTTCTTTATCGTATCCAAATATTTCATAATATGCAACTCTTTTTAATAAATTTTGGTAAGATATTTTACCTCGATTATATAGATAAGAATTCATATTACAACATTTACTATTAAATGGATAATTGTTTTTAACTGCTAAAAAGTTTACTTCAAAAGTCCAGTCATCTTCGTTGTATCCGTATTTTTGCATACAATACAACTTGAGAATATCTCCGTATAACGCACCTTGTATATCATATCTATAATGATCAAAGTGTGCTCCAGGAGCCATAAAATAGTCTGGATTGTCTCGGGTTGTTTTTATATCATTCAATGTAATCTTCTTATTGTCAACGTCTATTGTCCAATTATCAATTTTCATTTTATATTTCAGAATAGTCGCTCTATCCTTATACATAACACAAAAATCAATGAACATTGCATCTTCATTATATGATGGGATTATTTCATCAAACACTGTTGTTGGATGCAATTTATTCATAATAACAAGATTCTTATTTAAAGAATTGATACAAGATGTTGCCACATCCCAATCAGTATCACTCAATAGGATATCTCCATCTTTCAATTCCAATTTCAAAAGATTTAAATAATAAGGCAAACCTTTTTTAATAATCATTTTGATTTTAGAATCAGATAGTTTTCCAGCATAATAAGATGCTGAGTTACTTGCCATTATAATAGAGTCTTTTATTGAATTACCTTCCTTTCTATATTTAAAAATATAATCAATGCAAGTTCCCAATTTTGCAGACGGTTTACCTTGTTTAGGAAGCAATTTGAATGATTCTGGTTGGAGTACTACTTCATGAACACAACTTCCAATTGCTAATGAAGTTGTACTAAACTTAGGTGGATTTTTATATAGTGCAGGAGAACCACCTCTTGTAGGATCAATATTCTTTAATCGGGAATTAGATACGTAATTACTATATTTTTTACTAAAATATTCTTCATCACTTATTTTAGCTTGTTTTAAACTATCAAGGATTGGAATTATTTTAAAATCTTTTAAATTAACTTGTTCCATTAAATGTTTAATTTAAGATCATATATTCTACGATGTTGAGGAACTTTAAACCACTGATTATGTGGGGCATCCATTAAATAACAAAATATACCAGCAGTAGTCGCTTCTTGATAATTTTGAACTTTATCATCAATGTGTATATTTATATTATTACTTTTAAGTAAATCAACTTTGCTTTCATTAAATGGAACACAATATACTGGAGCACAAGGAAAACCATTTTTCTCCAGACATTCTTTAGTCCATTCAACTGAAATGCTTCTACTAGTGATATAACAAGTTGGATTAAATGTAGGAAGATTCTTTACGGGTAAATTGACCCAAAAATCTTTATCGTCTTTTACTTTATCCAACATTTGATTCATTAAATATGAACCGTCCCAATAATTGTTTAATTTTATTTGAAACTTTTTCTCAAAAGCAGGAATAAAATCCAAACAAACATCGTCAATATCCAATGATATTCTAGGAGCAGAAATGTTACCAAGTAAACGATCATCTCCTTGCGGGTATATTTTATAATACTCGCAAAGAATTAATGCTTCTTCCGCAACATGTGCAATTTGTAGCAAGTTATCTTCATCTAAATCATTACCTTGTTCAAATTCAGTAAGATGTTTCTTTAATGAAGATAAAACTTTTGTCCAAGAAATACCATATTTCCAATCATTGATTCCGTATTTCTCTAACTTTTTAGTAAATATTTTACTTACTTCGGTAATTCCTTGCGAAGGAATTAGATCATATCTAATATTTGACATTTTATTAATCTATGAAAACCCATTTATCATTTTTCTTTATAGCCATATCATTGTCTTGTGATTCTAGCCAATTTAGTGGTAAATAATACCTAGAACCAGTGGCATCGTATACAGGACAAATTGAGTCTATTGCAAAGAAATCTTCTAATATATTACAATACCAAGCACATTCTTCACAATAATAACAATCATTATAACAGCTATAAACCATGTTTAAATCCTGGGTGCAATCAATTACTTCTTGTTGTCCACAATGGGCACAAGTATATGTTATTTGTTCAGGAAGTTCACCTAATGAATAACTTAAATTACGTTGATAATCTTCTGGATAAGTTTTAATAATGTTTTGTTCTGTGTTAAAATATCTAAAAGAATCCATGTAAGGATACTTTCTATATTTTTTATCTAATTGAATTTCTTCACGTAATGTGATTGCTTCTTTATAATCATCAGAACTAGTTAATACTAAAAGATAATGTCCATCGTTAAGAATATCATTATTAACTCTAATTATTCATTTATTATGTTTTGCATATTGTATGAATGTTGATTCTAACCAATCAAAACAATAATAAATTCTATCCATAAAAATACTTCCATCGTGTAAAGTCCAAAGTAATGCTCTTCCTATTACTTTATCACCTTTAAATGCTACTAACATTTGGGCTTTATCAACATATATGTTAAAATAATCTGCACAAACATTATATCGCATACAACTAGCACCTAATGTACCCGTACTTTTATAGTAAGTGTCCTCATTATAATATTTTCGTACATCTTCACCTGTAACTATTCTAAATTCAAATGTATTTAGAATTTCATATTTGATTAGGTTAGAAAAATCTTCAAACTCTTTACAAGTGTATTTGTGTACTAACAATTTTTGAAAAAATTTTGCAGGTTTACTGCATTGTCTATTTTTAGTAGACCAATTACCATTTTCATTATATATAGGTAACTTTCCTTTTGGAAGAAATGATATTAATTCAGAACTATCTCGGAATGTTACCATTCTTCCAAAATCAGTTATAATTAATCCTAATTGTTCTTTAATTTCTGATGAAAATGATGTTTTATTACTTTCTATAATATCATCTGCTTTTAAAATATCGATAAGTATTTTATTATCAGGATATTTTGTATGTAGATCATTTAATTTTTCTCTAAAACTTGTAGAAAGTAATGGATAAATTGATTCCATTAATTGCTTTTATCTTCTAATGATTTCAAAAAATAATCAGCCAAAATTCCAATAAAATCCAATTTACTATCCTTGTTATACTTATCGTTCAAATCTACAGTATAATCAAGAGTTTCCTTTTCAGAATCAAATTCGAGATTAACATAAATCTCGTTCTCGGTATTAAGATCCCTGAATGTTACTTTTGCTTTTTCCATAAAACTCAATCAATTTATAAAATAAACTTAAATCTAATATAGCACATCTGCCTACTGTTACAATATTTTTTTCTTTTGTTTCTTGTTTATCCCATATAATGACAAAAGTATCATTAGGAACGGTTGATTGTTCTCTAATTTTAAAATATTGTGGGTAAGCTATTTGATGTTTTACTTGAATATTCATACCAAATGGTAATTGATGTTCTGTATCTAAAATATCGACTTTATTATCATCTGTTATTTTAGAACCCTGTCTAGAAGACATTACTTTATCAAATCCAAGTTCTTTTAATTCATTTATTACTTTTTGCTCAGCTCTAATTCCTCGGTTTCGATTGTATGCGCCAGATCTTTTTTTGGACATAAATAATATTGTTTAGCCATATCAATTAATTTCAGAGTTTTATCTTTACCGTATTTTTTATAAAAATCTGAAATATCTTTTGCTTCATATCTTCTAGGAATATACATTACTTTTACTTTGGGATATTGTCGTTTAATTTTACGCATACCACAAATACCTGCTAAATCATTATCATACAATACAATAATATCCTTAAACTTTTCTGAAAGTTTTTTATATTGCAAATCTGTAACAAATAGATTTTCACTATTTGGAGCAATAGCAGGAATCCCTAGTTCATATAAAACCATTACATCTTTTAAAGACTTAGTAATAACTAAAATATCACCACCTGTCTTAGGAAGCATTTTAGCGCCTTGTATTTTAGAAGCACTTCAATTTGAAAGAAATTTAAACTTTTTTCTTCCAACAAAATAAAGTCTTCATAATTCTATTCCATCTTTTGTACCACCATAATAACCAAAAATTCTTTGATTAGGCGATTCAATATGAAATAGATTTCCATTAAGTCATATATTTTTACAAGAAAACACCTTAAATTTCTTTAAGGTATTTTCTGTAATTCCATAAGAATTTCATCAATCTAACTCATATTTTTGAAATTCACGTATTTCTACTTGAATTCGAGATTGCTTATTTATAGGAATTGTTGTAGTTTGTATTGTTATTGGATTCTTCTCTAATTTAGAATTAGGAACTAGTCCAAAATCATTGGCAGCAATTAACAATGCTTTACCATAAGTACAATCAAACTTTTTCATCACTACATATAATCAATCTCCACAAAAATCGGAACCAAAGTCTTTAACAATTAGTTTACCTGAACGATTTTTATAGTAACCGACAGTAGGATTTGAATCTTGTCTGAATTTAGACTTAAACAACCCATTATGGATTGGTACTCCATAATAGGTTGACATTAAAGTTTCTTGTGAAACATTTGATTCAATTAACTCCTTTGTAACTTTAGGAGGTAATGTTAGAATTGACTCCATTAATATTAAGCAAATGGAAGGTCGTCTACTTCAGAATTCAAATCTTTAGACATACCAGAGAGAATATCATCTGTAGATGATGGTTTCTCCATTACAGTAGGTTTAGCTGTATTAGCTGTTTCAATCTTCTTTGCTTCACTAGAAGTAAGAACCAGATCCTGACCAATAACTCTAGTTGAAATACCAAGATCTCCGTCTTTGGTAATTCTTGCAACAAAAGAAGGCATTGCAACATATCCATTATTACCAGGAATAAGTTTCACCTGAACTTTCTTTACACCTACTGCAGGAGCGGTCCACTGCTTAACTGTATCACAAATTTGTTTAAAAGATCCTGTAAGTTTCTTTGCACCCGAATCAATATCCTTCATAATCTGAGGATCTACTGCTTCGAGAATTTCTCTTACTATAATAAGAAAATGATCAAGTGGAGAGGCTGAAAGTCCCCAAGCCATTGATTTTCTTTCGTCTGATTGTGGTTCAAAGAAATTTTGAGTATACTCTCCATAATCTTCGATATCAAGTTTAAGAGAGAGTGTCTTGTAAGAATCACCAGTACTTTGCTTTGTTACTGTAGCAAATTCAACACCCATAAATGTGGCATTTTTAATGCCTGCAGTAAGTCTTTTACCTGTAGATTCTACAACTTTTTGAGATCCAAAATCAAAATTCATAATATAAAAAATTTAATTAATTAATTTTTATTGTAATTTTTTGAGGTATTCTTCCTCTTCTTTAAGAGATTCATTTTCGATTATCTCTTTGATAGGTACCATTTTGTAATATCTTTTAAATGGTTCTATCTTGAAGAAGTCACCGTATTCTCTCAAAACATTATTTTGAGTTCCTCTAAATGATACGGTATTAGATTTCGTTAATCGATTGCCATCTGTATTGTCAGTAAATCATTCTGCTTTTCCTATTAAGGGAAAAGTTAATTCAGGACTTTCTGTTCAATAATTAATAGCAATTCGATCGCCTGATTTTGCATCAAGCGCTTTGATTGTTTCTTTTGATAATACTAATTTTGTAGATTCTACTTTTATTGTAGCATCTTCTGTTACAAAATCAATATTTATCGAATTATCTATATCACTTATAACTATTGGAAATGATTCAATGCTATTCATTGTTTAGTGAAGGAAAGATTCTTTCCCAATGAGAAGTAAAAGTACCATCTTCATTTCTTTCAGCAACAACAATATCTTTATTTGCTAGATGTGTTGGTCTTGCACCTGTTAGAACTTCACCATCTGCGCCAAATTGTATACAAAGATTTGAATTATCATCACGATGAACCCAACCTATCGCATCAGATTTAGCAGAAAGAATTCTAGAAACTTTACCTGTTAAATCAAGCGTTTTGATACTATTTTGTGCATTTTCGGAAATGGCTGAATCTTTTACGTGTCCACAAATAATCAAATTTGGGGCACAAGATGCAATCAAATCAATAATTTTCTCTATAGAAGACCTCCAAAAAACGTAACCGCTTCCATTTGGAAGTTCAGCTGGATTTGTAACACTAGAGTATCTTTCAGAAAACATTGGTGAACTTTGATACAATTTAATCGCCATAGGTTTTGCCATTTCTTCAACCGCAGTAATCGTATCAATAGTTATAAATTTATAAGGTTTTCCTGCTTCTTTAATAGCTTTACAAACTTCATTAAGTTCCTTTAAAGAATTAATCTTAATTTTAAGAGCATCAATATATGATGAACCGTTTTCAAAATCCAAAATTAGATTATTATCTAGGGTAGCAAGAGTTGTTGTTTTGCCTACCTTTGGTAACCCAAAGAGTATCAAGTACTTAGGATCTTGAGTTTCAGCAGGAATTTTTGTTGTAGGTAATGTAATAGCCATATTAGAACGAATATTTTATTTCTTTTTTAATCTCCATTGTTGGAGAATTAATTGGATCTTCTGGTATATAGTTTAAAGAAAGGAATGGTTTAAAATCAGTTATCGTTTTAGCTGGAGGTAATTGCTTAAAAATTCCAAGTTCTCCAAAAAAGTTAGATGGTATTTGTTTATCACAAACACCATACCTATTTTTTATCAAACACAAACTTCGATATCTATCTCGAAGTCCTAAAAAAGAATTTTGTTGGCCACTATCCTCACAGATAATAGGATAACCTAGATGATTTTTTACTTTGAATTTGAGTGGAAAATAAACACCTATGCATACTTCACAGTCATTAAGCATATTTCCTGAATCTTTCAGGTCATTTGCGGAACTTTCTGTCATTTTGGCTTTGACTCTATCCATATCTGCAGAATTACGATTCTCTTGTTGAAGAATTACAAAAGCAACTCTACATTTTTCACGAATAGAAACACAATAAGACGAAACTAAATCCATTTCTGCTTTACGTGTATGTCCGTCAACAGGAGTAACCAAACTTATATGGTCAATAACAACTTGGACTAATTGTTCTGGATTGTTTTTGATATAAATAGTTCGATTACCACCTTCAACTTCTTCAAAAGTACCTCATTCTTCCAATAAGGTCATAATCGAATGATAAAAAGATTTGTTATTTAAAGCCTTATCATAAATGATTAGCTTCTTTTCAATACTTTTTAATCACTCTTTTCCTTTTAAAGCATATTCATAATCTTCTTCTGAAAGTGGATTTTGTCATGACATCAGATTAGTATAAGGAATAATTTTCCCAAATTCTTCGTAAATATAAAGACATAAAAGTTTTGATAATAATATCTCAGCTCCCATTTCCAAACTGTAATATATAAGTTTTATGTCTTTATCAGGATTATCTTTCAAAGGTCTATATATATAACTATATAGAGCTAGGGCACTTTTACCAGCCCCAGAAAGTCCAAAAATTAGAGTATATACGGCAGGTCTAATTCCACCTACATACTCATCTAATTTTTGAATACCTGTACTATATCCAATGTTTTTTCCTTCCTTTCCGTTTTCAATCAATTTATATAAAATATCTACATTATTCATCAACAATACAGATATTATTAGCAGTTGGAATTACTTTCGGATTGTTTTTCAATTCTTCAAGCATTTCTCATTGATGATTCCCAACAAAATTAGTGAGTGTAAAATTAATATAGTTGTTATCTATAGCTCAATGTAAAATATCCATTACACGTTTATGTGTTTCTGGGTTATGACCTATATTAGTACTATATCAAAAATAAAACTCATCTAGAGTGTTAAACTTCTTAGAAGGATCTCTTAATGGAACTATTTTTCCATTTATTTCGAGACTTTTTGGATATGTATCGAATAATTCAGAACCCATAATACAAGATTCTTTAAACCATTTCTTTAAAAAGATTTTATTAAATTCGATATCATTACAATTTCAAGAATCGCATTCATATGATTTTAATATAATCCCTTTTTCTTTTAGAGAGTTAAATAGACTTCTTAATCTATCCTTACCTCCATCTATAAACCATTTGTTAAAATACTCGGTATGGTTATCATTTTCATCCCTACCAAGATAGGTGATATAAATTAATAGGAGTTCTTCACCAGTTAGATGATATTCTCCCATTATGTTTAAAATTGTTTTTAAATCCAAAAGTTTAAATAAATTAATTTTAATCTATTTAACTTTTCTATGTTTTTTACTGTTACGTGTACATAGTAATTATTAAAATCTATAAGTAATATCTGAAACAAAATCTCTTGTACGAGATTCTATTTCTTCATAATTTAAAACTTTATTAAGTTTTTCTGGTGAATCAATAACAATATAATCTGATGTATTACTATTATTAAACCATTTAAGTTCTTGTGTACCTGCGATTACAATAGTAAACATTTCAGCAGTTTTACCAGGTTCAAAACGGCATATTCTACCATTTTGCTGTACAGAAGTGATTTTAGAACTATTTATATTCATACGAATACCGACAGATAGTCCTTTTAAATCAACTCCTTCGTTAAGGGCTTTACTTGAATTTAAAACTCCGTTAGAGGCTTTATTAAATTCTTCAATAGTTTTTCTATTTTCAGATTCTTTCTTACCTGAATGTAAAGTTTCACCTCTTTTTATACTTTCAGCAAATTTGATAGTAGGACAAAAAGTTATACATTTTTTATCCTTTCGTGCATCAAGAATTTGTCTACATACTTCTATTTTTTTAGGATGATTTTCAATAAAATCTTTTCTAGAGTGTAAACATTTCATTCATTGTGCACTTTGTGCTAATACTGTTTTAGGAGCAACCCCTAAACGTTTAGCGTAACCATTACGAAACTTTCAGTCTTGCAAACATTTCATTGCAACATTGTAATCTCACTCAAAGAAGGCAAAATAACTATTAAACTTTCGATCGATTTCTTTATACTCTGTTAAATCTACATTTAGTTTTACAAGATAATTTTTAACAGGAGAAACTCAACCTTCTTTAATTGCTTCTTGTAATGTAATTGTATCGCATACAGGAGCATATTGTTTAATAATTACTTCTTTTCCATCTAATCGTTCCATTGTAGCAGTTAAACATAAGATAAACGTAAATGTTACAGTATCAAATATTTGCTTAAAGGTATCAGAAGCTACTCTATGCGTCTCATCTATTACTAATAAATCACAAGTATATTTGTTTTTTATTATTGTATTAATAATAATAACATCACAATTATTAGTTAAACCGTATTTTATCAATTCACCAATTCATTGGTCTTTTAAAAATTGAGTAGGAACACAAACAATGATATATGCATCATTTTTATGTTTTAAAAGCAATTCGATAGCCATTAATGCTGTCCTAGTTTTACCTACACCTGTAGCATAACATAATGATGCTGAACACTTTGCATTTACTCATTTTTTAATACCAAGTTTTTGACGTTGAGTTCTATCCATCAAACAATGTTGCATTTAAACTATCTTCAAGTGCATATATAATTTTATAGATTTCGTTTTTATATCATCTATAGTTTATATGTGCATCTTTTAGATTAATAGGTTTCAGTTCATTAAAAATAGTTACACTTGAAGTAGCACATAAATCTGCATAATTTGTACGATTACCTGTTACAGGGTCCACATCACATCTACGTATTTTATAGCCTGTAGTAGACATATAATAACGATTGATATGTGGTAGTAATTGTTTATTATATTCAACTGAAAATTCCTTTTTAACCTTTTTATAAGTTAAGAATTTAGTAATATCGTTACAATCATACAATGTTTTATCAACAGGAACTCCGTTTACAAAATATTGTAAAAGACATTCTGCTATGATTTGTGGTGCCATTCCTTTACCTAAAGATACTTTATTGATAAACAATCCTTTAGTTTTTATCAATTTAGGGTCTTTAGTTTCAGTATAACCTTTATGAACTGCAATATAATCATTTATAGCATATTGATAGAATGCTTCAAACTCTTCGCCTTCCATAGAAAGTCTTGAAAAAGATTCAAATTCTTTAATAACTTGATTGGCCTTTTCAAGTTGATTTTTCTTTATAAGAACAAAAATTCCATCAGTGTTATATTGCACTATCCTACAATTAGTTACAGTTATTAACATTTCTGCTAACTTTAGTAATAACAATTGTCCGTTAATTCTAATTTTATAAACATCTTTAGGAGCATACATTCAAGAGTATTCACTTTGCATAAGACCTGTTACCGAATTTAAACAAAGTTTTAAAGTCTCATTTTTAACTTTATTTCCATTATGTTTTGCTTCAAGACGTTCTTTTCTAATGTTCTTATAAGTTTCAAGGAATTCAATTCCTAGGTGTTGGGGATAAAAACCTCATTCAATTAATAGACTCGGATAAAGTGAGGCTGCATCTCAGTCAATGAGGGTTTCATCTTCTTTTGGAATAATAATTTCAGGTTGATTGACCGAATGGATTCCACCCTCTGCAATATTTACAATTGTTCCAAAAAAATCAAATGTTTCACTTCATCTTTCATAACCAGGATGAAGTGTAAGTTTTTTCATTCTTTCTAAAAGATCTTGAAGTTGTTTTGTTTTATATGTCAAAGTAGGGATTATAACATCCTTTAATTCAATATATTCACAAGGACTTCTTAAATCTTTAATGTCATTTCAAGTTTTACCTGTATCGTGAAGATATCTTGTTTTTAAGATTTCTTTTCCGATACTTACACCATCCATACTTAAAACATTAACTCCATATTCTTGTTCAATACCTAATCGTAAATCTATATCTTTTTGCAATCGATATAGTAATTCTTCAGTACTATTAACATCATTATAATTATATGCTATAATACTTTCAAAATCAGATATTGGAGCAGGTTTAGAGAAATCACCTTCATATTCTCGAACATTATGATAATTCATTGTTACTTGTAATTCTTTCAATCCAACTCTTAATTTAGATGAAAATAACATAGTTAACAAATCTATACCATCAATTAATCCAGAATATTTATATTTTTTTCAACTTGCGGGATTTTCTTGTGTGTTAATAACTAAATCACTCATATCTTTGAGTATTTTATTTATTTCTCATATAGGTTTTTGAATTAACTCTTGATAATTCATAAGTATATAAGAAATTAACACATTATCATAATGAATTCCATTATAAGTTGCCCAAAATATACGTTTATCTGTGAATGTTTTTAGTATTTTTGGTAATTCATTTTTTCGTTCTGAAATTTCATAAACACCTTGTTTCTTTGATTCAGTATTCTTTATTGCACAAGTAAAAAGATTTGGAAAAACTTCTATATCATAAACAAAAACAGTTTTTCCTTTAATTTTCATTAAAATGTTTTACTTTAAGCATAAAATGTTTATAATCTGCTACTTTTTCAATGTTGGATTTAATTGTTTCCCATTTCTTAATAAAGAAATCAGTATTAATATCCAAAAGCAAAAATACTTTATCTCTAAAAAGTTTAAGAGTTTCAGTTGGAAGAGATGTTATTTTAGGACTTATAGGAAGATGAATCAAGAGCCTTAATTCATTATATGAAAATCCTTTAGAGTTTGTTCTAAGTCTAGCATTAGGTATCATTAGTTTTTCTTTAACAATATCCAATCACGATTTACTAGAATCTTTTTCATTGAGTTCTTCTTTTTCAGAATCAGTTAGCCAAACTCCTTGTGAAAGAATGAAGTTTTCTGAAATCATATTTCTATTGATGATTTCAAGTCTATCCAAACAAGCAGCAATCAAATCTTCAAATGTTACAGATTCGTATTCTACTGGAAGATGTTCAAACATATTATCAACTGTATCTGTTTCTCTCAATGATTTAGCCTTTTTAAATTCATTAATTGCTCTAACCAAATCTAGTGGAGTTTTAAGAAATGGGATATTACTCTCATAAAGCAAAAATCTTTTAAGAAGTTCTGCATTACAATGATTAATAAACGTTTTAATATTCTTTTTGATTTGATACTTGCCTGGTGTGCCTTTGTCAGTATTAAACAACATACTAATGCAATGGTTGTAAACAGTTTGAAGGTAAGCTGCATCCATATCCATTAGTCGGATTTCTTCACCTTCTTTTGTTTTTCATACCATTTGATTAATATCATTATTTTTAGCATTTATTGCATTAGCGAGTTTCTCACCAAATTCTGTGTGTGTATTTTCTGACATATCTAAAATTTTGTGTTTATATCTTCTTGTTTTTGATCTTCATTTATAAATTTTATTAAATAGTTTGCTGTGTATTTATATTTTTCTATTTTATCTGTTTTGTTGTTATAGTATTCCTCGCCAGCATTAGCAAGTTCATACGTTAAGAAACCACAACAATTCTTTTTAAGATTAAAATCCTCTCAATTTGGAAGTTTAATAACAGAAATATATCTATCAAAACTCTTTTCAGGTTCTGATAAATTTTGAAAAATATAATTACTATAAGTTGCTTGAGAAAATGCAAGTAATTTTACGTGTATTGTTATTAATTTACCCACATTAAATAATAGTTATACAATACGCTACTTCGTGTAAGTCTAAATTATATGCTTGTTCGAGCAAAAAATATAGATTACTTGTGATGCTAAGTTTGTGATTATTAATATATAAAGTCATCACAAAATTATCATTTGTCGTAAAGTAACGTAAGAGATCAGAATCTTTAAATTGAAGTAAACCATCTGGGTTAATAAACCCAGATTGTTCAACTAAAGATATATTAGTTAATATACCATCATTATTCTTATCAAGATAAGATAAAAATCTATCAATGGTAGGATCTAATATCAATTCATTTGGATAATTATGTACTATATCAAGATACCAATGATTACCTAACTTCTTGAATGTTAAATTTATTAATCTCATCTGTTGGAATATTTAAACATTGTGCTGCGTGAACACATAACATATCGGCTTTATTATTTAAATCTGTATTTTCGTGACCTTTAACCCAAATCATTGTTACATTATGAAATTTAAGTAATTCAATAACTTGAAATCATAAATCAAGATTTTTTTTAGAATAATCTTGTTCATCAAATCACTTAAATACAGATTTAGAATTAATACTACCGACAACATATTGTGAATCAGAATATATTGTAATGTTTACAGGTTCTTTAAAATACTTTAATGTTTCTAAAACCCCTAAAATTTCACATCTATTATTTGTAGTATTTTTTAAACCTTGATATAATTTCTTAATTATCTTTCCATTACATAAAATAATACTAGACCAACCACCACTTTTTATAGAGTCTTGATAAGATCCATCACAATATGCTTCATAATTATCCATTAAAATTTAATATGACAATTAAATAAAAGGCGTTGCTCTATATCCAGACATTGTGAAATAAATAAATCATATTTATTTCCCTCAACATCCCTAACTATATAAGGATTTGACATTGCTCTATATTTGGCTAGTTCTCTACCCTTTTTCTTGTTAAAAGTATCTTTTTCTGAACATCTACTAACTCCAAAAGAAATTGTATTTTCATCAGAATTATAATATCCACATATAGTTAGTCTTGGACCATTTTTTCTAATCAAAGAAACTAATGATGTAGGATATAAATCTCCTTCATATACAAGTCCTTTTTGTGTTTCAATAAAACATTCGTCTGAATAATAATACCTAAATGTTTCCATAATCCTTTTTCTTTAGTGTTACAATTATCCAAATAATAAGAACAAATAATAAAGCAAGTGATGTTTTATTTAGGGCAAATAAGATTGCAACTGCAACCATTGTCCAAACTAAAACAGCAGTTGTTAAATTATGTACTCCTTTATCCTTAAAAATTAACCCCGCTCCTATAAAAGAAACACCAGAGACTATTTGGGCAATAACGTGATAATCTACAACATTGTTATTATCAAAAGCACATTTTGTAAAAGCAAATGCACCTAACATAACAAGTGCTAATGTTCTAAATCCCACATCTTTACCTGATTCAGCTCTTTGTGTTCCTATTATATAAGCAGAAATAATTAATAGACAAAGATTAACTATGGTTAACATCAGATAAGACAATTTTTAATCCCTCACCGTCATTAAAGATATCTTCGATTTTGTAATCAAGATATTTACATTCTTTACGAAGAAATGGACCTCCATCAAAATCGATGAAAATAATGTTATTGTTATCATCATAACCGATTCGACTATAACTATCGAATTCTGGTGCTCCAGGCCATACAGATTTTACTCTAAACTGAGTACCATTTTTAACATCTTTCTCTTTTTCTAGCCACTTTTTCTGAGGAGAAGGACGATCTGTCAAATAAATTACATCTTTCATTGTTAAAATGTTGGAAAATTAATAATTTTTGGAGTAATGACCACTTGTGTACTGAGGAATAGTTTACAAACAGATACTGCATTTTCAAATGCCAAACGAGCTGCTTTAGTCGGGTCTATAATTCCAGCTTTATACATATCAACAAAGCATTCCTCTTTAGCATCAAATCCTTGTGTATCTGTTAGTTTAAAAGAAACATCTTCTAATTGCAAACCACAACTTTCAAGAATGAGATTGATAGGTTTTTTCAAAGATGCCATAATAGCCTCTACTACAAAACGTCTTTCAGCTGTATAATTTACAGGGTTAAAACTTTTAGCAATGTTGTAATAAGTTAAACCTCCACCTAATACAACACCTTCTTCAATAGCGGCTTTAGTTGCGGCAATTGCATCTTCTACTCTATCTTTACGTTCTTGCATTTCGATTTCAGTTACACCACCAACATAAATAACAGAAATACCTCCGGTTAATTTTGCCAATCGTTCTTTGTGAAATTTAAGAAGAAAACTATCATCCATTGTTGAATCTTCTTCAAGTTTCTTAATAGTTTCCCGAATTGATTCAATTCTAGCATCAAGTTCATCTTTATCACATTTACCATTAACAATTGTGGTAGTTGTCTTTGTTACAGTTACCTTAGCACAAGTACCTAACATAGACATTGTCGCATCTTCAAGTTCAACGGCTGAATCATAAGATATATTTCCTCCATTTGTAAGAACGGATAAATCCTCAAGTACATATTTACGATATTCTCCAAATGACGGATTTTTAATAGCACATACCTTTAATGTACCATTAAGTTTATTTAATTTCAAAGTTTCAATTACTTCATCGTCATAATCCTGCGCAATGAGAAGAATAGCTCTATTCTCTTTAATAACGTTATTAAGAATATGTGCAATCTGTCGCATAGAATTAATTTTCTGATCAGTAATTAAAATATAAGGGTTTTCGAGAACACAACAATCCTTAATATAATCAGTATTAAAATGTGGTGCAACGTAACCTCTATCAAATTGCATACCATTGATTGTTTCAACACGAGTATTGATATTTGTAGAAGGTTCTACTGTAATTATACCATCATTTCCAATCTGTTTAAATGTTTCACCAATTAAAGTACCTAGTTCTTTATCATTATTGGTGGAGATTGTTGCAATATTTGTAATATCATTTTCTCCCAAAGAAATAGATTTTTCTTTAATCTTTTCTACAATTTCTTTAGATATAACATCTAATTCTTGCCTCAATTTAACTGGATTAAATTCATTTGATTTAATCGCATCATTAAAATAATTAATTAAACTTTGAGCCAGAATTGTAGAAGTAGTTGTAGAATCACCACAAGTAGTTAGTGTTTTAGTTGCAGCTTCACGAATTAGTTGAGCACCAATGTTTTCAAAAGGGTCTTCTAATTCAACTTCTTTTGCAACACTTACACCATCTTTTGTTACCCTTGGTGACTTATTAGGTTCCCCTATAATTACACATTGTCCTTTAGGACCAAGTGTAACCTTCACTGCGTCAGCAAGTTGATTTATACCTTTTAAAAGGGACTCTTTTGCTTTTTCTCCTGAAATTATTTCTTTAGCAGGCATAATTAAAATCCAATTTTGGTTTCCTCTCCTTTACAATCTGTATCTTGATAATTGTAGATTTCTGATAAAGTCATTGGTCTATATTCATCCAAATATATATTCTGTCTATTTAGAAGAACTTTTGCCTTTTCTGCTTCCAATGGTTTAAATTCATAATTTACAAAGCAACGACCTTTTCTTAAAAGTGCTTTATCAATTTTAGAAATATCAGCATTGAAAGTACAAATGAATTTTATATTAAAAACATCAGACATTAAACCATCTGATATATTCAAGATATTTGAAATTGCATTACTGTAATTTCCATCAGTTCTATCTACAAGAATCTGTTCACAATCTTCCAAAATAAATACATTATCTTTATGTTCCAACATAAATGACATAAATTCTGGAGATGCTAAATGTTCTGCAACTGATGTAGTAATAAGAGTATATTTTGTAGGAAAGGAAGTTGTTAAATGTCTGATTAAATTGGTTTTACCGGTTCCAACTTCACCTCTTAAAACAATCAAACCACTTTTTCTATCTGTAAGAAACTTTTCAATATCCTTATAAATGGGAATGAAATCGTCATTATAATTTTCTTCAAGATTGATAGATTGTGGTTCAATGGCAGCATCAACAGTATAGTATTCTTGATTATACACTACAAGTTGGACATTTGCTTCTTTAGCAACTGTATTTTGTAAAGGAAGAATATCTCTAACTTGTTTTACATATTTTTCTGGATTATTAACATTGTTATATAATGCAATAGTATCATTTGTTAAAATGAAGATTCCAATATCACAGATAATAATTATTTTATCGGTATAAACCTGATTTTCTACTTCAGAATAAAAAACCTTTTGAGGTTTTTGTTCTACACTAGAAATAATACTTTCATCAATTATTGTATTATTTACTAGAATACAATCAGGAAAAATTTCTTTTACTTTAGAAAAATCAAATTTAGATAAATCAAAAGGTGTATCTGAATTTATCTGAACTATATAATCATTTGGTATTTTACCAAATAGATTAATATACAATTTTGGATACCTAATTACACCTGAGTCAAATGACGTAAGAAGTTGTTCTTTAGAAATTTGCATAATGAATTTCGTTTAAAAATTGTTTTTGTAATGTTTCATCTAAGTCTGAAAATTTCATTTCAAAATTATCTGAATCAACTATATAAAGAAAATTATCTTTTATATAAAATTTATAATCTTCACCTTGAAGATTATATTCCCATTTGTTAGAACTAATGCATCTATATCGTAATTCACCTTCTTCTAGAGAAATTCTTTTTTGGGAAGGTAATTTCCCAGAATTAACATCTAGATTTATTAAATCAGGATTGTGATTTAATAAAACATTACGAATATACTTTTTAGATGGATTACCTAACATTTTTTGAATTTCTTGATAAGTTTTACCTCTTTCTCTTAATTCAATTATTTTTTCATCTAAATCTTTTTTGTCCATATTTATTTAAAATAAAACAACCCAACCCTATTAAAGTAAAAACTTTAATAAGATTGGGAAGATAAAAAGCGGGCTTGACAGGATTCGAACCCATATAGATGATTTTGAAGACCATTGTCCTAACCGTTGAACGACAAACCCAAATATCGCTTTAACGGAAGCGATTACCGAAATACAATATACGAATAAAATTTGAATTTACAAAATTTTAGTATTTGCATTTATAATTAACAACAATGAAAGTTTTATCTATTTTGTTAAGCAGTGTAACTTTATAACCTAAATAAAACAAATAATCTAAAAGTATATCTTTATCAAAAGATTTAATTTTAGATTTATTAAATGCTGATAAATGTGAAACAGATGTATCATTCTTTATTTCACATAATCATTGTTCAGTTCCACTATTAAATGTTTGATTTAAACAATTTTCAAGTGTTTCAACATTTAAATTAAATCTCCAAGGAATGTTCTTAGAGTTTTTATTTGTTTTAGAAGTTTTCATATTACTTTATATAAGATAATCTTGTATGTGAAGAAATTGGTTGTAAAACGGATTGTTGAAAAGTCTCCAAATCAGGAGAATTACAATATGACATTGCAGATTGTAGATAATCTATAAAATTTTCAACCCATGTTGAAAGATTATATAGAACTTCTACTTTCTTATCAGTACCTTCAGAAGTATGTAGTTTTACTTTACCAAGTTCTTTTTGTGCTCGTTTTGTTGACATTCCATAATAATCACGAAATGTCTTATTTCCAATACGAGTTGTTGGACCACACGCTTCCATAGATTGTGCAAATATCTTGCCACACATAACATAGTCAGCACCTAATGCCAATGCTTTAATTATTCGAGAATATGAATTAAAACCTCCATCTGCAACTATATATGGTGCACCTGGTCCTAATTCATTTTTAATTAGTTTAATTTCAGCTAATAGACTCCCCATAGGATAATTAACTCCAGTTTGAACAGAAGTTAAACAAGCTCCACCATTTCCTATAGAAACACGGACGTAATCAATACCCACATTAGCATATTTCAAATAAGTAAGTGGATTTGCTATATTACCTGCCATTAATTTAATCTGGGGACCAAACTTTGTTTTTACTTGTTTGCATAAATCTAACAATTTTTGCATATGTCCATTAGCAATGTCCACACATATTTTAATTTGTTTTCTATCTTCCAAATCAAGTGTAAGAATTTCATTTTCAAGTTCGGATAAATTAACTGCAACAAAATATGTCGTACATAGTTCGATTCGCTTTTCTAAAGAAACACCTTGTGGAATTATAACATTTATACCCAATTGCTCAAATTTGTGTGCATTTTCAACATTAACAACACAATTCATTGGAGCAGTAAACAAAGGTAAAGTATTGTTTATATAACAATTACAATCCCTACGATGTTCTATAGATGATATTACACTTGGGATAATTGTTAAATCATCCAAATCATATAATTCTTTATCTGATATCATATAATGTCTTTATTAAATAAAACAAAACACAACAACCAACACAAAACAATAAAAATAATTCAAAAAGAACCACGAGAAAGATTGGAAACCAAATAAAAAATGTAGCAACACAATAAGAAATGTGTAATAATCCCGTAATCTTACAAAGAATCAATATTGCTGTAATAACCAATGGAGTTGTAAATATCCATAAATAAGATTTTTCTTCTTGCATAATAAAAAAGAGAGACTAATTTATAGCCTCTCTGTCTAAAATTAATATTTTATTATCATCTTCTAATATAGAAGTAGTTAATGGCCTTTTAATATGAAAAGTTTCTTCTTTTAAAGTTCCATCATATTTTTCAACTACAACTTCAATTATGCTATTAGATTTATTTGAAATCCAACCTTTGTATAATATATCATCTTCTTTGACTCAAACATCATCATATATTTCAATCGTATTTATTGTTTTAGGTTGAATTTGATTAATTGTTTCCTCTTTATTAAATAAATTCTTAAACCAATTAAAAAAATTATCAATCTTCATTTTCAAATTCAGAAATATCTATATAATTTTTGCGTTTATTTACTTTCGTTCTTTTACGCTCAATTTTTTTGTTAGTATGATTTGATTTGATGTGTTCAAAAGAATCTACATCTTCATACTTATCTAAATCATTAATTGAAATTTTAGACATTTTGTCGTGATGTTGATACAATAGTTTTATAGGGTTCTTTTAAAAAAGCAAGATTTAAAACATAATCCTTTATTTCTCCTGTTTTAGAACTTGCTATATAAGTTCCCATTATTTTATCTAAATCTTTAATTGAATCTAAATCGTTATGTATATAAGTTAAAATACATTCCCAATAATCATCATCAAAATAAAATGAGTCTATTGGTGCATGTAAAGACCAGCTAAATGAAATTCCAAATAAAGTAATTTCAAATAATGGCGCATTTTCATATCTGTAATCACTATATTTTGATTTCCATTGAAGATCCCAATTTTTGATATCAAATACTAAAAAATCTGGAATTTTAAAAGTTGGTTTAAACCAACCCAAACCAAATTTTCGAAGTTTTTTACGAATGTTACTTCTCCACTGATATCTATAAAATCTGAATCCTGATTTTAACTTATGTAAAGAGTGTTCGTAATAAGTTTTTCCATTTTTAGTAACTTTAATCATATTACTATATGTTGGAATATATACATATTTTGGATTATATGTAAACCCAAAATGTTTAGTATTTAAACCATAATAGATATTAAATCTAATTCGAGGTTTAACAAAAATGTGTTGTACTTTATTATAAGTTTTATATAATTTAAACATAATCTAAAAAATTATTAGTTGAGATACTACGATTCGAACGTAGACTAAGTGAACCAAAATCACTTG